>JADLCF010000095.1 GCA_020847315.1 Bryobacterales bacterium | reverse complement strand
CCAACGTAATGGCGTATATCGCCGGCGCCAATGTGGCGCTTTCGGTCACGATCACCTCCATCACCACATTGATCGCTCCCGTGATGACGCCGCTCTTGATGAAGGTGCTGGCGGATCAGTACGTCACGATCGAGTTCAGCGCAATGGCCCTCGACATTCTGTGGATGATCATTACTCCGGTGGTGGCCGGCTTGATCGTGAACCGGCTCTCGCGCGGGAAGGCGGAATGGCTTGACAAAGCGCTTCCCGTGATTTCGATGGCCTCGATCTGCTTCATCATTACGATTATCACGGCCAGCTCCAGGGACAAACTGCTGCATGTCGGGCCGCTGCTCATCCTCGCGGCGATGCTTCACAATGGCTTTGGCTATCTGCTGGGCTATTGGGCCGCCCGTTTGTTGGGGCTTGCCGAGCGCGATGCCCGCGTGGTTTCCTTCGAAGTGGGCATGCAGAACGGGGGCATGGGCTCCGCGCTTGCAATCAATGTCCTCAAGAGTTCGGATGCCGCTCTCGCTTCGGCGATCTTCGGCCCCTGGATGAACATCTCGGGTTCCGTGCTTGCCTCCTTCTGGCGCAAGCGCCTTCCGCGCGGTGCATAACGGATCTCTTTCGAGGAAATGGAGGGCGCCGGCCGCCCGGCAGGCGAGGAGTGAGTGCGCCGCGCCGTCTACGAATCCTTGGGCGCGCGCCCTTCCAACGCCAAAACCTTCTGGGACGTTTCCCGCCGCTCAATCTCGAGAATGGCGTTCTCCTTGCCCTGCGCCTGCAACTCCTCGAAGATCGTCATGGCGCGGCGGTATGAGGCCAGTGCCCGCGCCTTGTCGCCGAGGATACCGAAGTAATCGCCCATGAGCATGTGAGATTCGCCAACCTCGCCTTTTCCGCCGGCGTTCATGGGGTTTTCCGCCACGAGCGCCTGCCGCATGGTGAGCCCGCGGATGAGGTAAGGCAAAGCCGGCTTCGGGTTCTTTGTGCGGATCATCGTTCGCGCCAGCCGGTGGAGATTTGAGGCAAGCAGGCTGCGGTTGCGTGCATCGAGCGGGTCGGAGGCCGCGATCTGTTCATGGATTTCGATGGCTTCGCGGTACCGGTCCATGGCCTCTTCAAATTGGCCGGTCTCATAGAGCAATCCACCAAGGGCAGTGGCCGAGGCGGCCAAATCCTGCACGTTTCGCGAATCTCCAGGGTGTTCGCGAATCATCTCATGCGCGATCGAGAGCGCCTTGCGGAAATGGTTCTCCGCCTGGGGGCGGTTCTTCAACATAAGGTAAATTCCGCCCAACCTCCTGTGCGCCAGGCATAGGCCGCGAATGTCCTCCGGGTCGTCGGACCCGGCCGTCTGGATCTCTTCGAACATCCGGAGCGCCTGACGCCGCGTTTCCAGCACGCCGTCCCAATCGCCAATTTGGGATAGCCCGCCGCCGAGCGAAGTGTAGGCCGAAGCCACCTTGCGGCGGTTGGCGATGTTGGCCGGTTCGAGCGCAAGCATCTCCTGGTACATTCGTAGCGCATCGCGGTCATACTTGAGACCGCCCTCGTAATCGCCCATCAATTTGGCCAGCGCGCTCAGGCGGGAATACGTGGAAGCGATGTCCTGCCGCGCCGGAATGTCATTCCGCCTCGCGCGCACCTCCTCGCGAATCGAGAGCGCCTTCCGGTAGCATTCAAGCGCCAGCGCGGAGTTCCCGATATTCGCGACGTTCGGCCTGCCCTGCACGTCGCCCAGCTTTTCGTAAGCGGAAGCCAGTTCCCGCTGCAACTCGAGGTCGTCCCGGGATTCGTGGTCCAGCCGGTCCAGATATTCGAGCGCCCGTTCCACCAGCTTTCCGCGTACGCCGGTTGCTCCGGGAATCTGCGCCAGATCCGTATCGAGATCGAAAATGAGTGAGTTGGCCAGTTGGCGCACATCCTGAAACCGCGCTTCCGCAAGGAGCCGTTGTTCCTGGGCGCGGTTCGCCATGTAGACGGATGCAAAAATTCCACCCAACAGGCTGAGAATCGCGAATGCCCCCACCGCGACGGAAACCCGGTTGCGGCGGACGAACTTTCCGAGGCGGTAGTGGTGGCTATCCGGCCAGGCAACCACCGGCTGATGCTTGATGTAGCGCTCCACGTCGCGGGAGAACTGGTTGGCGGTGATGTATCGATCCTTCGGCTCCGGCTGAATGGCCTTGCACACGATTGCATCGAGATCGGCTTGAACGCCCGCGAGCGAACTGATCTCCGCCAGCTTCGGCGGATCACCGGCCTCGATCTTGCTCAGGATGGCAAAGGGATTTGCGCGATCCACCTCATAGGGGTGCCGCCCGCAGATCATCTCGTAGAGCAGAACGCCCATCGAGTAGATGTCGCTTGCCGTGCTGAGCGGAAGTCCGCGCAATTGTTCCGGGCTGGCATAAGCCGGCGTGAGCGCCGCGACCTTGCCTTCCCCCTCCGGAGCCGGTTCCCGGTGTTCCAGATCGAGTACCTGCGAAATGCCGAAGTCGAGCAGCTTCGGGATTCCCCCCTCCATGATGAGGATGTTGCTCGCCTTAATATCGCTGTGCACCACCAGGTTCTGGTGCGCGAAACTCACGGCGGAACAGATTTCGCGGAAGAGTTGCAGCCGCGCTTCCAAGCCGGGGTTGGTCCTGCGCAGATACTCATCGAGCGGAACGCCCGGGATGTACTCCATCACGAAATAGAGCAGGCCATCCTCGCTCACGCCGCCATCGAAGAGCCGCGCGATGAAGGGGTGATTGAGCCGCGCCAGGATGCGGCGTTCAAGGCGGAAGCGATTGACGATATCGCCGCTGCTCGAACTGCGATTCAGCACCTTGATGGCCACGTGCATCTTGAACTCCGCGTCGTCGCGGATGCCCAGATACACGGAGCCCATCCCGCCCTCGCCGATGAGGGATTCAATGCGATATTGGCCGATAGTTTGCCCGATAAGGGCTTCGCCGCGCGACACTTCCTCGCGCACTTGGCGCAGCACGGAGCCGAAAAGGGGCACGTGCGTCGGCGCGTCCAGTGAAACGGAGATGTCCTCATAGGACGCCAGCAGGCCGTCCACTTCTTCGCGCAGCGCAACGTCTTCGCCGCATTCGCGATCGAGAAGGTCAACGCGAGACTGCGGTTCCACTGCCAGGGCTTCCTGAAAGAGGTGTTTTACCCGCGCCCAGCGTTCCGCGTTCATCCCGGGCCGCCTCCCTTGAGTTCCCGCGCCAGCCACGCGCGCGCCATCACCCAGTCCCTCTTGACGGTCGCTGCGGAGACGCCCAGCACCTCCGCTGTTTCCTCAATGGAAAGGCCGGCGAAATAGCGGAGTTCCACGATGCGCTCCTGTTGCTGGTCAAAGACCGCCAGACGCTCTAGCGCTTCATGCAACGCCAGCACTTCGGCGACATTCTCTGCCGGAGTGGAGGCTTCCGGTTGATCTTCGAGCAGGATCTTCTGCGCGCCGCCCCCACGTTTGGCCGCGTTCACGGCGCGCGCGTGGTCCACCAATACCCGCCGGATGACCTGAGCGGCTACCGCGAAGAAATGCTGCCGGTTGTGATACTCGCTTCCCGAACTCCCGATTAGACGCAGGTACGCTTCATGGACGAGCGCGGTGCTTTGCAGGGTGTGGTCTTTGCGTTCGCGCGCGAGATGCCGCCGCGCGATGCGGCGCAGTTCATCGTAAACGATGGGGGTAAGCTGTTCGAGGGCCCCGGCGTCTCCGGAACTCCAGCGGGCCAGGAGGGTTGTTACGTCCAAAGTTGACATAGAATTCGGCTAAGAGTCCACGTTTCCAACGCTCGCGCGAATGAGAGAGGAAGTGATGCCATCGCGTGACGCAGGGATGTTGGGGACCCTCAAACGGAATATTTTGTCTATGCTTCGGGCCTCAGTTCCTTCGCCATGATGGAGTCCCAGTTCCTCACGGATTTTTACAATATACCACCGCGCGAGCCCGATTCCCTCCGTTTGCGCTGAACATTGTGAACAGCTAATAAAACCGTGAACGGCTTTTGCGCTTGGATTGAGGATTCCAGGAGTTTTCGTTGAAGAAGCCGCGCTTATCTCCTCGGATTCACGGTCACTTGGTGGCCTGCGAGTCTAATACAATCGGCAGCAGCGCGGGTAGGTTCTCGATCAGGAAATCCGGCGCGGGATCCGAAAGCGTCTCCGGTTGGAACCCGTAGGTCACTCCGCAGCTTGGGCAGCCGGCGTTTCGCGCGGTCTGGATATCCACCGTGCTATCGCCCACCATCAGGGTCTCCGCGGGAGTGGCGCCGGCCTCGTGAATCAGGCGCAGCAGACCTTCCGGATCCGGCTTCTTCGTCTCGAATGAGTTCCCGCCGTAGACCCGGAGGAAGGCATCGCCGAGCCCCAGCCCGTCGATGATCCGGTTGCTGATGCGAACCGGCTTATTCGTAAGAACAGCCGTGGCGATACCCGCTTCGGCCAGCGCCTGGAGCACCTCGCGGGCGCCATCGTACAGCGTCGTATAGTCCAGCGAGTGTTCGTGGTAATAGCGAATGAAAAAATCGATGGCGCGGGCAAGTTCCTCGTCGGAGAACCCTTCTCCCAAAGCCCGCTGGATCAGGGCGGTGACGCCATTGCCGACGTAAGATTCCACTGTGAGCGCGTCGAGATTCCCCAGCGAGAAATGGCGGCGGGTGGCGTTAACGGACATCACGAGGTCCATTTTGGAATCGATCAGAGTTCCGTCTAGATCGAATACGACGAGTTTGTATTGGTTCAGGGCGTCGGTCACGGTCCGTGCTGGATCCTTTCTTCTCTTGAACGTGGCATGTTTCGCCCGCTCTATTGCGATGAGGAAACCGGCCTGCGGGCCGGACGTTTCGTTGGTGGCGTGGGCGGTTCGGCGTTATTGCCGGCCGTCCCCGCGCCCGGCCAATTGAGGTCTGGAGCGTGCTCCTCCCAGGCCCGTTCGATGGTTCTGGCATTTCGCGCGACGGACGCTTTCACTTCGGCCGGCGCAAGCGCCGCAAGCAGGTCTGCGCTCCACATTACATAAGGCGCAACCAGAGACTTGCTCAACGCATCGGGCGGACCGCCGGGGTTGAACGCCAGCATCGCCAGCAGAATCACCGCGCAAAACAGGCAACCCTTCACGATTCCGAAAACCGCGCCGGCCAGCCGGTCAAACATGCTGAGGCCCGTCACTTGCAAGACTTTCGCGGCCATGCTTCCCACGAATCCTCCGAGGATCACCACGCCGAGAAAGATGATGCCAAACCCCACCATCCGCGCAACTTCTTGCGACGAAATATATTGTGTTAGAGCGGAGGCGAGAGCCCCATGGAACCACAGCGCCAGCAAAAGTCCCGCGATCAACGCCGCGAGACCGGCCAACTCGCGCATGAAACCGCGCATCAAACTTGCCAGCACGCTCGCGCCGAGAATCGCCAGCAGCACGAAATCGAGATAGGTCAGCCGCTCCATCCACTCCATGGCCGCATTCCTCTAAAACGCCACACCCGTTAGAAGGCGGAACGCCTCCCTGTACTTGGCGCTCGTTTTCTCCGCTACCTCGCTGGGCAGCGGCGGCGCCGGGTCGGTCTTATCCCAATCGAGTGTTTCCAGATAGTCTCGGACATATTGCTTGTCGTAGGACGCTTGCGGGCCGCCCGGGCGCCATTCATCCCTCGGCCAGAACCGGGAGGAATCGGGAGTGAGTACTTCATCCGCCAGCACGATTTCGCCATCGATCAGGCCGAACTCGAACTTCGTATCCGCGATGAGAATCCCGCGCTGCTCGGCGTACGCGGCGGCTTCCTTGTAAATGCGTAGCGTCAAATCCCGAAGCTGCCGCAGGTACCCGGCGGGCACCAACTGGGTGGCTTCCTCGAAGCTCACGTTGATGTCATGCCCGGTTTGCGCTTTCGTGGCCGGTGTGAAAATCGCCTCCGGCAGACGTCCACTTTCTTCAAGGCCGGGGGGAAGGGCAATCCCGCAAATGCTCCGGCCGGCCCGATACTCCTTCCAGCCGGAACCGGAAAGGTAGCCGCGCGCCACGCATTCCACGCTGAACATCGCGGCCTTGCGGACCAGCATGGCGCGGCCCTCCACCTGATCGCGGTACGGATGCAGGATTCCGGGGAAATCGGAGAAGTCCGCGCTCACCAGATGATTCCGCGCTACACCCGCGAAGCGTTCGAACCAGAAAACGGACATCTGGTTGAGAACGCAGCCCTTATCGGGAATGGGTGTGGGCAGCACGCAATCGAAGGCGGAAAGGCGATCCGTGGTGACAAGCAGCAGGTGATCGCCGAGATCGTAAATGTCGCGGACCTTCCCGCGGGCCACCAGCGGGATCTCGCCGAGATGCGTTTGCAATATGGCGCCGTTCGGATGTCTTACAGCTCGGTTGGGCATCGTAATTTCGCTTCTAACGATTTTACTTGACCCTTCCGGCAACCGGTAACCTGGAGAACGGTTTGAGGGAAGCCTGGCGTCGGGGTCCCGTGCGCGTGACGCGGAAACACAGGCGGAAGCAGCCGGCGTTAAGCCGGGTGCTGGGGTGCTGCGAATGGTTCGGGCCTACGCCGCTTTCCGAACTCAACGACGTTATCCGGCAATGCCGCGGATCCGTGCAACGCCGGTTGCGCGGCGGCGTTGGGATGGTGCTTTCCGAGGAAACCTGCGGCCCAATCGCGGAATCGCGAGACGGGCATGGGCCGGGCGAACAGGTAGCCCTGCACTTCGTCGCAGCCGTTCTCGAACAGATATTGAAGTTGTTCAGGCGTCTCTACGCCTTCGGCGTTCACTTCGATCTGCAAGCTCTTGGCGAGCTCGATCATGGAGCGGACAATCGTCCGGCTGCGATAGCTGATCGCCAGGTGCTGGACAAAGCTGCGGTCAATCTTCAACTTGGCGAACGGGTAGTCGCGCAGGCTCGAAAGCGACGAATAACCCACGCCGAAATCGTCGAGCGCCATTCGGACTCCGTTCCGTCGCAGATGGCTTATTGCTTCGCGTGCGGCTTCCGGGTTGGCCAGCATCGCGGTCTCAATCAGTTCCATTTCCAATCCGGATTCCGGGATGTGGCAAGAAACCAGAAGCGAGGAGGTTTCCCGCAGGAAGCGCGGGTCGAGCAACTCGGAAGGGGCGACATTCACCGCAACCCGGCTGCCTTTCCCCATCCATTCCCGCCAGGTGGAGAGGTTGTCGCACACCATCCGGCGTAACCAGCACCCGAGGTCATACATCTGCCCGCTCGCCTCGGCGGTTGGAAGAAACTCCGCGGGGGTGAGCAGCCCGCGCTTGGGATGCCGCCAGCGAAGGAGCGCTTCGGCGCCGGAGATCGAAAAGTCGCGCAGCGCGATCTGCGGTTGTAGAAACAGCTCAAACTCGCCGTTCATAAGGGCGTGGGCAATTTCATCCTCAGGCGCGATCCGTGCTTCCGGAGCGCCTTCGCCGCCGGTGCGGCCGCCACCGGAGGTCCGGGCGGCATCGCCCTCGCTTCCCCGCATTCCGCCCGGTTCCGGCAAAGTCTGCCCTGTCCGGCGCGCGAACGCTTCGTGCCGCAATACCGCGCCCAGCTTTGCCGCTTCTCGCAGATCGGCTCCAGACACTCCCGGGCCGTTCGAATCCGTCGCCGGATCTGGAGCGGCAAAGTGCCCGGCATCCTTTCCCCTTTCATCCAAAGACATTCCGCTCTCAACCGCTTTCGTGTTGGGGCGGTGCGCGCGGATGCCAAACTGCTCCGCGCCCCACCCGTCTCCTGTCTCTTCGTCCGAACGGGCGGGGTCTTGAATCGGGGTGGCGTCCACTCTGGTTCCGCCGTGCGAGAGGGATGGCTCCAAATTCGAAAGGCCGGAACCCGTAGGCGCCGGCCATCGTTCCCAACTTCCTTCCGCTCGAACCGCCCTTAGCGCATCGATTGGGGTGGGGGTGGCGCGGCGGAGGATTTTCCTCCCATCTGGTTAAGCACGGTCAGCGCGGTGGCCACCAGGGAACCCGCATCCGCGAGGTTCGCGGGCAACACCACGGTATTGGTGCTCTTGGCGATATGCCCGAACTGCGTGAGGTACTGCTCCGCCACGCGGAGGTTCACCGCATCGTGGCCGCCGGGCGCTTGGATTGCCTCCGCGATGCTCCGGATGCCTTGCGCGGTTGCGTTCGCGATGGTCAGAATCGCCTGCCCCTGGCCCTCGGCTTCGTTGATCTGCTGCTGCCGCTTGGCTTCGGAGTTCTTGATCGTCTCCTGCTTCACGCCCTCGGCGGTGTTGATCTTCGAATCGCGCACGCCTTCGGATTGCAGAATTGCGGCTCGTTTTTCCCGCTCCGCGCGCATCTGCTTTTCCATCGCCGCAAGAACATCGGCCGGCGGCGTGATGTTCTTGATCTCATAGCGAAGCACCTTGACGCCCCAGGGTTCCGATGCCAGGTCGAGTTCGCTCACCACCGCGGCGTTGATCGACGTTCGTTCTTCGAAGGTCT
>JADLCF010000094.1 GCA_020847315.1 Bryobacterales bacterium | reverse complement strand
GGCTCTACACGAAGGGTGTGATGGTCCCCGAGGAAGAGGTGGATCCGGAATACGCCGAATTGAAGAGCTTTCTCGAATGCGTTCGCGACAAGACTCCCGAGAAGATCAAGGCCAATGCCCAGGTGGGATTGGTGGATGCTCTGGGTGTTATTATGGCGAACAAAGCGATGGATGAAGGCCGCCGCGTTTACTACTCGGAGATCGACAAAATGGGAGTTACCTCCTAAGGGTCTACCCAAGAGACCATGCACGGGGAGCCCTTCGGGGCTCCCTTTTTTCATGCCCGGGCTTTCGCGGTTCCGACGGAGTGATTCTCTAGCAGGCTAGTCGATTTTCTGCTTCTTGTAGAACTTTGTGTGGCAGTTCTTGCAGACGTAGGGGTAGGCGCCACTCAATGCGGTGGCGAGCCTTTCGAGCGAGCTACGGTGTAAACGGAACACGGCGCGGCTGTTGCAACTCGGACACGGAATCAGGGAATTCTCTTGCCGGTGGACCTCTTCGTAGGCGCTTCGGGGCATGGTTGGGGACTGCACTATTCCATTCTCGATTGGCGCGAACACTTGCACGATTCGGAAGTTTCCCTAGCTACACATGTAAAATCACCTAGCGGAAATGCGGGTGTTTGCTGGAGAAAAACCAGCAGTACTAATGAGGCGTGGTGTTCGAGAACAGTTGGATGACGGCAACGCCCGCCACGATCAGACCCATGCCAAGCATGGCGGCGAAATCCAGGCGCTGCCCCTGGAAAGCCCATCCCACCGTCGCGATTAGCACGATCCCCACACCGGACCAGATCGCATAGGCAACGCCGGTGGGAATCGTCTTCAGGGTGATGGAGAGGAAATAGAAGGCCGTTGCGTACGAGACCACCGTGACGAGACTCGGAATCAGCTTCTTGAACCCTTGCGACTCCTTCATGAATGTGGTGCCGATCACCTCGCAGAGGATGGCAAGCGCCAGAGGCAGGTAGTGCAACTCCAGTCCTTTCCGCGCAGAGTGGGTGAGAGATGGCTGGTCCGCCGCCGGGGCTTAGACCCCAGGGCGGCTGCCGTGCCCGCTTGGGCATTGAAGTGGCGGAGGAAGAGGGATTCGAACCCCCGGACGAGTCACCCCGTCAACGGTTTTCAAGACCGCCGCTTTAAACCGCTCAGCCATTCCTCCATACCCAAACTAGCGTCAATCCACCCCGGTTCGCAATCGGCTGGGTTATTCCCGCCAGGTTCGAAGGCCACCGGGAAGAGGGAGCGGCTGGTAGATTTTTCCTATCCTGCTCGAATCTGCCTCGCTTTCGATTATTAACCATTCGATGGATTGGCGTAAGAAGCCTTTATTTCCAACACTTACGGCATGTGTGGAAGTTTGGCCATTCTCTTGCATTAGTAAGGTGCAGAGGTGAAGCAAATGCTTAGTTTCGTACCCAAATCCGCTGCCCTGGCAGGCGTCGTCCTCGCCGCTGGATTGTTGACGCAGGGCTGTGCAACCAAGAAATACGTGAATCAACAAGTGAGCCCGGTCGACCAGCGCGTCACGGAAGTGTCGCAGAAGACCGATGAGAACGGCAAGGCCATCTACGCTCTCGGAGAGAAGACGGATGCGAGCGTGAGCCGTCTCGACGAGAATATCAAGACGGCCGAGCGGATTGCCCAGGATGCGACCCGGCTCGCGCAGGGCGCGGGCGATACGGCAAACTCCGCCTACGGCGCCACGCAGGAGAATAAGACCCGCCTGGTTGGGCTCGAAAAGCGCCTGGATGGGGTCTACGACTACGAGCTGAAGGCGACGGAATCGGTCAGCTTCGGATTCGACAAGTCCGAACTCACGGACGAATCGAAAGCGGCGCTGAGCGACTTCATGGCCAAGATCAAGGGATCGCCGAACTTCTTGATTGAGGTGCAGGGCTACACGGATAAGACCGGCTCCGCCAAGTACAATCTCGACCTGAGCGAACGGCGCGCCGATGCGGTTGTCCGGTATCTGGCGACCACGTACAGCGTCCCCTTGCGGAGCATTCATAAGCTGGGCGTGGGCAGCGAGGATCCCGTGGCCGACAACAAGACCCGGGACGGCCGCCAGCAGAACCGGCGCGTGGAAGTTCGCGTCTTCACACCGGCTGGAGCGCCGTCGAGTTCGCTCACCTCCAACGGCGGCGGCACGACCACGTCTGCGGCGAAGTACTAACTAACTTCGACTACCTCTTCGGGCGGCTTGGCCAATCGGCCGCCCGATTCCAATGCTCGAAATGACGCATGCCCGGCTTCGGCCGGGCTTTTTTTGGGAGCCACCGCCGGAAGGCCGGGTGGTCCGGCATCGGGCCGCGGTGGAGGAGCGCGGCGGCTGGGGCGTCAGCGGGACGTGAGCGCTTCCCGCGCCTGCCAGACGCGCCTCGCGGCCAGCTCCGGCGTGGCAGCGAGAGCCGTCAGGTGTCCCATCTTGCGCCCCGGACGCGCTTCGAGCTTGCCGTATAGGTGGATCTTGACTTCAGGGAAGTAGGCGGCGGCGCGCCAGTTGGGCTCTCCGCCTTCCCAAAGGTCGCCCAGCAGATTCGCCATGGCGGCGGGGCGAAGCTGTTCCGTAGAGCCGAGCGGGAGCCCGCAGACGGCCCGCAATTGCTGTTCAAACTGGCTCGTTATGTTGGCATCAAAGGTGAAGTGCCCGGAGTTGTGAGGCCGCGGGGCGAGTTCGTTCACCATCAATTTGCCCGCCCGATCCAGAAAGTACTCGACGCAGAGAACGCCCACCACATCGAGCGATTCCAGAACGCCTTCCGTGATTCGCACCGCCTCCCGCGCTACGGCTTCCGGGATGGAAGCGGGAGCGATGGTGAGGTCCAGGATATGGTTGCGGTGGCGGTTCTCTACCGCGCCGTAATGGGCGAATTGGCCGCTTGCGCCGCGGGCGGCGACGACGCTAATCTCACGCTCGAAATCGATGAAGGCTTCGAGAATCGCGGGAGCGCCCTCGTAGGAGGGCCAAACATCGTCCACATCGAACTCGGATTCCAGGCGAGCCTGGCCCTTGCCGTCATAGCCAAAGCCGGTGGTCTTGAGAACCCCGCGCCCACCAAAGCCGTGCAGGGCCTTGCGAAGCTCCTGCGCGCTATTGACCGCTACGAAGGGGGTGACGGGAAAGCCATGCTCCGCAAGGTACGTCTTCTCGCGGAAGCGGTTTTGCGTGGTGCGCAGAACGCGGCCGGCGGGCCGCAAGGGCACAATCGCTTCCGCAGCCTCGCTGGCGGCATAGGACACATTCTCAAACTCGAAGGTGATGACATCCACGCTTCGCGCGAAGGCGCGAATGGCATCGAGGTCGTCGTAGGAAGCGACGACTTCCCGGTCCGCCACTTGGCCGGTGGGCGAATCCTGGTCCGGCGAGAGCGTCGCCACGCGATAGCCCATCCGGCGGGCGGCGATGGTGAACATGCGCCCGAGTTGCCCGCTGCCGAGCATGCCGATGGTCGAGCCGGGGAGGATGGCGCTCATTCGCCCTGCTCCAACGGCAGTGCCGCATTGAGCACGGAGGCGGTCTGCGAGGCGCGGAAGGTTCGCAGCTTCTCCCGCAGTTCGGGGCGCGAATTCGAAAGGATGGCGACGGCGAGCAACCCCGCGTTGCGCGCGCCGGCCTTCCCGATCGCGAGCGTGGCCACGGGAATTCCCCCTGGCATTTGCACAATCGAGAGCAAGGAATCGAGGCCCTTGAGCGCCGCGCTCTCCACAGGCACCCCAAGGACCGGAACCGTCGTTTGCGCCGCCACCATGCCCGGCAAATGGGCCGCGCCGCCCGCTCCGGCAATAATCGCCTCCAGACCCCCACTCTCCGCCTGGCTAGCGAACTCCGCCATGAGTTGCGGCGTGCGATGGGCGGAGACGACGCGGCACTCATGCGGCACTCCGAACTCTTTGAGCACCTCGTGGGCATGGCGCATCGTTTCCCAATCGGAAGTGCTGCCCATAATGACGGCGACGAGCGGCTTGGATGTGGATTTGGAAGCGGGAAGGGACATCGCGAGTGATCCTTTTCCATGGAAGCCGGCAAGACGCAAAAGGCGGCACGTACTCTGTGCCGCCCTTCGCTCACATACTCCGACTGCTTTTGATGCGGAGGGAACCGGCTATTCCCCCGGCACGGCTATTCTCCCTGCACGGTCGAGTAGCCAATTTCTCCATCGAAGGTGCAAAGATTCTCCGTCTTGATGAAATCGAGGCCCGACGAGGCGAAGCGTCCCATCAGGGCGGCGATTTGCGCGTAGCTCACAGGCCCGCCGTCCTCCGCGAAGAAGCGGCAGCGCCAATGGTCCGTGCAGAACGTTTCCGGGAAGCCGTCGGGGTAAACCTTCACGCCCCGGTTGCTGATCATCTTGAGCACCAGGCCGTCGCCCACAATGGTTTCCTTCACTACTTTGGCGATCTCCTCCGCGCCGCGGTTCGGATCGTCGAGGAACACGTCGACGCCGACGGTGGCCTTGGTCTGCCGGACGCGCGCGTTCGGCTTGATGGGCGCCATCGCCTCTTTGGCCGTAGCGTACGAAACCGGCTTCAGGTTCTCTGGCTTCCGGCCCAATCGGTCGACGATTGCCTGCGCGAACTCCTTGGTGCCCGCGAGTTGGGTGCTTACGCCCTGGGTAAAGATGTCGTAGGTGTGGACGCCGTCTTCGATCGCCTTCAACCAGCCGTTGTGCACGAGTTCGGCCACGTCGCCCTGGCCGATATGAACGAGCATCAGGATGGCGCCATGCAGCAAGCCGGAGGGGTTCGCCTTGTTCTGGCCGGCGCGGCGCGGCGCGGACCCGTGGATTGCTTCGAACATCGCGCAGCTATCGCCGATGTTGGCCGAGCCAGCCAAGCCGACGGACCCGGCGATCTGGGCCGCCACGTCGGAAAGAATATCTCCGTACAGATTCGGCATCACCACGACGTCGAACAGTTCCGGGGTGTCCGCGAGCTTCGCGGCGCCGATATCGACGATCCAGTGCTCATTCTCGATTTCGGGGTATTCGGCCGCGATCTCGTCGAAGACCTTGTGAAACAGGCCATCGGAGAGCTTCATGATGTTGTCCTTGGTGAAGCACGTGACCTTCTTGCGGCTATTGATCTTCGCGTACTCAAAGGCGTAGCGGACGATCTTCTCACTACCTGGACGGGTGATGAGCTTGAGACTCTGGCAAACCTGATCCGTCTGACGATGCTCAATGCCGGAATAGAGATCTTCCTCGTTCTCGCGCACGATAACGACATTCATGCCGGGATGCTTGGTGTCAATGAACGGATGGTACGACACGCATGGGCGCACGTTGGCGTAGAGGCCGAGCGTGGTGCGGGTGGTGACGTTGAGGCTCTTGAAGCCGCCCCCCTGCGGCGTGGTGATGGGCGCCTTGAGGAATACGCGCGTACGGCGCAGGCTATCCCACGCGGAAGGCTCGATCCCCACGCTGAGGCCGCGGGTATAGACCTTCTCGCCGATCTCGATCACTTCCTTTTCAATGCGAGCCCCGGCACTTTCGATGATGTGCAGCGTGGCTTCCATGATCTCGGGGCCGATGCCGTCCCCGTATGCAACGGTAATGGGTGTCTTGCTTGCCATAAAATTCCTACCTAGAGCGCGGAGTAATGGAAAAGAAGCCCGCCGCATGGCGGCAGGTCCGAGCGAATGCCCAAAGAGACTAGTATGCCAGTTTCTCCGGACCTCCCGCCAACGCGGGTGTTCGGCGGGCGCAGGGAAATACCGGAGCGGGCCATCCCGGCATTAGCGGGCCGGCACAAGCTGCTGCGCTTGCATCCATTCCCAGAAGCGCTCGATCCAGGTATCGGACGGCAACCCTTTCTTGCGCATGCCGAAGCCGTGGGCTCCCTGCGAGTAGATGTGCATCTCGACCGACGCGCCCGCCTGTTTCCACGATTCGTACAGACGGATGCTGGTCTTCACGGGAATGACCGTCTTGTCGTCATCGGCATGGACGAGGAAGAGCGGCATCGGATTCGGAGGCGCGGTGAGCGTTTGCGGCATGGCCGCATAGATCGGCGCGGCAAAATCCGGACGGCTGTCGCCGCGCCCTTCGAGGGCGACGGCGGTGGTTACCCATCCACCGGCGGAGAAACCGAGAATTCCGATTCGAGCCGGGTTCACGCCGAAGCGGGCGGCGTTCTTTCGCGCCACGCGCATCGCCTGCAGCCCGTCGGCCACAGACAAAGAGATCGCCTGGGTGCGCCGCCGGTTCATTTCCGCGGGATCCGTGGCCTGTGGGTCGCCGGTGCGCATCAGGCGATACTTCAGCAGGAATACGGTGACGCCTCGCGCGCGCAGCCATTCCGCGACCTCCGTGCCTTCGTGTTCGATGGCGAGGATGCGGAAACCGCCTCCCGGCGCGACGACGACGGCGGTTCCGTTCGCGCGGCTTTTCTCCGGTGCGTAGACGGTGAGCGTCGGCTTGGTGACGTTGGCAACGCGCGCAATCCCATCGGTGGGGGGCTGCATCGTTTCCGGCCAATCCCAGGATTCGGTTCCGGGAGGCGGGCCTTCGTAGAGGGGGATCACGATACTCTGAGCGGCGCACATAAGGGTCGCGGCCAGGAGGGACAGGAGGATCGGCAGGCTTCGCATGGAGGAAGTATATCCCTTCGTGGATCTCCAGAAACCGATGCGTGCCGGGCGGATCGTTCGGAGCCATTGCCTCCGGATGGGGAGGGCAGGGGGTTGGGGCGCGTGAAATGCGACATGCGGAAGCGGCGGGGAGTCTGCGATCCTGGGGCGTGGGCAACTCAAATGCACTGATCGACTTCCGGAATGTCAGCGTGATGCGTGGCGAGCGGGTGGTGCTCGACCGGCTTTCCCTCCGCATTGAGACGGGGGAGCACGTGGCGATTCTGGGCCCGAACGGATGCGGCAAGTCAACGCTCGTCAAGACGATTACGCGGGACTTGTATCCGTTGCGGCGGGAAGGGATGTCGGCGCAGATCCTGGGGCGCGACCGCTGGCACCTGTTCGATCTGCGGCATCAGCTTGGGGTGGTTTCGCATGATTTAGCGAACATCTGCCACAGGCCGATCAAGGGGTTGGAGACCGTGTTGAGCGGTTACTACGGAAGCATCGGGCTGATGATGTCGCAAGCGCCCTCCGCCGAGATGCGGGCCAAGGCGGAAGCGCTCATGGAGGAGTTCGCGATTTCTCATCTGAAGGAGCGGTGGCTCGACGAACTCTCCTCGGGCGAGGCGCGGCGAATCCTGATTGCGCGGGCGCTGGTGCATGAACCGAAGGCGCTGCTGTTCGACGAGCCGAGCACCAGCCTCGACCTGGCGGCGCAACGCGAACTGGTGATGGTTCTGCGGGGATTGAGCCGCAGGGGCGTATCGCTTGTGCTCGTGACGCATCATCTTGCCGACATCATCCCGGAGATTGAACGCGTGATTCTGATGCGCTCCGGCAGAGTGATTGCGGATGGGTCGAAGGGAGAGGTGCTGACTGCGAGCACGCTCCGAACACTCTTCGGCACGCCGGTGGAACTCGTCTGCCGCGATGAGTTCTTCCATGCGTGGTGGTGTTAGGGAGGGGGCGGGCGGCGGCGAAGACGCCGCTGCTGTCCGACCGGCCTATTGCGAGAGTACGGCTTCGGGTGGGGGCGCCTGCTTGTAGCCGCAGGCGAAGCCCCGGCATTGGGGCAGACCTGCGGGATTGTCCGTGAGGTTCCAGGCGTCTACCCGTTCGAATCCCGCTGCCCGCACCATGTGGGCGAGGCAATGCAGCGTGGGGGTCCACCAGTTGGTGGCATTCTCTCCATACTGGGTATCGGGATAGAATTCCATCACCATCTGGCCGCCGGAATAGCCGTGGTTCAGGCCGCCGCGGTACGGGCTGAAATCGTCGAGTATGGCGGATTCGAGGTAGAGCCGGTCTGTGCAGACTGCGGCGATGAGATCCAGCGCGAGCAGCGGATAGCGAAGATGGTAGAGCAAGCCGAAGGCGAAAACGTAGTCGAACCGGCCGAAAGTTTCGGGCTTGAGATCGTAGACGCTGAGGTCGTGCCGCCGGCATTGTTCCTCGGAATAGCCAAGGGCTTCGCGGCAGAGGTCGAAATTCTCCCAGGCTTTCCGGTCTTCCTGCTTGAGCGAGCCGAGAAAGTCGGAGAAGTCGTCGATGGCGACGACTTGGCGGGCGCCCCGTCTGAGCGCTTCGAAGGTCCAGAAGCCATCCCACGCGCCGATGTCGAGAACGCGCTTGCCGTCGAGGCGCTCGGGGATGCGGTAGGAGCCGACATGAAGCGGCGCCCAGCCGGGCGTCACGATGCCGTGGGGCAGTTCGATGCGGTGATACCAATAGGGGAAACGAGCGACCCGCTCGGCGAGGGCGGCGCGCGCATCCGGCGCATTGGCGCGCGGAGCGATTTCGCTTTCGGTGAGTTCGATCATGCGCGAGATCCTTTCCTTATAAGTTTCCGAAGGTGACGACGACCGCCCTCAGGATGGAGTCGCTCCGCCGCCGTCGTTTCCGCGGTCGCATAGCTCTTGCCAGGCGGATTGATAGAAGGCTTCGAGACTTTGGACGAAGCCCGTCTCGTCCATCAGCGGGCTGCCCAGCATTTCTTCGCGAAGGGATTGGCGCAGGGCGAAACGGCGCTCTTGATCGGATGCCAGCCGGGCGCATGCCTCCGCGAAGCCTTCGCGGCTTTCGGCGACCCACTCCGGGTGGCCCAGCATTCGAAGCAATGACGCGCCGACCCGGCCGGCGTGCCGTTCCCCGGCGAGCGTGACGACCGGGACTCCCATCCAGAGAGCCTCGCACGTCGTGGTTGTTCCGTTATAGGGGAAGGTATCGAGGGCGATATCCATGTCGTTGTACTGCGCCAGATGTTCCTCGAGGGAGGGGGAATTGTGGCGCAATTCCACGCGCTCGGGGGGGATGCCGCCCTGGGCGAGGACGCGGAAGAGGCTCTCGCGGGATTGAGCATTCTGATACGCCTTGCCTTTGAGGAGCAGTTTCGACCCTGGCAGCGCCGCCAGCGCCGAGCCCCAGAGCACGGCGCTCTCGACATCGATCTTCTTGCTGTTGTTGAACGTACCGAGGGTGAGGTAGCCGCGGCGATTCTCCGGTAGTTCCGGGGCGACTCCCTGGGCGAAGAGATGACAGGGCTGCATGCGGCCCGCGTCGTCGAGCACCGTATCGAGCTGATTTCCCGGCGGGCTGAAGCAGAGGAAGCCGTGGGGGAGCCGCGCGAGACGTTCCATGGAGCGGCCCTCGGCGTTCCCGGTTGGATCGGTAATCGCGTCGACGATGCGGTAGTCCATTGTGGGCAAGCCGGTTGTATTCGGATAGCCAAGATAGGTGCATTGCAGCGGCGCCGGCTTCCGGGCGAAGATTCCCAGGCGGTTTCCGCCGGTGTGGCCCGCGAGATCGACCAGGATGTCGATCTCATCCTCGACGACCTGGCGGCACGCCGCTTCGTCCGAAAGCGCGGTGATGTCGCGCCAGACGAGGTCGAGTTGCTTGATTTGCGCGGTGAGGGTGTCTTCCCGGTCGAGGTTGCTGTAGCAGTAGACCTCGAACTGCTCCCGGTTGTGGCGGCGCAGGAGGGGACCCAGAAAGTACATCACTGAATGGCGGCGGAAATCTCCCGAGACGTACCCCACACGAAGCCGTTTTCCCGGCGCGATTGCAGTTCGGGGAGCGGTTCGGGAATCCTGGGCCGCGTCCACCGTGTCGCGTCCCCAAGCTTGGTGCAACGCAAACACGTGCTCCGGCGAGAAGGCGGAATGGAAATTGAGGTTATAGAGCAGATTCGAGAATGCGACACGATCCTTGGGATCGCAGGCGACGGCTTTCTGGAAGCATTCGAGCGCTTCCCGCATGCGGCCGAGATCGCCGAGGCAATTCCCGGCCAGATTGTGCGCGATCGCGCTCGCGGGTTCCTGGGTGACGGCGCGGCGGGCAAGAGAGAGCGCTTCCTCGTTCCTTCCGTTGATCCGCAACAGATTGCCGGCATTCACGAGAGCGCCGATGGAGCGGGTATCCGCATTCGCGGCGCGGAGGTACCACGCCATGGCCTCGTCGCCCCGATGCCGGGCGACGGCAAGGTTCCCGAGTTCCATGAGCACATCGGCGTGTTCGCCCACGATCGCTCGCGCGCGCTCCAGACAGGTTTGCGCCTCGTCATAGCGCTTCTGCTGCGAGAGGGCGAGGCCCAGGCCAAGAAAGCCCTGCCAGAAGTTGGGCCTGTGATTGACCGCTTCGGCTTCGCAGGCAGCGGCTTGCGGCCATTCCTGTCGGAAGGAATGAATCGCTCCGAGGTTGTGCCAAGCCTCGGCGTGGCCGGGATCCGCACGCAGCGCCATCCGGTAAAGCTCGGCGGCTTCCTCGTGCCGGTCAATCGCCCGCATGACGTTGCCCAGGTTGTTGAGCGCCATGGGGGAATCCGGCTGGAGGGCGAGCACCTGGCCGTAGGCTTCGACGGCTTCCGGGTAACGCCGTAGGTCGGATAGGGCCTGCGCGTAAAGAAAGACCGAAACGGGGTCGTCCGGTTCCAGGGAGAGCGCCTTCTCCGCGCTCGCGAGCGCTGCCTCCGCGTCTCCGCCATTCAGCAGCGCGCGGGCAAGATCCCGCCAATAGAGCCCCGTTTGCTCACTCAGGCTGCATGCTTTCTTCAGGAAGCGCGCGGCATCCTCGCGGCTTGCCAGCGCATCGCTCGCGAGCCCCAGGCCATGCCACGCGGCAGGCAGATGAGGGGCGCGCTCGGACGCGGTCAGAAAGAAATCGAGCGCTTGCTGGGGGTGGCCTTGTTGCAATGCCCGGTAACCGGCTTCGATCTCCTTGAGGAGCGATGCGGAGCGCCCGGAATGGCCGGAGCCGGCGAGGAGTGGTGACGAGTCTTGCATGATGCGTGCGCGCCCCGGCTTGGGGTGCTACGGGGAAGGTTCGGCGGTTACGGCCAAATGCATTAGGGTTTCGAGCCGCGTTGGCGCGCTAAGGGAATCCTCCGAGGACCCGGGCAACCGTTCTAAGGAAGGCAATTTTTCTTCAAGCCACGCGGCGGGGTTACCGATATGGGGCGGTAGAGAAATCAACGCCGCTCCCGGGCGCAAACAGGGAGTCCGGCAGGAAGCCGGAAAAATCAAATACAGGATTGAGTCAACATGTCTACATCGATCGTAACCAACGTATCCTCCCTGATCGCGCGCGAAAATCTGCGCGTCAACAACGAGTTTCAGGGCCGCACGATTAACCGGCTGACGTCCGGCTTGCGCATCAACAGCTCCGCGGACGACGCCGCCGGCCTCGCCGTGGCCAACCGCTTCCGTAGCGATATCACGGAACTGACCCAGGGCGTCCGCAACGCGAACGACGGCCTCAGCACCCTGCAGATCGTCGACGGAGGATTGAACAACATTTCGAAGATCCTCGACCGGCTGAAGACGCTGGCAACGCAGTCCGCTTCGAACACTTTCACGGGCGACCGCACGACGCTGAACAACGAGTACAGCGAACTGCTGACGGAAATCAACCGCCAGGCGTCGAACATCGGTCTCGATTCCGGCGGCACGAACAACACCAACATCTCCGTGTACGTGGGCGGCGGCAGTTCGCAGGCTAACGCGAAAGTCTCCATCGACCTGAGCGGCACAGGGAACCGGGTGGATTCGAGCTCGCTTGGCGTCGGCGGCACGCAGGTGGTGAACGGCGGCGTCGCGACCGGCGTGGTGAATCTCGATACGGCGGGCACGCTTCTCGCGGGCAGCAAGCAATCGATCACCTTCGAGCTCTACGATGCCGGTCTGGGCGCCAACGTCACGAAGACCGTGACGGTCGATGGCGGCACGTCCGGCATCAATGCGGACCAGGCTCTCGCGCAGCTCAACAATGAGCTGAACACGTTCGGCATCACCGCCAGCAAGGGTACGGACGGCGTTCTGCAGCTCTCAGGCACCCGGGGTTTCAGCGCACTGACCAGCGCGGTGACCGGCGGCGGCACGGCATTCGCGACCGCAGCCACGGAGGTGACCAACTCCTCGAACTACCGGCACGAGATCGCGGCTTACGCCTCGGCCGGCGATACGCAGACGCTCACGATCCAGAACTCGCAGGGCGCGGTGAACGTGACCCTTGCGGCCAGCGCCGACGCGGCAGCGGTAAAGACGGCGTTGAACGCCGCCGTGAGTTCGCTCGGCATCGAGGTGGTGGGCTACAGCGGCACGGATGGCATCAGCATCCAGAGCAGCAGCGCCTTCAGCATCTCGGTGACCGAGGCGGCGACCGGCGCCGGCATCAACGGGACCGTGGCGGGAGCGCTCACGGTGACCGCGGGCGATACCTCGGCGAGCGCCACGGGCAACGCGCTGGCGGCGGTCTCCTCGATCGATGCGGCGATCACGGCGCTGGGCCGCGTGCAGGGCAAGGTGGGTACGGCGCAGAACAAGCTGCAGTACTCGATCCAACTGGCGCAATCGCAGATTGCGAGCTTCTCGGCCGCGGAATCCCGCATCCGGGACGCCGACATCGCGCTTGAGGCCTCAAACCTGACCAAGGCGCAGGTGGTGCAGCAGGCATCGCTGGCGGCTCTGGCCCAGGCCAACTCGGCTCCGCAGGCCGTGCTTGCGCTGCTCAGAGGGTAATTCGGCGGGTCCGCGCGAATCGCCGGCGGGCGTTTCCCTTGCGCCTCTTCGCAAGGGAAGGGCCCGCCGGCCTTTGCGCTCTCAATCGAGCCGAACCGAATCGGACGGCGCGGCGAAGCAGCGGGGACCGGAAGGATCGGCTCCGCCAGATCGTCATTCCCTCTCGATGCGCCATCAGGCTAATGCGCATCGAGGAATTCGCCGATAGAGGACTCAGAGGCCAAACCAGCGCCTCCTACCGCTTTCACAAAGGCCACCTGGCCACGCACGAACGAGGACCCTATGAGCACCAGTTCGCTATTTCTCGGTAACAGCGCCTATTCGAAAGATTTTTCGCAGGTGATTGAGCGGACGGTCTCCATCGCCAAGCTGCCCATGATGCAACTGGAGCAGCAGCGGCTGCTGACGGGCGACCGTGGAGCGGCGATCGCCGACTTGCAGGGGAAGTTCGAGAGCCTGCGCATCGCGCTCAGCGATCTTTCGTCGAGCGTGGCTTCGTCGAATCTGGCGGCGAACTTTTCCGCAACGGGGATCGCGACCGCCACGATCGGGGAGAACGCGGTCGCGGGGAGTTTCACGCTCGAAGTGTCCGATCTCGGGAGCCATACGAGTTATGTGTCACTGGCCGGAGTGGCCGGCCCCGGCACGGAAGGGCTGGGCAGCGAGTTGACCAAGACGCTGGTAGTGGATGGGGTGGAAACGACGCTGAATTTAAGCGCGAACACCCTCGAAGCGCTGGCGAAGGCGGTCACGGATTCGGGAACGGGTCTGAGCGCCAGCGTGGTGAACGTATCTTCCACAAGCACGCCAAGTTACAAGCTGGTGTTGCAGGGAGGCAAGCTGGGCGCGCAAACGATCGCGCTCAAGGATGGCGACGGCTCCGGAGCGGATCTGCTGGAGGGTGCGGCGCTCAGCGTGGGCAGCAACGTCCAATACAAGGTGAACGGGATTTCGGTCAGCACGGAGAGCCGCTCGGTGACGTTGGCGCCGGACGTTTCCGTGGCCTTGAGCTCGACCACCGCGAGCAGCGGACCGGTGACGCTCACGGTGAAACGCAGTTCTTCGCAGATCGTGGATAAGCTGCGGGCGATGGTTGCGGCCTACAATGCGGCGACGGCCAAGCTTGATGAGCACCGGGGCCAGAACCGGGGTGTGCTGCAGGGGCAGAGCATCATCTCCACGCTTTCGAAGGTGCTGCGGAATCTGCCGGGTTACGGGACGGACACGGGCGCCTTTCAGAGTTTTGCCGATATCGGATTGAGTTTCGACGACAAGGGGGTCCTCTCGCTCAATGCCTCTGCCCTGACGGGATTGAGCGATGAGAAGCTCGATCAACTGGTCGATTTCCTGGGGGGTGACGGGAACGGCGGTTTTGCCGGTACTGCGCTGAACGCGATCGGGGCGGCGACGGCGGCGGAATCGGGCATTCTGGCTTTGGAAAAGAAATCCTACACGGATCGGGGGAAGGCCGAGGCCCTGCAAGTGCAGCAGATGCAGGAACGTCTGGATCTGATGGAATCGAACCTCCGCGAGCGGTTCGCGGCGCTCGATTCGTCCATCGCGGCGTTGCAGCAGCAGGCGCTGTACTTCAACAACCTGTTCGAATCGATGCGGATCGCGCAGCAGACGTATTCGAAGTAAGGCCGCGGGGAGCGAGGCGGCGAGGAAGGATGAACCTTACGGCGGGTGCGCCGTTCGAAGGGAAGTGGGCCTGGATAGCGCTGGGGGAATGTCCTTGCGCGGACGGAAGCAGGTAATGGCAGCTCCGAGGCCTTTCCTGTGCGGCAGTTTCCCAGTGGGGTGGAATCCCGGTGTGGTGAAATCACGGCACGGTGAAACCGGTACGGTCGGACTCCCGGCGCAGTGGGATCGTCGGCGCAGTGGGATCGTCGACGCAGTGGGATCTTCGGTGCGGTGGAATCTTCGACGGGGTGGGATCATCGACGCAGCGGGATCATCGACGCAGCGGGATCATCGACGCGGTGGGATCATCGACGCGGTGGGATCTTTGGCGGGGTGGGATTCCGATGCGATGAGATTCCGTTGGGGTGGGATTCCGTCAGGGTAAGACAGTATTGATCGAAGGTGCAGGTTTGATGAAGGAAGACGTGGCCGTTACTGCCGCCGGAAGCGGTGCAGCCCTGGAGAACCGTGCTGCCAGCGAGACCGGCACGATTTGCGAGACTGGCTCGATTCGCGAGACTGGCACGATTTGCGAGACTGACATGATTTGCGAGACTGGCACGATTCGGGAGACTGGCACGATTCGGGAGACTGGCGCGATTCGGGAGACTGGCGCACCGAGAGGCGCGCATCGCCGAGGAGCAGGCGCGGCTGGAGCAGGGAACACCGCGCCCCAGGCAACTCCGAAGGGGGCGGGCCTGACCGATCTGGAGCCGCTATCCCGCGCCCTTGCCGGACCTTTCTCCGAGGCGCAACCACGGACGGAATGCGACGCGCCGGCGTTGGACGCGCTGCGAAGCAGGATCCTCTCGGAGATCCGCCAGGGCAACTTTGCTCCGCTGGCAAGCCTGCTCCCCGACTATCGCACGATGCTCGAAGAGGTCGTGGCACATCGCGCGCCCGATTCCGATGCGTTGCGCCGGACGGAAGCCGATCATACCGCCTTCTTCGAGCAACTCAAGGCGGCGCTCGTGATGAATCGGATAGAGACGCGGCTGGAGTTGGAGCGAGTCAAGGCGTCCCGGCAATACATGGCTCCGCCGCCGGGAGAACCCACGGGCGGCTGGCAGGGTTGAGCACGGGACGAAGGATCAACGACCCGAACAGAGATGGGAGGCGCTGGGAAATGCCTGTGACGCTGGGAAATGCTCGCGGCGATGAGAACTGCCCACGGCGCGGTGGAAACGGCATCCTTACAGCCGTGAGATACGGCGCGCCTTCAACAAAGATGTGATGGCATAGAAGGCCATCATCCCGACGAAGAGCCCACCCAGCACCAGCGCGAGCGCGGCATCGAGATCCTCCCGCCGATGAAATTCCCGGTAGACCATAAAGGCGCCGATGACGGTGAGCGAGAGGAACAGGAACGCGATGGATTGGTTCCAGACCACGCGAAGCGGTTTGATGACGGCGGGAACGATGTGCCGCTGGAACTCAGAGATCATCCCCATACGAAACCTCGCGCGAACCTTTCTTCTTTTTCCGATCTAAACCTATGCTTACAGAATACCGATAGAACGCATACCGGCGCGAGGGGGGCGCACGGAAGCTCCGGGCATGCAAACAGGTTCCTCTTGTATGGGAAGTGGAAATTTACCTACAATCGAGGGCGAGTGGAAGATCTCCGCCGATGCAGATTGGATCCGAACGGATGGACCCCGGCCGGCAGCTCAGGAAATGTATTACAGAGACACGGAAAAAGGAACCAGTTTGGACGACAGACTCAAGAAGCTAATGCAGGAATTGGGCAACGCGATCAACGAGGCCCTTTCCGACTCGGAGCGGATCGCCGAATCGATCGGCGACATCCGCAAGGAAGGCTACGACGTCTTTTTGGTCCTCGAAGCGACGATCGGCTTCAATAAGCGGAGCGCTGAAGACGGGGATCCCGAGGAGGCGCACGATGAGGTGGAGGCCGACGCACAATCCACGCTCCTCGAAGAGACGGATAAGGGCGTGAATTGGACCTCCCAGGACGAAAAGTTCCTGCGCGCGCTCAAGATCACAATCCACGAGTAGGCGCGGGGATCGGCGCGGGACGGCCGGCGAGCCGCCGGCGAATGTGTGGGATGCGTAGGGCCGGTATCAGGCGTGGGGACCGGCCACCGGGTACCTCTGAGCCCGCCGATTCGTCACAATCTAACGCGCCAGTTCGCCACAGTCTAACGCGCCAGTTCGCGGTAAACCGCATGGGTAGAAGCAACCGCATTCTCCCATTGGAACCGAGCGGCGCGAGCGTGGCCGAGGGACGCCAGCCTCTTTCGCTCCGAGAGACTTTCCGTGAGCGCGAGTAAGCCATCTTCCATCGAGACGTGGCTCATCGGGTCGATTAGAAGCGCCGCGTCACCGGCCACCTCGGGGAGCGAGGACCGGTTCGAAGTGAGGACCGGGAGACCCCATGCCATCGCCTCGAGCACCGGCAAGCCGAATCCTTCGTCGAGGGAGGGGAATGCGAAGATGGCGGCCCGCGCATAAAGTTTCTTGAGCGCAATATCGTCGCAATAACCGATGCGCTGGATGCGGCTTCGCGCGGGGGACCCCGCAATCGCCTCGTCGATCGCCTGCCATCCATAGCCCTGGCCCCCGGCCAAGGCCAGTTGCCAGGACGCATCCACCCTGGCGAAGGCATGGACAAGAGCCTCGACATTCTTGCGCTTCTGCAGGGCGCCCACGAAGAGGATGAGCGGCTCCCGTTCTTCGGG
The DNA here is from genome assembly GCA_020847315.1 of Bryobacterales bacterium. Classification (GTDB taxonomy): domain Bacteria; phylum Acidobacteriota; class Terriglobia; order Bryobacterales; family Bryobacteraceae; genus JACTMJ01. The sequence continues at coordinate 2,645 of JADLCF010000094.1, read as the reverse complement.
CGAGGGCACTTTTGCGGGATCCGGCAAATGCACGCCGTGCGGAATGACGCGGATACGCGCCGCAGGTACATCGAGCAGATCTTCCACTTGCGATGCCGTGAAGGCCGAGACGCAAATCGCCAAATCCGAGCGGGTGGCCGCATCGCGGGCCTGCAGCGCGAAGCGTTCCCGGAATTCGTCCGTGCTGTACTGAGACGTCATCACGAACAGGTCGTGGAAAGTGCTGACCGCTCGCCGCAACCGAAGGTGGGGGAGACGTTGATTGAGGCCGTGAAAGAGGCCGGGCCGAAACGGCAGCAGATGGTCAATGAGAGGAAGACGCCGCGCGTTTGACGGCAGCGTCTGCCCGAAGCTCTTCCGGTACCGGTGCATTCGGTAGCAGAATTCGTACGAATCTTCGGGGTGCGTCGCCGCGAGACCGAAGAGAAGCTCGCGCGAGTAATTCGCGACGCCGGTGGGCCGTGGATCGACCGAATAGGTCGCATCGAGATGGACGTGGAGCGTCATCACAAACCGGCAAGAGGGTACAGCCGTTGTCTCACGATAGCATCCGGTGAAACGGAGCAGCTTTCGTTGAGCACTTGTTTCGGCACAGCTTGCATCTGCAGGGTGGCCATGGCGGGCACGGGATGCAGGTGGATCAGACGTCGCCGGTAACTCCGTAAGACTTGAGCTTGCGATAGAGGGTGGTGCGGCCGATCCCGAGCAATTGCGCGGCGGTGGTGCGGTCTCCCCTAGTGACAGTAAGTGCATTTAGGATGGCATGGCGCTCCACTTCCGCCAGAGGCAGGATGCCTTCGTTCCGGAATTCCGGCGCGAGATCCGGGGAAGAGGCGCCCGAGGGCATCGCGGCCTCGCGCCGCGGAGGAAACACGGTGTGGAGCACACTCGACGGCAGGTCCTGGACGCCAAGATCCCGCCCGGTCGAGACGGCGGACATGCGGTGGATGGTGTTCTCGAGTTCCCGCACATTTCCCGGCCAGTCGTATCGGAGCAAGGCCTCTTCGACGGGCGGGGAGAAGCGCAGACCCCCGGCGTGTTTATCGAGAAAATAGGCGGCGAGGACGGGGATATCCTCCGGACGCTCGCGCAGAGGCGGAATGCGCAACGTGATCACGTTAAGGCGGAAAAAGAGATCCTGGCGGAATCGCCCGCGGCGCACTTCTTCCGAGAGGTTCCGGTTGGTGGCGGCAACCACCCGGCTCTCGACATAGCGCGATACCGTGGAGCCGACGGGACGGAACTCCTTCTCCTGAAGTACCCGCAACAACTTCGCCTGGAGGGAAAGCGGGAGTTCCCCGATTTCATCGAAGAAGGCCGTGCCAAGGTGTGCCTCTTCCAGCAATCCGGTCCGATTCGCATCCGCTCCCGTAAAGGCGCCGCGCATGTATCCAAAGAGTTCGCTCTCCATCAACGGGCCGACGAGGACAGAGCAATCAATGGGAACGAACTTCTTAAGACCGCTTCGCTCATGCACCTTGCGCGCCACCACTTCCTTGCCCGTTCCGGTCTCGCCGAGAATGAGCACGGGGCTCTGGTTGGAGGCGATGCGGTCAATCTTACCGCGCAACTCCCGGATGGCCGGGGAAAGGCCGATGAGGGCGACTTCCGCCGATCTGGCAGGGGCGGCGCAACTGGATTCGCGGTACATGGCGTTCGGACAGATTCCCGTCTAAGGTATTAGTGGTCCGGCACCAGGAAAATTCTCGGAAAATCGACACGGAGAGTGAGAGAAAGTTTTTCGGCCTCGGAGCGGGAGAGGCGTTGGCCCACCAGCACCCGCCAGAGGACACCGGCGGGATTGGCGGAGTTCGGAGCGGAAACGATCCGCACGTCGAGGTTGCGATCCGCGAGTTGGCCGCGCAGCGCAACGGCATTTTCGTAGTTCGCGAACGCACCAATCTGGACCGAGAACGCTGCCTCCTCTTCGCGAGGAGGCACTTCGGACGCGGGCGGCGCTTGAGGCGCGCCGGTGGTGGGCGCGGCGGGCTGCCCGGGGAGGCCCACCACCTCCACGCGAACAGGAGCCGTGCCGGGGCCGAGCATCGCGATCTCTCGCGCGGCGGCGCGGGAGAGATCAATGGCGCGGTTCCCCACGAACGGTCCACGGTCATTGATGCGGACACGGGTGCGCAATCCATTGCTGTGGTTGGTGACTTCCACCACCACTCCGAAGCGGAGAGTGGGGTGAGCCGCGGTCATTTTCTCTTGATCGTAAACCTCGCCGTTTGCCGTTCGCCGGCCGTGGTAAGGGTCTCCATACCAGCTCGCAATTCCTTCTTCATAAGCGCCGATCACCGATGGGAGCACAGGCCTCGAAGAGACGGGCGCTTGCGTTCGCCGCTGCTTGCGCCCGCAACCGCCTAGGGCGATCGTGAAGACGCAGAGCACGATACAGAAGAATAGGCTCAAACCCCTTGCCTGTGCGGCCGCGGACCGCTTGACGTTCGACGTTGCGTGAATCAAGACTCTCCCTCTCCATGCGGTGTCAAGAAGGAAGATCACGGCCTCATCGACACCGGATTTACGAAACTACTTGACTTTATCCGCGATCCTATTTATAAGGAAAACACAAAGCAAAGTCGCACTAAACGAGTGCGCTTCGTTGGGAGAATCGTTCGAGCGGAACTTTCGGCCACACGTCG
>JADLCF010000093.1 GCA_020847315.1 Bryobacterales bacterium | reverse complement strand
CTGGCGGCTTCATCCCTCGTGTTCTTCACCATGACCGAAAGGCAGTTCGGTGAAATGCTGAAATGGGACGCCTGGAACTGCATGATCGCCCTGATCGTTGGCTTCGCCGCGTTGATCGTGGTGAGCCTGTTGACCCGCCGGGAGCCGGAATCGATGACGCAGCCGTTCTATGAGCACCTCGATACGCCAAGCTATCTGGACGAAGCCACCGGAGAAGAGAAGACGCTTCACGAAGAAGGTCATGAGCTGCTCATCCTGAAGCTCGGCGACTTGCGCCTGAGCGAGGGGCTTGGCCGGTTCTACCGCCGCTTCAGCGTGGATATCAACGGTCTCGTAGTCGCCTTCGGCGTCGTGGTCGCATTGATCGTGCTGGCGCGCGCCATTCTGTGGCTGCCGTAAGGCATGCAATTGGGGAAGGGAGCGCTCCCTTCCCCAGCATCACTCCCTTTCCCTGGAGTCACTCCGCTTCCCCATCGTCACTCCCGATCTCCAAAGTCACTCGGCTTCCCAGAGAATGCGCAGGTGGTAGCGATCTTCGCCCGCCTTCGGATCATAAATCCGCAGCACCGTTTGGAATTCATTTTCGGCGGACGGACGCTGGAGCACCACGAAGGAGCCCCGGCCATCCTTCTTCGTGATTTCCAGCTTCTTGAGCGGGCGCATGGGGAAGATCCCCGTCGTCTCGGAGCCTGCATTGCGGGGTTCCTGCGCCTGCAGAGACTTAAACAGCGCGGTGTTGCCCTGAATGCGTATTTCCGCCGCGCCATCCACATAGAGCCGTATATCGAGGCGGCCCGCGGTTTGCGCGCCGTCGAAGTCTCTCGCCTTTGCAAGCGGGAGCGTGAGGAAGCCCTCGGGCACGGAAGAGGAGCCCACGGTTGCGGTGGCGATCATCGAGAGCAGCGCCGCATTCGCGCCGGCGGTCTGAAACTCCCGCCCCAGTTCCGGTGTGTACGAAAACGCGATGCCGTATTGAGAAACCAACCCGGCAAGAAGCGCCTGGTCCGCCTTATTGCGCAGCGCCGTAAGGATTCGCTCGCGCGTTAGCGGGCCTTCATCGCCGGAAACGGCTTCTCCCGAGAATACCGTAACCTCAGGGCCGGGCTGTCCGCCGGCGGAAGCCTTGGCCTCGCCGGACTTCTCAATGGCCTCGATCAGCGGTGCTTTCGCGCCCGCGCGTAACAACTGCTCCCGGTTGGACCGATCAAGCGCAAAGGCGACTCCCAATTCCGCAACCCGCCGCCCCAACTCAGTCTGGGAAGGGCTTCCGCTCTTGAGCGCCGCCAACACCTGCTCCAGCGTAATCGCGCCCTGGGCAGCGGCCTGCGGCAAAGCAAGGGACAACAGCAGCAGCGATATGCCCAGCCATCGCGCGCCTGAAGCGAATTGCAGTTTACGGCTCATCATGATTGCGATATTCCCGTTCCGTGATAATACAGCGGAAACCGATGACGCCGCACGAAAGCTACCGCGCGGGAAGGAGAATACTCGCCACGGCTTCGTTGTCGAACTCATCGGCCACGCGGACCGCGACCACATTGCCCGGAGCGGCTTCCGCTTCCGGCACGCGAAGCGAGTAGCGGAGTGACGAAGCATCGGAAAGCCCGGTCTGCGGCTCAATCCGGATCCAATCTCCGCCATTCACGGAGTAATACGCCTTCCGCACGGGACTTCGTTCGTCGATAGCGGACCACGTGACTTCCACTCCGCTTCCCACCCTCTTTGCCGCGAGGGCCTCCACCCTGGGCTTCGTATTGTCGATGGTAAAAAAATCGGTGGTTGCCGTGCCTTCGAGCGCTTCCTCCGGCACGTTGGACTTGCGGTCGCTCACGGTTATGCGAACTTCGTAACGCCCATCCGGCCAAGCATTGGAGTCCCAGGTATACTGTGGCTCCTCAAGGTCTTTCACCAGTTGGAGCCAGTTCGATGTCCCGGCGGAACGGATTTCCAGGGCATACGAGAGATCGTCTCCGTTGGCGTCTTCCGCAGTCCAGCGAATACCTACGTAGCCTTTCGAATAGTTCATCGAGATGGCGCCCGCTCCGCTGAGCGGAAGGGTGGCCGGTCGCGGACGAGCCTTGCCGGAGAGGGGTTGCAGCGTAAGTTTGTCCGAGGGTGTCATTGCCAGCAGGCGCGGAGGAAAAGTGTAGTTCGGGGGCGTGGCCTCGGTTGCCGTGATCCGCGGTGGAAAGTTTCTGCTGCGATAGGCCAATTCGACCGCCCGCACCTCGGGGCCGCTCCCCGAACCGCTTGTCTCCGGGCGCTTCAGTTCCGTGCGCCATTGGACGTAGCGGGCGGCGGGGACATTGACATCGATCCCGATGCCCGCCGGCACGGCGGAAGACCATGCGCTCCAGTTCTTCTGTGGCCGATTGACGTTTCCACTGCGCGCCTGCACCGCCACGGAATCCCCTGCCGCCTTCCCCTCAACGCTCAACTTCCCCCAGCGCGCGAAGAAACCGGAATCGAACACGTCGCTCTCGAAGGTCCCCGTTTGCGCCGGGGCGGGTCCGGCTTTGTGGACTTTGCCGATATTCGCCGTGGAGAACACCACCGCGCCATCGGGCATCGGCAGCAGGGCGGTGATCTGCTCCGCTCGCGCCTCAAGCAGGGACGTGTAAAGGCGATCCCCTTCGAGACGCACCAGGCCGCCTTCATTGCCCGTGCCGAGCACAACCCGGTTCGCGGCATCCACCGCGAGGGCGTACACAATATCGCGGTCGCTCTCCCAGACGGTCTCTGGGAAACCGTCGCTGCCGATGTGGATGACGTCGGAGCCGCCTGCCGCGACTGGCCGCGCCACGGCGGGCGCCGGGCGAGGGGGTGGCGGCTGGCCGGCGGCCGCCGTTTGCGCCGGGGCGGGGGCCGGTGGAACGACGGGCTGCGCCGGCGCCGGGGTCGAGCGCAACCCCGTGCCGCGCTTGGCGCCCGCGGCAGCCAGAAACAACTCGCCGCTCCCGTTCAGCGCGATGCTCGTAATTTCTTCGCGCGCGGCCTGATAGACGACGAATGACTCTCCGGAAGGTGAAACCCGCAGCAGCAACCCGCCTGGGGCGGTGCCGGCGTAGATTCGATCGACCTTATCCACCAGCAGGGAGCGCACGTGCGTCTCTTCCGTTTCGAGGAACACTGAAGCTTTGCCTGCGGCATCCATCCGGTAGATCACGCCCTTGTCGCCCGTCGCGGCGAACAAATTCTGTTTGGAGTCAAATGCCATGGCCCAGACATACGCGGCCGGAAGTGCGGTGAATAGTTCCGCCTCCCCCCTGGAAATCCGAAAAATCCGGGCATCCGGGGAGACCCCCGCATAGACGCGGTCCTGCGCATCCACCGCCAGGGCGAAGCAGGCGAGGCCATCCACTTCGGCGATGGATTCGGCCTTGCCGTCCGGGGAGATCCGGTAGATCCGCAGTTTCTCGCTCTCCGGGGAGGGCGCGGCCGTGTACACGTTGCCCTTGCGATCCGCCGCCAGTGACCAGATCGCATCGGCGGAGGTATCGAGGAGTTCCTTCAGTTCAGGCGAGAGCGTCAGCAGGCCGTCGCTGCGAAGCGCTACCCGCTCCCGAGTGCCCTGCGCGAAGTCTTCAAAGCTCGATTGCCGCCAGGTTTCCGTTTCCACCCCGTAGGCAGGGGCGAGCAGCAGCACGGCCAAGGCCGCGGCAAACAGTGTACGCATCATTGTTCGGTAGTTCCCGTTTTCCAATCAGAATCTTAAGGGGCCGTCGTCAGTTCACCCGCAGCGGCAGCGCGAGGCTGCCATCGATCATGTAGTCGAAAGGAATCGCTGCGGTCTCTTCGATGGTCTGGCTGAGGTTCACTGTGCTCCGGCCCGCGTCCTTCGTGGGATTGATCACGTTCAACACGGAAGCGGGCAAGCGCGGCATCACCTTGTCTTCCTTATAGACCGAAGGCGAAGACTGCACCAGGGAAACATACAGCTTATTGTTGCTGCGCTCCTGGTTGAGCAGCGAGACCGTCTGGTTCAGATCGAGGTGCTTATTGGCGTTCCGAACCAGCGTTTGCTGACGATTGAGCGTGTCCGCATCGGAGAGCAGCAGCCGGTGTTCCCCAGCCGGAATCTGGAGGGGAATCTTGACGGTGAAACTGCGCTCCAGCCGCTTGCCCCGGTAGGGCCGTAGAAACGCCTTTACGGTCACCGTATCTCCGGGGTGTACCTCGCGCTTATCCATCCAGGCGTTTTCAATGGCGGCGATGCGGCGCTCCGGCAGCAAATCCACGGTCATATCCACGCTCCGCACGCGGGGCGCGTTCACGGAATTCTGGAAGAGCTGGTTGAACTTATCCGCCCACCACCCGGCCAGCATCAGGTGGGCCGGCATCGGCAAGTCTTCCTGCGGGCGCATCGTGGAGAGCTCAATCTTCTGGTTGTTCTCGAACTCGATGGAGCCCTGGAACCGGTACGTGGCATCGTCCATGAAGTCATTCAACCCATTGATGGAGTTGAATAGGGTGAGCATCATCAGCACGGGGGTCCACTTCTGGTGGACAAACACCTGAAAGCCCAGGTCCTTCTCCTTGCGAAGCTGGTTCTTTTCGTCGAAGCTGCGAACCTTCACGGCCACGGGCACCATCTCGGCGCTCTCGCCCAATACGCCCATGATGCCGCTATGGCGGTCCTGGCGCAGCGCCCCCACCACCTCGGTGGCGTTCGCGATCTTGTTGGGCTGAAACTTGCTCGAAAGCACCATCAGCACTTCGCCCTTGGCCATCGGCATGCTCACCGGACCCAGGTTAAAGAATGGGTGGCCAAAGGCCAGCACCCGCTTGCCGTCGTTGTAGGTAACCGTGCCAAGGCCGGTGATCGACATATCGCCCGAGACCAGCACTCCCGCCACGGGAGCGCCGGGGCGCAAGGAATCCTGCCATCCAGCAGCGGGCTTTGCCGTGTTCATGGCCGCCCCCGCGCCACCCCGCACGGGTTGCAGCCCCATCTGCCGGAGCATCGGGCCAAACGTGTCCAGGGTATCGTCCGTGAAGCCGCTGAACGCGAGCGGCGTTTCAATCGGCGTCAATTGCGCGCCCGCCAGCGGCGAATCCGCGCGAAATCCGGCCGCCATCACCTGGCGCGCAAGCCCCTCCGGCAGATCCAGCCCAGCCGTCGTGACGGCCTTTTCGGGAACTTTCGCGCCCGGCGGGAGGGTTTCGTCGAATTCGTTGATCTCGAGCATTTGCGCGATCGGCGTAATTCCGCAGATCGCATCCGGCGAGAAGACGCTCAGCCGCAGAGAGACCGCGCCCACGAGTTTGCCGTCGATATAGACCGGGCTCCCGCTCATGCCTCCCGCGACATTCGTCTCCGCCGCTTTGCCGCCCATCTTGCCAAGGATGATGTCTTGACGGGGACCCCAGGCATTCTTCCAAAGGCCGATGATTTCGATGGGAACGGCTTCGGCTTCGTTGCCCAGGAAAACCGTCCATGCCGTCGCCTGCATCCCCGGCTTCAACTGGTCAAGCGGAAACGGCTCCACCGCCCCCGCGCGCGGCGCTTCCATGGGTTGGATGGGTACGGAATTGGACGCTGGACCACCCCTCGGGATGGGCGCGGGCGCCGTTTGCGCGGACAAAGCCAGCGCGATCGACAGCACCAGTAAAACTACGCGGAGCATTGGACGCATTGCAGCTCCTGACTTCGGAACTTGAGCCGGGAAATCCACCAGCAGACGAGGCCTACCGTTTCTATAGATTATGTGCGACGAGCAAGGCCCGTTACAAACAGAGAGTGCCAGGCCTCGTTTCCTCCGTAAACGTACGTCCAACCCTATTCTTGACGGACATGATCAGGCGTGACGCTGTTTCCAGCGGACGGGGGTGGAGTTTTCGCGTCGTGGTGCTTGCCGTCGGCCATGCCGGGCGCCACGCCGCGCATCGGGTTCTCGGCCAGGTTGTTCGATAGCTCCGCCACCGGGTGCTCGAGAAACTCCGCGAGCTTCTTCCACAACGAAAGCGTGCAGTTCACCGCTTGCCCGAGTGCGCTCTTGGGCAGCGAGATCTTCTGCAACCGGAGCAACTCCCCCCCGCGTGTTCCCTCCGAGCACGGCCAGCACCTCGAGAAGCAATCCGGCATCGAAGCCGCGCTCGACTTCCAGCGCACGGTCGTTGGCCAAGTAAATGCGAATCCCGGCGGAGGCGGCAGGCCCACTCGCCTGGCGAGTTGTCTCTCCGGGCGCCACGAACGCAACCGGAAGCAGACGGCCCGGCGCGAAAGCGTCTGGCAGGGAAGCTTTGCGTTCACGGCGCACGTAGGTGTCGAGAGTGGAAACCGAAACGCCGGAACGCGCGGCGAAGTCCTTCCGCGTCCGCCCGCTCGCCCGGTAACGCAGCACCAGTTCCTCGCCATAATCCAGGGAAGAGTTCGAATCCTTCATTCCCCCAGATCAACACGCCTCCGCCGCGGCTTCAAGAATGCGGTTGCTCTGACGCATACAAATAGAATATAGAGATCGCCGAGAATCGCCTTTCGGAAGACTCGGATCGCCTGGCTCGCGTCGCGTCGATTCTCTGTCGAAGTGAGGCGTCGTGGCACGGCGGCCGGATTGCCCCTGCCGGATTCACCTTGGGAAAAATCACGACTGGCTGCAAAAAAGGATCCGGATTGCATCGGTTGTTGCAATCCGGATCCGTATCTACGATGAAGTCCCCGTTGACTTACCAGATGAGCTTCAGCCCTAACTGGGTCTGTCGAGGCGCGTTTGCTTGCGACGTAATCACTCCGAAAGATCCCGACGTAACAGTTCGGTTCGGCGATCCGAAGCGGGGGGTGTTGAATGCGTTTAGGAACTCCGCCCGGAACTGTACGCGGAGCCGCTCTTGCGGTTGGAATTCCTTGAATAGGGAGAGATCAAAGTTACGCATACCATCGCTACGGAGTTTCGATGTGTATGGCAACATGTTTCCGAATGTGAACGGGGCTGGCTGACTAAATACGCTTGTATCAAAATAGCGATTCAGCCGGTCGTGGACTGGTCCATCGAGCTTACCGCTATTCCCATTGTTGTTTGGGAAAGTCCTCGGATTGAATAGTCCGGCAGTGTTATCCGCCGTGAATTCAAGCGGGTTGCCACTCTGGAAAGTGGTAATCCCGTTTAGCTGCCAACCACCGAGCAACCAATTCGTGATGCCTTCGGCATTCGACAGGAACGCCCGGCCCTTCCCAAACGGAAGTTCGTAAATGTAGCCCATCACGAAACGGTGGGGAATATCCAGGCTACACACTGAGCGGTTAGCCAAAAAGTCGTAGTTATCCTGCGTGACGGCCCTGGGATTTTCCATGCATTTCGACCAGGTATACGACCCCTCAAATTGCAGTCCGTGAGTAAGCCGCTTTGCGATGGTCGTCTGCATCGAATGGTATGTGGAAGAGGCACCGTTCATGTAGATCGGAATGATCTCTGTGAATTGCGGATAGGGCCTCAGAAGTTGACCGCGGCTGACTTTCTCGGCTGCCAGAACACCCGAGTTCACAATCCCGAAGAACGGGTTGTCCACGAGGTCATTCAACCGAGAACCGAGCGAGAGATAGCTCGGGTGCAACTGATTCAGGCCGTAGCCACCTTCGTGGTTGACTTCGAGTTGCAGTCCACGCGTTCCCACGTAGCCGACATTCAACAGAACCTGCCCCGGGAGCTCGCGCTGCACGGTGAAGTTGTATTGCATCGAATACGCGGTGATGGTGTTGTGGAGTGGCGCCTGGATGTTTGCACCAACCTGCGTCAGCAGGCCTTCAGATGCTCCGGGGGATGGCCGGAAGCCCTCAGGATACGGGTTGCTGAGATAGTTATATGGGGTGAGGCCGCCATCGAGAGTACTTACCCACGGATTCTCCGTACGGAAGCCGAATGGCCCGACGGTTCCATGAGCTGCCTGGTTCGACAGACCGAAGATGGTGGCATAGCCTGCCCGGATGACGGTCTTCGGATCCACCTGGTAGGCCAATCCGATGCGGGGCGCAAAATTGTTCTTGTCTACGCCGTACTGGTAGCGGCTGTTGCCGTCAACACCCGCGAAAACCAACCCACCCTTTAGGTCAGGGTATCCAGGCACGACAGAAGCTAACGGCGATTGAACGTGCGGGTCAAAGTAGTTCTGGCGGTTATAGCGCTCTGTCCGAGGCACATCGAGGTCGTAGCGAAGTCCCAGGTTCAGGGTAAGCTTCTGCGTGACGCGCCAATCATCCTGCACGAACAGACCATGGTAGAAGCTCTGAGCTGCCACGTTCTTCCAATTCTGAATGAGCGCATTCCCTTCCGTGCCGGCTCCGAGAAGGAGCGAAGCGATGCTGTTGCCCGCCGCCGAACTGGCCCGTGTAGGATCTGGCCCCTGGGTGAAGCCCCTGGAGAAATTGAAAGTACCCGCGGCGCGGGCTTCCCAGATATTTGCCCGATACATGCGGCCTTCATAGCCGAACTTCACGGTGTGCGAGTTCATCACCTTGGTCAGGCTGGAGGCTAGGTTGTAGGACATGAATCCGCTTCGACGGTGATCGCCCCCGCCGAGCGACTGATAACCCGATGCGCCGAAGGCGGGGAATAGGTGCTGGTCGACGGCAGAATCGATGCTTGTTGGCAGACCGAGGCTGGAGGGCAGAAAACCCAGACCCTGGTTGTTGTAGATGAACAGCGTTCTCGATACGCCCGCATTCACGTTCAGAATCGTTGTTGGGTTCAGCGTATTCGTATAGTTCACTACAGCGTTATGGCTGTCATTCTCTTGCACAATACGGCCCTGCGCGATGGCGACATCGGAGGGAAAATAAACGGGAGGCGCACTTTCATTAAACCGATAGGAATATCTTCCAAAGATATTTTGCGATTCACTGATATTGTGATCGAGCCGCCCATCGATATTATCCATGTTGGAAAGAGACGAACCGGACGAGTAGAAGTTATTCTCGTTCGTGACCGGATTTCCTACAATATTGGCTGTCGGATAATATTTCATGACGTTCAACGCCACGGGGTCGAAACGGCCGGGGTTGATGACGTTGCCAGCAAAGGGAGAGCGCACATACTGACCGCTGGGGGTTCTTGTCGTAGTGAGCGGATCGTAGACGGTTACCAGACTTCCATTGGGAGCAAAGGTCTGGGAGAAGTTGCCGCGGCGCTGTAAATCCGTCGGTACTGTAGACGTGGTGCTCGCGAAATTGCGCTCGCGCAGGCCTTCGTACGATCCCATAAAAAAGGTCTTGTTACGGATGATGGGACCGCTAAGCGTGCCACCAAACTGGCTGCGTTTAAAGCTCGCCAGATCCTGTCCATTCCTGTTCGCAAAGAAGTTGTTCGCGTCCATTACGGAGTTGCGAAGAAACTCGTAAGCGGAGCCGTGGAAATCGTTGGTGCCGGATTTGTAGACAATGTTGATCACACTACCGAGACTGCGGCCGAATTCCGCAGGAGAGTTACCCGCCATTACCTTAAACTCTTCGATGGCGTCCACAGACGGGAAGATGGCAATTCCGGAGTCGCCGTTTGCGGAAGGATGCGTGGCCGGCATTCCGTCAATGACGGTTTCGTTCATGCGGGTGCGTGCACCGTTGATGGAGTAGCCCGTGCCTCCATAATTAGTTCCGACGCTGCCGGCAACGCCGGGCGTGAGGAAGATCAAGGAGTATACGTTGCGGCTATTGAGGGGAAGTTCGCGAATTCGACGGTTATCTACAACGCGGCCAACTTGCGCATCTGATGCTTCAAGCATGGATGCATCGGCGGTGACGAACACCGACTCCGTGACGGCTCCGACCGATAAGGCAACATCGACGCGTGCGTGCTGTTGCACCTGGAGAACGATGCCATCCCGAACGAACTTCTTGAACCCAGGTGCTTCGACTTCGATGCGATAAGAGCCAGGTGCGAGTTGCAGGCCCTGGTAACTTCCAGAACTATCGCTCTGGACAACCGTCCGCACCCCGCTGCCCACATTCGTGATGGCAATTTCAACGTTGGGGATCACGGCACCCGAATCATCGGCGACCGTGCCGGATAGAGAACCGGTAAATACCTGTGCCATGGCTAGCGGAATAGCCAGAAGCAGAAGGAAGAACCTAGCCTTGGAAAACATAAATAATACCTCCACGACACGTAAGAACGCCCTAACATCTCAGCAACGGCGCTGATTCCAGAATTTGGTATCAGGTTATCCTGTTTCTGCGCTGACGGCAAGCCCACTGGCCGAGGCACTGTCCGCCTCGGTACCTTGGTCGGAGTGCTTCGGCTTGCGACCACGCTTTATTTTTATTGTTTTATTTTCGGGGACAGGCTAATTTTCGATTTTCGGGGACAGCACTGGCCCATGAACCGTGGGTTCACCCCCGATGATGAAAATAGCCGGGTGGTTGGCCATCTGAAGAATCAGCATGTTGCGGCTATTTTCAAGAGAGTTCTCAAGGAAGGAGAACCGGGGGATGAACCGAGTCTTAAATTCGCCATCATAAATTCGCCATCAGGCAACTAGAAATTCACTAGAAATTCGCCATCAGGCAACGAGTCTGTCGGAATGAACGATTTTTCGCAGCTATACATACAATATCTGGTAGTTCCACACGCCGCTCACCACAGCATATGGGCACAAAAAGTTTCATTCCGACAGACTCCAACTCAATTCCCATTTCGAGTGAGAACTTTCCTCACTTCCCGCCACTATACTTCCGATGGCACAACTCCAGCGCGTGGTAGCCGTGGGCTGCCCACACCACATCACCCAGCGCGGCAATTTCCGCAGTGACGTCTTCTTCGACGACGAGGACCGTTCCACTTACTTGGAAAGAGGGACAGGCTACGAGCCTGTCGAAATGAACACGCGGTGCAACGAAGAATCAATAACTTACGAGGAGCTGGTTATCCGTAAGTGATTGATTCTAGGTTAGAGAATTCTTCACTCCGACGGGCTCCTACGCTTTTACCTTATGTTAACACGCTGATTCCACGTAGGTTACGCAACTTCAATCAGAAATTCCAGCCGCGTTAGGCCTCTTTCCGAGCAGCGCCTGGAGTGCCCAGAAGCCGCCGATACCTTGCCCGCCGAAGTGGATCCCCTAACCTCCAATGCAAGTCAGACCACTCCGATCGACGCTGCATCGCGCAGCCGTCTGAATCGCAGTCACAGCCAGCGAAGAAAAATTCGCTTCCGCCCCGGAATCACAGAACTGCAACGCAGGCCATCACTTCCACCATCGGGGAGGCCCACCCGCACCGATCCACTGCCTCCACAAAGGTCAAATCCGCCCCCACCACCGCTGCAATCAAACGGACGCACAAATAGACTCATCTCGAACCCAAAACCCTAAGCGCAATACGCCCGCGCGCCCGCATCGCCACCAAGAGCCCGCATCGTCACCAAGAAGCCCACATCGCCGCCAAGAGCCCGCAGGGCGGCATGGGCCACCGGCGTGCTTCAGCACCCCGCCCGCGAAGCAATGCCAAACAAAAGCCTCGCGCAGCGAGTCCACGAAGCACCCGCCCTGTTTGGCGGTGCGACTCCCGCGCGGCCGCGCCCAGGCCCTCCCGATCGACAGCCCAGTGCCCGTGCCGCTCCGCGCTTCTCACTGCCGCCCGCTCCCCGTTCTGCGCGTCGCGCACGCGCGATCACGGTAGTTCCAAAAATATCTTCGCTCCCTCCCGCCCCTGATCGAACACCCTGTCAACAAAGCACTTCCCGGTTGGCCCACCTCCGTCATCCTCGCCCATCCCCGGCTCTCCGGCGCCCTGTCCACACTCTCGCCGCTATACTCAGGCAGCTTGGCGGACAGCGCTGTCCTCCCGCCGGCCTGTCCCAGCTACCGGGCAATCAGGAGGAGCACATCCATGCCGAAAGTTCTCAATCCCGATACCCTCGCCCCCAAGCGCCCAGCCTCGGATGTCCAGGACTACCTGGCGCGCAAGTACGCCTCGCTTCACATCCACCCGGAATCCAACCCCGCGCTGAACGGCATCCCGCCCCATCCGCCGGAGAATCCGCCCTCGCCTCCCACCTCCGAAAAGCAGCGCGCCGCCAACCGCCGCAACGCCCGGCACAGCACCGGACCCAAAACCCCCGAAGGCAAAGCCGCCTCCGCCGCCAACTCCCGCCGCCACGGGCTCTACGGCGGTTCCATGCTCCTTTCGATCGAAGACGACGAAGACTACAACCGCATCCTCCGAGACCTCCAGGACTTCTACCGCCCCGCCGACTCCGAAGAGCGCTACGTCGTCGAGATGGTGGCACAGCAGCGCCACCGCCTCCTCCGCCACGCCGCCCTCG
>JADLCF010000092.1 GCA_020847315.1 Bryobacterales bacterium | reverse complement strand
GAGCCTGTCGGAATAAACACGCGGCGTCACGAAGAATCAATAACTTACGAGGAGATGGTCGTCCGTAAGTTATTGATTCTAGGTTCGACAATTCTTTATTCCGACACACTCCTACGCTTTTACCTTATGTTATCACGCTGATTCCACGGTTGTTACGTAACTTCAAGCAGGAATTCCAGCCGCGTTAAGCCTCTTTCCGAGCAGCGCCTGGAGGGTCCCTAAGCCGCCGATTCCTTGCCCACCGAAGTGGATTCCCTAACCTCCAATGCGAGTCAGACCACTCCGATCTACGCTGCATCGCGCAGCCATCTGAATCGCAGTCACAGCCAGCGAAGAAAAATTCGCTTCCACCCCGGAATCACGTAACTGCAAGGCCGGCCATCACTTCCACCATCGGGGAGGCCCACCCGCGCCGATCCACTGCCCCCACAAAGGTCAAATCCGCCCCCACCGCCGCTACAATCAACCGGACGCACAAATAGACTCATCTCGAACCCAAAACCCTAAGCGCAATACGCCCCCACGCCCGCATCGCCGCCAAGAGCCCGAAGGGCGGCATGAGCCAGCCGGGTGTGTAAACGCCCCGCATCGAACGACCAAACCAAAGCAGCCTCGCGCAGCGAGTCCACGAAGCGGCCGCCCGTTTGCGGACGCGACTCCCCCGCGGAGACGCCCGCCTCATTGCCATTCACCGTCCCGTTTGTCCGCGCATCACTGGCTGCGTTTCGCAGTACGGCGTTCTCGCCCTTTGCGAAACGCCGTACTCGCCACGGCTTACGGCGCAAACCGGAATCTGCCAAAGCACCGGTCACCGCGAGACGAAAGAATCGCACGACCCCTTAACTCGCTGCCATCACACACCTTATCCACATGCTCAACCATCCCACTCCGCGCGATGGTTCGTTTCGGCGAACCTGAAACGTAGAATCAAACGTGCGGGAGAACTCCATGTACCGGCAGATCGTGCGATCCATCGGGCAAGCACGTTCTCGCGCGTGCTCTTCGACAAACGAATCGATCCATTCCCCTCGGAACCACGGCACAGGGGGAGTGCCGGTTTTGTCCGGATCCATCCGGAAAAACCGGACGAAACTCTTGGGCCCCAATTCGTCACTAACCGTCTTTGGCTCAGCCAGTTATGCTCGTTTCAGCCCTCCCTTCCCCCACATCGGAATTTTTCAAAGATCCGGACAAAACTCCTCCCCCGGGCCGCTACCGGCGCCTCCCGCAACCCCCCTTCCAGCATCTACCGATCCAGGCCGAAATTCGGGCTTTCACGCGTCCCGGTAATGGCGATCTTGAACTGAGCGCCGGCGCCGTTTTTCGCGAAAAAGGGATCCACGGGCTTCAGGACCCAGCGCTTCCATCTGGTCTTCATCATTTGGGAAAGCTTGGCGTCGGTTCGCAAAGTGCCGTGGAACTCGAGGTTGTCGGTGGCCAGGTTGAAGCTCCCATTGAGGTCGACGGCCGCACCGGGAATAAAGAACCGCAGCTGCGACAGATGCAGCACACGATCGCTCAGACGGAAGTTGCCATCGAAATCCGTGGTGACATTCTCATCCGGAGGCTCCGTGGGGCGGCCAAGCGCGCGGCTGCTCATCTCATTGAGCTTTGCCTGCGTGTTTTTGTCCGTGAATCGGCCCTCCTGCAATTTGAACTTGCCCGTGACGAGGAGCCGGTCGGCATACTGCCCCCCGCCGGGAGGTACTTTGAGGTTGATATCGAGCCCAATTCTTCCACGGAGCGGAAGCCGGTCGTCTTTCATCGCGAGCATTAGAATGTCCCGCAAGTCTCCATCGGTGGATTTCACCTTCAAGTCGACTGTCTTGCCGTTGTCCCCAGGAAAGCGTTCCACGGAGCCATCACAGGTCAGTTTAGTGGAGCCGATCGTCGCTTCAACCGGCCTCAACTCCGTGTTGCCATTCGTGCCGTCGATAATCGCGTGATACTTCGTCACCAGCTTTACGGTGTTCTTGCTGTAGCTCAGGCCGAACTCAGGCGTCTCCGCAACGCCATCGGCCACGATGCGGTTCAGTTGGCCGGAAAAGGTTCCCTTGGAGCTGAGGATGCCGCGAATGCCCTTGAACACAGAGAGGTCTGCCTTCTCGAATGTGAACTCGCCGTCGAGCGGGGAGTCTCCCGGCTCCCCGGCAACATAGGGTCCGAAGTGTCCGGTGCTATGCACCACGCCCGGCGGCTTGGGATTTGTGAGATCCGCCTCGTAGCGCATGGGCGCGCCGGGTGTCGCGCCGAAAAGGCGGAGCTTTCGCATCTCGAATGCGAGCGGTGACTTCGCGGGGTTAGACGACAGGATCGTGAGATTCATCCCATCGGCAACGACCTCTTCGAGGATCACCTTGGGCGGCCGTTTCGCCGTGTCGCCCGGCTGGGCCGCGGCGGAAGCATCGGCGGACGCCTGCGTTTCCCGCGCAAACCTGGGGCGGCGTCCCTTGGGCGGCGCCGTGAACCGGAAGCCGGTGAGCGCGACATGCTTCACGTTTACCGTGTCCTCAAAGAGAGAGGGGAAATCTACGACGACTTTGAGTGTCTTCCACTGGAGGAGCGGGGGCAGGTCTTCCAGTCCCGGCTGCGAAATTTTGACATCGTTGGCGGAGAGGTTGAGGCGGGAACCGCGCCCTTTGGAGACGAGGAATTTGTACGGGTCGTCGATGGGCAGCGAGGCATCAATTTCTCCAATCTCGACATTGGCGTCGAAGCGATCTTCGAGGTACGCAATGAATCGCTCCCGCGCATAAGGCTCGATCCGAGAAGCCACGATGCGGGCGGCCACCCAGGATGCAGCGAAGACGATCGCAAGGAGCGCCAGAGGTACCTGCCACCATCGCCGCCGCCAGAACCCTCGTTTCGTTTCCACCACAGTACGCACACCCCCGCGTGTAAGATTCCCTTCGCTGAGGTCAACATATCCGATGCTGGCCCGGAAATGAAAGCCGCCCGGTTGTTTGAACGGGCTAACCCCGGCCAAGACCCAGCCGGGCGTGTGAGTCCGTTCGCCCTCAGCCCGGTTGTTCGGGCCATTTCCGCCGCTCGCCGCCCCTGGGGTGAATCGGCAAACAAACTAGACTACAATGTCTCTCACCTGTCCCAAGGCATCACGGCATGTGGGCTTGGGGACGGCTTCCGCCTACGGGCAAGACAGGACGGGTATGGAGGGGATCTATGCGGGTTTATCGAATCGCCGGCACGCCTCTATTGCGCATGCTGGTCCTCATGTTGACAGCCACCACCGGCCTCCTGGCGCAAACAACGCTGGGAACCATCCGGGGAGTGGCCACGGATTTAACGGGCGCCGTGGCGCCAGACACGGAGATCACAGTTCGAAACATCGATACAAACATCATCCGGCGGACGACGACCGGATCGACCGGAGATTATGAAGTGACGCAATTGATCCCGGGCAGGTACGAGGTAATCGCGGAGAAGCCGGGCTTTAAGAAGATGATCGTCACAAACATTCGGCTGGAGACCTCCACCACGTTCCGCGCGGACGTACGTATGGAGGTTGGGGAGGTGGCCACCTCAGTGAACGTCGAGGCAACGGCTCCGGTGATCAATACGGAGGGGGCAGAAGTGGCTGCGGTGCGCAGCAACGAAGTGATGGAGAAACTGCCGTTCAACGTGCGGGGGCAGTTTGATGGCTTCTACTTCAGCCTGGCCGTGTTGACCCCCGGCGCGACGCAAGCGCAGGGCTCCAATTTCAGCGTCTCAGGATCGCGAGGATCGCAATTCGGCACCACGGTGGACGGCACATCCCAGCGGTCCCCCCTCTTCGGCAACAGCGTCGGACCTTCGCAGAGCAACATGGAGATGACGGGCGAGATCCGCATCCAGCTTGCGAACGACAAGGCGGAAGCGGGATTGCCGGGCGGGATGTACGCCACTTCCCGATCCGGCACCAACCAGCTCCACGGCAGCCTGTTCTGGTATCACTCGAATTCCAGGCTGGTAGCGCGAAACACGTTCTCGACGAGCGTGCCGTTCAGCGTCCAGAACAACTATGGGGAAGCCTGGGCGGCCCGATTCGCAAGGATAGGACGTTCTTCTTCACTACGTATGAGCGGTTCCCGCTGCGCAACGAGACGATTTTCAACAGTAGCGTTCCCTCCGTGGCCTTCCGTGGCGGTGATTTCTCGTCCCTGCTGCCGGGCGCCGTGGTTACCGATCCGCTATCGGGCAATCCGTTCCCCAATAACAGGATTCCGTTGGACCGCCTGAGCCAGCCATCGGTGAAGATTCAGGAGCAGTTCTATCCGCTTCCGAACTCAGGCCCGGCGACGAGCTATCAGCAGAACTGGAAGGGCAATCTGCCCGGCTCCCAGTACAAGACGCAAGTCGAAGGCCGGGTGGATCATCAATTGACAAGCGCGAATTCCCTCTTCGGGCGGTTTTCCTGGAACCGCACAGGAGCGAACGTCTGGGACTACAGTCTGCCAACGATTCCCAAGCGGGATCAGGACCGGCGGAGCACGACGATTACGATTTCCGACACGCACTTGCTCTCGCCCGCGCTGATCAATGAGTTCCGCTTCGGGATCATGCAGACCAAGAACCCCGCTTTCAACCCACTGGACGGCCCTGCTCTGGTGAAGGCATTCGGTTTACAGGGGATCTCCTGGAACCCGGAACTCGATAAGGGCGCGCCGGTTTTTAGCTTCAACAACTTCGAAGAGATTGGGGCGACGGACATCTATCAGGACCCGAGCGAACGCATCTTCGAACTGGTGAACAATATCACCTGGACGCGGAACAGCCATACCGTGAAGACGGGAGTCAATTTCCGCTGGAACCGGGGCACGAACTTCCCCGGCGGCACCAGCTTCCCCGTTTTGCAGTTTGGCCAGTTCTCTTTTTCTGGGGTTTACAGCGGCTTCGATTACGCGGATTTCCTGCTGGGTATCCCGCAGACGGCCGGGCGGGCGAACGCGGCGCCGCTCATCAACGCACTGAGCACGGATATGAGCCTGTTCGTTCAGGACGATTGGAAGGTGACGCCGAAGCTGACGTTGAACCTGGGCTTGCGCTACGACTACAATCCGCCCACTCACGAAAAGGACGACAACTTCTTCAACTTCGACGTTCCATCGGGGAGAGTCGTGGTGCCAAGCGAGGCCGCCCTCGGAAGGGTGAACCCGCTGTTCCCATCGAATCTGGTCCCCGTGGTGACGGCGAAACAGGCGGGCCTGCCGAAGAGCCTGTGGTACACGGATCTCAACAATTTCGTGCCCCGGTTCGGATTTGCCTACCGGCCGTTCTCCAGCAACCGGACCGTGTTACGCGGAGGCTACGGAATCTACATCGATGACCTGACTTCGTCGCTTTGGCGGCTTGGCACGGGCGGGCCGTTTGTATCCAGGGAGAGCTTCACGAACTCGATCGCCGGAGGGAAACCGGCGTTTCAATTCCCGAACGCCTTCCCGCCGGGCTTCGGAGCGATCGGGGCGCAGAGCTTCAGCGCGATCGATCCCCGGTTGAGGAACCCCTACATTCAGCAATGGAATCTGACGGTGGAGCAGGAGATCCTGGGGATGGGAGTCCGGGCGTCTTACATCGGCACCTCGACACGCCAGTTGGTCTGGGTGCAACAGATCAACCAGGTACCCCCTTCAGCCTCGCCGTTCGATAGCTCGCAGCGTAGATTCCCGGCGCTGCGCGATGTGAGCCTGCGAGTGAACGGAGCAGGCCACAAGTATCATTCGTTGAATCTGGTTGCGGAACGAAAGCTGCAGAGCGGGCTTTACTACCAGTTGGGCTGGACGTGGGCCAAGAACATGACCAACTGCCTCACCGATGGAGACGGGGGCTGCCAGCCATTGAACGCCTACAACCGCGACGCAGATTGGGGCAACGTGGATTACACCCCCAGACACCGCGTTGCGGGAAGCCTGCTGTATGACCTTCCCTTCGGCAAAGGCAAACCGTATCTGAATGAGAGCCGCGTCGCGGATTGGATACTGGGAGGCTGGACGGCAAGTTCCATCATCGTGTTGCAAACGGGGCTCTATTTCAGCCCGAACTTCAGCGGATTCGACGTTTCGAACACGAATACAACTGGCTCGCAGCGCCCGGACCGCGTAGCGGATGGGAATCTGCCAAGCTCACAACGGAAGATCTCCAGATGGTTTGACAATAAGGCTTTCGCGGTTCCGGGTGACTTGACGGGGGATGGGCGTCCGGACGTGAAGGTGGGGCGGTTCGGGAACTCCGGACCCAACGTGATCGTGGGACCGGGCACGCTTCTAATGGACGGTGGGCTGCACAAGAACTTCCGGCTCGGGGAGCGGGTTAGGGCCACTCTGGAAGGAACATTCACAAATGTGTTGAACCATCCGAACTATGGCACTCCGAACCTGAACATCCGTTCCGGGAGCGTGGGCCAGATTACCAGCCTGTACGGCCGGTATTCGGCAGGACCGCGTAGCGGAAGGTTGGGTCTGCGGTTCGAGTTCTAAACCCGGGTGGGGAATCGGATGGGAAGGCGCTGCAACCCGGGTTTGCAGCGTCTCCCCATCGCTCACTGACCAAATTCGCCCCGCAGCGGGAAAAATCGGTTTTCTTGCCAAAGTAGTGTAGTATTGCAGAGTAAAGGGTCTTATACTAAGGCTTGATGCGCCGGGTGTGAAACACCTCGCTCAATAGCGCATCGGGAGTGCCCGGCAATGGAAATTCGGCCGTGGACCGGAACTGGCGTTTGCGGCGGAAATGGGCACGGATTTTTGAAAAGGGAACTGACGATGACCGAGGCAACGACGGCAACCAGGCCAATGGTGACGATCGATGGGAATGAGGCGGCGGCATACGTCGCGCACCGGACCAACGAGGTGATCGCGATCTACCCGATCACGCCCTCTTCGAACATGGGGGAATGGTCCGATGAATGGTCTGCGAAAGGGATCCCCAATATCTGGGGGAGCGTTCCGCATGTAATGGCTATGCAGAGCGAGGGGGGCGCCGCAGGCGCGCTGCACGGGGCGCTGCAGGCCGGAGCGTTGGGAACGACGTTCACGGCGTCCCAGGGTTTGCTGCTGATGATCCCGAACATGTTCAAGATCGCCGGCGAACTGACGTCGACGGTGATGCACGTCTCCGCGCGCACGGTGGCAACGCATGCCCTGAGCATCTTCGGCGACCACAGCGACGTGATGAGTTGCCGCACCACGGGCTGGGCGATGCTTTCCTCAAACAGCGTGCAGGAAGTGATGGATATGGCGCTGATCGCGCAGGCGGCGACGCTCGAGGCGCGGGTGCCCTTCATCCATTTCTTCGACGGCTTCCGCACCTCTCACGAAGTGAGCAAGGTAGAGCAGCTCACGCTCGACGACATGCGGGAAATGCTGCCGCAAGATCTCATCCACTCCCTGCGAAGCCGGGCGATGACGCCGGATAAGCCGGTGCTGCGGGGAACGGCGCAAAACCCGGATGTGTTCTTCCAGGCCCGGGAGCGCTCCAACCCGTATTACGACGCTTGTGCGGGCATCGTGCAAGAGCAGATGGACCGTTTTGCCGCCATCGCCGGGCGGCAGTACAAACTATACGAATACGTGGGCGCGCCGGACGCCGGGCAAGTGCTCATCATGATGGGCTCCGGCGCGGAAGCGGCACAAGAGTATGTAGAGTACGCGAACGCACGTGGCGCGAAACTCGGCCTGCTGAAGGTGCGCCTGTTCCGGCCCTTCTCCGTGGAGCATCTCGTGGCCGCGCTTCCGGCAACGGTCACACGCATCGCGGTGCTCGACCGCACAAAAGAGCCCGGGGCCGCGGGCGAACCGCTCTACACCGATGTGATGACGGCGCTCACGGAAGCGTACATGGCTGGCTCGCTGCCGCTTCCGGCGCTCCCCAAAGTGGTGGGAGGGCGCTATGGTCTATCGAGCAAGGAATTCACCCCCGCCATGGTGAAGGCCGTTTACGACAACCTGAGCGCGGCACAGCCAAAGAACCATTTCACCGTGGGCATCCTCGACGACGTGACCTTCAAGAGTCTCGAATTCGATCCTGGCTTCTCTACCGAAGACCCAGCCACGCACCGCGCGATGTTCTACGGGCTGGGCGCGGATGGCACGGTGGGCGCGAACAAGAACTCGATCAAGATCATCGGGGAAGATACGGCAAACTACGCGCAAGGCTACTTTGTCTATGACTCGAAGAAATCGGGCGCGATGACGATCTCGCACCTCCGCTTCGGCCCCAAGCCAATTCACTCAACCTATCTTGTAAGCCAAGCGGATTTTCTGGCCTGCCACCAGTTCCCATTCGCCGAGAAGATCGACATGTTGAGTTCCCTGCGCGATGGGGGGACGTTTCTGTTGAATTGTCCGCTACCCAGAGCGGAGGTCTGGAACAACCTGCCGCGCGAGGTTCAGCGGCAGATCATCGAAAAGAAGGTGAAGTTCTACGTCATCGACGCCTACGAGGTGGCCCGCGAGACCGGCATGGGGGTGCGGATCAACACCATCATGCAGACCTGCTTTTTCGCCATCAGCGGGGTGCTTCCGAAAGACGAAGCCATCGGCGCGATTAAGGCCGCGATTGAGAAAACCTATGGAAAGCGCGGCCGGAGCGTGGTGGAGAAGAACTTCGCGGCGGTGGACGCCACGCTCGCGCATCTCCACGAGCTGGATTACCCGGCGGAAGTTACAAGCGGCTTCAGCATGCGCCCCGCGGTGCCGGACGCGGCGCCGGATTTCGTCAAGAACGTAACGGCGCGCATGATCGAAGGCAAGGGAGACCTGCTGCCGGTGAGCGCCATGCCGGGTGACGGCACGTTCCCCCTGGCTACCGCGCAATGGGAGAAGCGCAACATCTCGCTCGAGATTCCGGTTTGGGACGAGGCGATCTGCATCCAGTGCGGCAAGTGCGTGCTGGTGTGCCCGCACGCGGTGATCCGAAGCAAACTGGTGGAGCCGGAGTTCCTGGCCGACGCGCCGCCCACCTTTAAGACCTTCGAGGCAAAGTGGAAGGATTACAAACACCTCCGCTACTCGCTGCAAGTGGCGCCGGAGGATTGCACAGGCTGCACTCTGTGCGTGGAAGTATGCCCGGTAAAGAGCAAGACGGAGGTGAAGCACAAGGCCATCAACATGGCTCCGCAGCCGCCCATCCGGGATCAGGAAAGCCGAAATTGGGATTTCTTCCTGACGCTGCCGGAGTTCTCGCGGGAGAAGCTCAACACAAAGCTGGTGAAGGATATCCAGATTCTTCAGCCGTTGTTCGAGTTCTCGGGAGCCTGCACCGGTTGCGGTGAGACGCCGTACGTGAAGCTGCTGACGCAGTTATTCGGAGACCGGGCGCTGATCGCGAACGCGACGGGCTGCTCCTCGATCTACGGTGGCAATCTTCCCACCACTCCGTACACGGTGAATCCGGAGGGGCGCGGCCCCACATGGTCGAACTCCCTGTTCGAAGACAATGCGGAGTTCGGCCTTGGGCTCCGCCTGGCGGTGGATAAGCAGACCGAGTATGCGCGGGAACTGCTCAAGCAACTGCGGGACGTGATTGGAGAAGATTTGGCGCTGGAGACGCTCGAAGCGGATCAGCGCGACGAACCGGGTATTTTCAGGCAGCGCGAGCGGGTGGAGCGAATCCGCGAGAGGCTGCAAGGCGTGAACACGCCTGCCGCGAGAGATCTGAAGGCGCTGGCGGACAACCTCGTGAAGCGTTCCGTGTGGATTGTCGGGGGGGACGGCTGGGCGTACGACATCGGCTTCGGCGGGCTCGATCATGTGATCTCGACGGGGCGCAACGTCAACATCCTGATCCTCGATACGGAGGTCTATTCGAACACCGGCGGCCAGAGTTCCAAGGCGACGCCGCGCGGCGCGGTGGCGAAGTTCGCCTCGGGCGGAAAGGTGACCGGCAAGAAGGACCTCGGCCTGATGGCGATGGATTACGGCACGGTCTACGTGGCGTCGGTAGCGATGGGCTCCAACGACTCCCAAACCGTAAAGGCGTTCCTGGAAGCGGAAGCGTACGATGGGCCGTCGATCATCATCGCTTACTCACACTGCATCGCGCATGGGTATGACCTGTCGCACGGGCTCGATCAGCAGAAGTATGCGGTGGATTCGGGTTACTGGCCCCTCTATCGCTACCATCCGATGCTGGCGGAGCAAGGGAAGAACCCGCTGCAGCTCGATTCAAGAGACCCAAAGATTCCGCTGCGGCAGTACATCCAGAACGAGGCGCGATACACGATGCTGATGCGTTCCAATCCGGAGGCTGCGGAGGCTTTCATGAAGGCTTCGCAGCAGGATATCGAAACGCGCTGGAAGCTCTATAAACATCTTGCCTCCATGGAGTATGGAGCGCCGGTGGAAGAGCCTCCACCGGAACCCACCCCCTCGACGCCTGCGGAAGTCGCCGCGCAGAAGGGAGCCGAATAGCACCATGAATACCGAAACCACATACCTCGGGCTGCGCCTGAAGAATCCGCTGGTCGCGTCGGCATCGCCGCTCTCGCGGGAACTCGACCACATCCGCCACATGGAGGACGAAGGGGCGGCCGCGGTGGTGCTCTACTCGCTGTTCGAAGAACAGATCAGCGCGGAGAATGAAAGCCTCGACGATTTCATGTCGCGAACGGAAGAGTTCAACGCAGAGGCGAGTTCGTATTTCCCGGACATGCACAGTTATAACCGAGGCCCCGATGGTTACCTCGAGCACATTGCGGCGGCAAAGGCCGCAGTGGGCATACCGGTGATCGCCAGTCTCAACGGCATCTCGGCCGGCGGTTGGGTACGCTACGCACGGCTGATGGAGGCGGCCGGGGCCGATGCGCTGGAGCTGAATATCTTTCTGGTTCCCACGGACCTGGATTCCAACGCGGAGACCGTGGAGAAGACGTACGTGGAGATCGTCCGCGAAGTGCGGAAGACGATCCGCATTCCGCTAGCGGTGAAACTGGCGCCCTATTTCAGTTCCATGGGCAACATGGCCCGCCGGCTGGATGACGCCGGGGCTGACGCGCTGGTGCTGTTCAACCGTTTCTATCAGCCGGATTTCGACCTGGAAGCGCTCGAGGTGGTGCCGAGCCTCAACTTGAGCACGCCCGAAGAACTGCGTCTGCGCTTGCACTGGACGGCGGTGCTGCACGGGCGGATCCGGGCCGATATCGCCGTGACGGGCGGGGTCCACACTTCGTATGACGTGATCAAAAGCATGATGGCCGGCGCCAAGGCCGCCTGCATGGCGAGTGTGCTGCTGCGCCATGGCATCGGCTATCTTCCGCGCATCCTGGAGGGAGTCACCGAATGGATGACGGAACGGGAGTATTCCTCGATCGAAGAGATGCAGGGAT
>JADLCF010000091.1 GCA_020847315.1 Bryobacterales bacterium | reverse complement strand
GACTTCACATCACCTGCGTCATATTCCCGGAATTCCTCCACGAAGCGCAGCCGGTTCTCCGCGCGCCGGGAGAAGACGCGCACCTCCCGCACGTGGCGCACGGTGCAAACCGCGTGCAACTGGCTCTTGGCCTGGAACCCGGATCCAATTAGACCCACCACGGACGCTCCAACCGGGGCCAGCAGGTCCGTCGCCACGCCACTCGCCGCACCCGTCCGAATCTTCCCCAGCTCGTTCGCCTCCATAATGGCCAGGGGCGTGGCGTCCGACGCCCGGTATAGCAGAAAGAGAAAATGCGGACTATTCCGGGGATGCGTGACGTAGTTCTTCGTGCCAAAATAGCGCTCGTTCGCGCCCGCCATCTGGTGAAAGACGGCGCCGGAGGGCAGATACATCCTTCGCCTCGGAAGGTTCAGCGCCACGCCGGACGCCAAATCCAGGAAGGACTGCCGCACCAGTTCGATCGCCGTCTGCATGGGCAACAACTGCTTCACTTCCCGCTCTGTAAGAAACAGCATCTCCGCCTTCTTTCCCCAATTGCTCAACCAGGACCTCGCACAAACCGATCCCTAGAATATCGTTTTCAACAACGCCGCGGGTGTGTCGTGAACCGCGCACAGACCGGACCATCCACCCGTGGAGGGAGATATACTCACAAAATAATGCAGATTCAGGTTCCATCGGATCCATTTGATGTCATCGTGGTGGGCTCCGGAGCCACCGGCGGCTGGGCGGCGAAGAAACTCACCGAAGCGGGCATGAAGGTTTGTCTGCTTGAGGCGGGCAAGAAGATCACCAAGAAGGACTATACGGAACACGTCAATAGCTGGCAACTGCCGTATCTCGGGCTTTCGCCGAAGATCAAGGAAACCCGGCCCATTCAGGGCAATTGCTACGCCTGCACGGAATACAACTACGAGTGGTTCGTCAACGATCTGGAGAACCCCTACACCCAGGAGAAACCGTTCAGTTGGATCCGCCAGCGCGTGCTCGGGGGCCGAAGCCTGAGTTGGGGCCGACAGAGCTACCGGATGGGCCCGCTCGATTTCAAGGCGGCGAGCCATGACGGGTATGGCGAAGATTGGCCCGTGACCTACGAGGAGATGGTTCCCTACTTCGAGGAAGTGGAAAAGTATGTGGGCATCAGCGGCCGCGCGGAAGGACTGAAGTCCCTGCCTGACAGCATTTTCCAGCCTCCCATGGCGATGACTTGCGCCGAGGAGCATTTGCGGGACCAGGTGAAGGCGAAGATGGGGCGCACGATTACGATCGGCCGCATCGCTATCCTCACCCGGACCCATCGCGATCGCCAAGCCTGCCATTATTGCGGACCCTGTGAGCGCGGCTGCATCACAACCTCTTATTTTTCGAGCCCGTACACCACCATCAAGGACGCGCAGGAGACGGGTCGCTTCACGCTGCTATGCGACGCCGTGGCGAGCCACCTGATCGTCAAGGATGGCAAGGCGACAGGCGTGGCGTATGTGGATCGAGAAACGCGGACACCGCGCGAGGTGAAGGCAAGAATCGTGATGCTCTGCGCATCGACGCTCGAATCCACGCGCATCCTGATGAACTCCGGCGGATTCAATTCGAGCGGCGCTCTCGGGCACTACCTGATGGACCACATCTATCAGGGAGGCGCCGGCGGCATCCTCCCCGTGGCGGAAGCCAAGCCCTGGGCGGGAATGCCCAAGCGCCCCAACGGAATCTACGTGCCCCGCTTCCGGAACGTGGATCGTTCGCATACCAACGGCATGATCCGGGGCTATGGGTATCAGGGCGGCGCCATGCCCAGTTTCTCCATGGGCGCCGCTGGATTCGGCAAGAGCTACAAGGAAGCTGTCCGCAACGGGGAATGGACCGCGAATCTCGGCGTCTGGGCCGAGTGCCTGCCTCGCCACGAGAATCGCGTGACGCTCGACAAAGACCGCGTGGACGCCTGGGGCATTCCCACGCTCAGCGTCAGAATGTCGTGGAGCGACAACGAACTCGCCCTATGGAACGATGCGAAACAGGAAGCGGCGGCGATGCTCGAAGCGGCGGGAGCGAGGGACGTCCGCATCACCGGCAGCGAGCCTTCCGTGCCCGGCCACTGCATTCACGAGTGCGGCACGGCGCGCATGGGCGACAACCCGAAGAAGAGCGTCCTGAATAAATGGAATCAAAGCTGGGACGTGGAGAATGTGTTCGTCACGGACGGAGCCGCATGGGTGAGCCAAGGTTGCGCCAACCCAACGCTCACCATGATGGCAATCACCGTCCGCGCTTGCGATTACATAGCACGGGAGTATTCAAAGAAAGTGGCCTAAGCGTAGTCCGCGCTAGCGCACCGTTAACTTGCCCGAGAATTGGGTGGGGCTTCCCGCAACATCGGCGACGATCTCGTACGTTCCCGGCGGCACATCTGGCACAACCACATTGATCTGGTTCAGGCCCGCGCCGGTCAACCCCGCGAAACGCACGGCGGCCGATTGCCCGCCAATCGATACGGAGAGGTTTGGAAGCGATAGGAGATTCGCCACCCCGGTAAACACCTGCCCGGCGGGAACGTCCGGCGCGGTGAGGCCGAAACCCGTGCCATAAATGGCGATCGCTTCGCCCACGGCCGCAGGGCGCGCTTGGTAGGAAGCGCCACCGTTTACATCTCCCACCGGCATTCCGTCGGGATGCAGCGCGGCCACGTGGCCTTCGGCATCGAATGCAAAGAATCCGGGGAACTCCGCGCTCACATAAACATACGCGAAATCGGCGCCACCCGGCGTTCGAAGCTCAACGCGCGCCCACCCAGGAGCAAGGCCGGAAGGAGCCTGAAAATTCACCTGGCCCGGCCCGATAAACTGCACTGCCGCCGCTTTGCCATCCACCAGCACCTGCACCCCGTCAAGGCTGAGCGGCATCGAGTTGCCCTGAAAATCGGCCGTCCGCCAAGTTCGCGTGGTCGATGCCAGGCTCGCACCGAAAATACTGACCCAGGAGCCGGAGGCAATGCCCGGCTGAAAGCTGGCGGCGTTCACCACGCCTCCAGAGGCGATGCGCGGCCCCGCAGCGCCGGCACTTCGAACCGTGTAGCGTACTGGGATGGAAGCAGGCTCGCAAGCAGCGCCGCCGCAGTTGAACTGCAGCTCCGCATCGTAGATTCCCTCAGCGAGGCCTTGCGCATCCGCTCGCGCCGAAATCTGCCAGCCACCGTTAGCCGGCGAGGCGCTCGCCGAGAGCCATGAGACGCCGGGGGCGGACGCGGTGAGATTCGTGAGACTTTGCCCGCTCCGCACGCGCAGCGTCTGCGCCGGAGGAGAACTGCCGATTCCGCCCTGGAACGAGAGGCCCTTCGCGGATACCTGGAGCCGGACGGCTGCCTGGGCCTGGGCTGCCTCTTGCGAGACCCCCACCGATGCCCCGGCGACACTAAAACTGCCATTCCGAGGATTGGCGGCCGCGTTCGCGGAGATACTCACGCTAAACGTGCCGGAGCCGGCGCGGGCGGCACCGCCTTCCACCACGATCCAGCCTACGCCGGAGACGGGAGTCCAAGCGCATCCTGCGGTGGTGCTCACAGTCACCATGTAGGCGCCTCCCGCAGCCGGGGAACCGATGTTGGATGGGCTCACACTGTAACTGCACACCGGAGGGGTGACGACTGTGGCGCCACGCCAGGACGCCGCGGAGGGCGCCACGACATTCAGCGTCTTGGCAGCGTCGTTCTGATTCGCGACACCGGTCGGAATACCCTGGAAACTCACCTGCGGATTGGAGAACTGGACGATGGGCTGGCACCCGCCGCAACCGTTCGAATACGCCATGATCGTGAAGAACTTGGGGTCGAGCAGCTTCTGTTGATAACCCACGGCATCCTTCACGAGTCCGCCATTCGCCCCGCCATTGTCGGGATCGTGATTGAGCCCGAGATTGTGTCCCGTCTCATGGGCAAACGTCGCGCTGGGGCCGCCGGCATATCCCTGGTGCACGACGGAGAACGCGAATCCCCCCGCGCCCGGCGGATTGTTCGCGAGGACGTACGCCATCCCCACGGTGAACGAACCCGACCCGGTCGGCGGGCTCACCCACAAGCTCACTACGTCGGCAGCGTATTGGTCGCGAAACGCGTGCACTTGGTCAAGAAAGCCGTCCGTGGCGTTCCGGAGCGCATTGAGCGTAGACGAATAGCTCATCGATGAAACCGCATCGTCCCAACTCACCTCCACTGCATGAACGAGGCGAAACTGCATGCTGACGGCGCTCGCGTCAAAGGCTGCGTTCGTTTCCGCGATCACCTGGTTGATGTGAGCCAGCATGCCCGCGCTGTCTCCCCGAGCCTGCCGGGCACGTTCGGTGTAGGCAACCAGAATATCGACGACGGGCGCATCGCCCGCCGCGCGAATCGGGGCCAGGTCCTCTATGGCGAACGCCTTGGGCGCATTACGCGGCAATTTGAGCATTCCTTCGCCCGGCAGATCTCCCTCTTCCGGCGCCACTGCATCGGTACCGGGTGCTCCGAACCCATGGAAGCGCACCTGCCGGATTTCTCCGGCGCCGGATCCGGGAACGAAGACTTCGTAAAACTCCCCATTCGTCAACCTCACCGAGCCGCTTAGCGCCCCTTCGTAATACGTAAAAATAGCGGTCCCATCCGCATTGCCGATTCGCCCGCGCGCAGTCTCGCCGATGCCGTCTGAAGTGGGGATGAGCGATTCCACATGAAAGGCCAGATTGGTATCCGCGAAGAGATTCAGCGTCAGCGTCCCGCCGGAAGAGATTTCCCTCGCGCCCGCCTCATTCTTCCCGCTAGAGCGGCCCGGAACAGACCGCCAGACTTCCGGGGAAAATGAGACAGGCCTGCTCCGCAGCGTCTCCACGGGATCGCCCGGCAGGGCGTCCACACGGGCCGCGTTCGTTTTGCCCGTTGGCGGGCTCACGAAAAGGCTCGGCGCTTCCTGCCCAATGGCGGAGAGGGCCAATGTCAACCAGATCAGAGCGGCCGGCACACTTTTTCGAAAGCATGCATTTCGTACTTCGGCAACAGGAAGTAGTTTTCTCAAGTCCATGCGGCACTTCAACGGAAAGGGAATGCTTCCAGGGCGGACACCCTGGAGTTCAGGCGAGGGGGCGAGAGCGGCTGCTGAGAAACGCGCTGCCACGGGATCGCCAAAAAACAGCTTTGCACTTTCCGTCCGGAAACGCCAGTGATTGTCTGTAAACTCTCCCCGGAGAACTTCATCCGGCCGGAGATTGCCCCTGAGCCGCTTCCGCAGCCTCTTCGGCGGCAGCCTCCCTCCAATAGCGCGCCGCCCATTCCGCGCCGGCCAGCACAATCATGGATGCCAGGAAGCTCCACAAGATAATCGCCGCGGAATTGAAGAAGGGGCCGTACTCTCGGGTCAGCTTCACGCGAAGTAGGGGCCAGACGAGCATATTGACGTACTTCGCCGCCTCCAACGTCAGAGCCACCCAGAACGCCGGCAGAAACACCATTCGCGCAGGCACTTTCCGGTTCGGCAGCAGCCAGTAGATAAAGAACAAGAGCAGCACGGTAATTGGGAAGGCTGCCATTTTCAAGATCAGCCCTCCCGCGAGGTCAGCCAGTGGGGGCGGGATGGGCAGCCCCAGATTCGTTAGCCATTGCAGGTTCAGGGTCGTCAGGATGATCGAAAGCATGGCAAGGGAGCCGCAGAGGAAGATCATTCCCATGCTGAGGATTTGATTCTTCAGGTAGGAGCGGTTCGCCGTCACGCCCCAAACCCGGTTTAGCGCGACCTCCAGCGGTTCAAAAATGCCGTTTGCCACGAACAGCAGAAGCACCAGGCTGCCCACCTGCACCTTGCCTCGCGACATGATCGAAAAACGCAGATTCCGCGCTACAAAGTCGCCTACTCCCTCTGGAAAGTACTGTCCCAGCGCGAAATAGACTGCGTCCGCGGCCTCGCGCCAATGCAGCACATTCTGGAAAAACGACACCATCACGATCAGGAATGGAAAGAACGATAGCAGCACGTTTGCCGCGATCGAAAATCCATAGACGTGAACCTCGGTCTCCATCCAGTAGCGGATCGTGGGAGCGAAGTAGCCCACCAATCCGCCAGGTTGCGCCGTCTGAATGGGGTTAAACAGCGTGGAGGCTGCCGTCGCAGCGGGCGCGGGCGGGCAGGTCCCCGGAGGCGCTGGCGCGGGGCCGATAGGCCGCGAAGGCACGGGGGGCATTAGCACTGGGAGCGCAGGTCCCGGAGGAGCCGGCTTGGGGCTGGGGGGTGGCGATGGCATACGGACGGCGGGCCAGGGACATTCAACAATGGAATCCGGGCGGCGCTTCCATTGTCGCAGGCCGCGAAGGGATTGCGGGAAAGTTCACTGGAACGCGAAGGTCGCCGGAAACAAGTGGCGCGCTCACTCTTCGCCCTCCAACTCCTCCCATTTCTTCTTGTGCTTTACTTTTTTCGCCGCCTTTGGCTCCTCCTCCACTCTCGACGGAGGCACAGCCCCCACGCGCTCCCGGGCCAAGCGCTTTACTTCCTTCGTTGCATCGAACTTCCCTGGCTTCTTGGCCGGCATTGCTCCTCCCAGATTCTCAGCATGAGCCGCCACCGGACGTGGCCGCTATTTGGGATCATAGCGTTGATGCATGTCTCCGAGATCGAAACCCCCGCGATTGCCGTCGACCTGGATGTGTTTGAGCGAAATCTGGCGCGCGCCGCGGACTACGCCAAGACGCACGGGCTCCGGTTGCGTCCGCACACCAAGACGCACAAGAGTTCCGTGATCGCGCGGATGCAACTGGAACCTGGCGCGGTGGGCCTCACGGTTGCCAAGGTGGGTGAAGCCGAAGTGATGCTGCGCGCGGAACCCGCGGATCTCCTGGTTGCCTATCCCGTGATTGGCGAGCGAAAACTGCGCCGGTTGCTCGAAGTGGCCCGCCACACCCACGTGACGGTGGCTCTCGATAGCCTGGAAGCAGCGCAGGGCCTCTCGAATGCCGCCGCGAAGGCGGGCATGGAGATTGGCGTACTCGTCGAAGAAGACGTTGGCCTTGGCCGCGTCGGCCTCACCGATCCCCATAAACTGGTGGCCTTGGCGGCTTCCGTCGCGAAACTGCCGGCGCTTCGTCTCATCGGATTCAATTTCTACCCAGGCCAGGTCAAAGCGATCGATGCGGATGGGCTGGCGAAGTTCCATGCCATGAATACCGTCCTTGAAGAGACGGCGGCGCTCTGGCGGGCGGCCGGCCTGCCTCTCGAAGTGATTAGCGGCGGCTCCACCCCCACTTTGTTCCATTCCCACGAGTTGCCGCTGATGAATGAGATTCGTCCAGGCACGTATGTATTCAACGACCGCAATACCATCGAGAGCGGCGCCGCAACGCTCGAGGATTGCGCGGCGCATGTGCTGGTGACGGTGGTTAGCACCAGCCGCGCGTCCGGCATGATTGTTGATGGCGGTTCGAAAACGTTTTCCTCAGACCGCCTGTCCACGGGCAGCGAGGTGACTTTCGGCATGCTGCGGGAGGCTCCGGAAGCGAAGTTCGTCAAGATGAACGAAGAGCACGGCTACATCGATCTTCCCGCCGAATCGCGCCATTTCCGCATCGGGGATCGTCTGCGTATTCTTCCGAATCACATCTGCGTGGCGGTGAACCTGCACGAACGCATCTATGGCATTCGCGGAGAAGAGGTGGAACAGATCTGGGAGATTGAAGCCCGCGGAAAGCTCCAATAGACCGCATCGCGAACACCGGCGAAATCGGGCAAGAACACGAGCGACTTGCCGGGAGCGGTTTTTTCACGGAATGGGGCGCCGGCCCTCGCCGGTGAAGAGGTGAAGAATAGAGCAACATTTTGCGCTCCCGCTAGGTCTAATGGTGTTAAGGGAGGAATACGTGATTATGACCACGAAATCCAAGACTCATCTTGAGGAGATTGCCATCGGGATGAGCGCAAGAGATCGGGAAACGATGGTGGATTCGCTGAACGGCCTGCTCGCGGATCTTACCGTGCTCTATATCAAGGCCCGGAATTATCATTGGAATGTGGAGGGAGCACATTTCTTCTCGCTCCACGCGGAGTTCGAGAGGCTCTATACAGAGCTATCGAACGACATTGACGCGGTAGCCGAACGGGCGCGCTCGCTCGGAGGCATCGCCGCCGGTTCGATGGCTCAATACATTGAACTGGCTACCCTGAAGGAGGCAACCGGAACCCCGCTCGCGACGGCAATGGTTGCTGAACTCGGGGATGACTTTGAGCGAGTCATCGCCAGCCTGCGAAAAAAGATCATGGAAGCCGACGATTCTCATGATTTCGGAACGGCGGATTTCTTCACCGGCCTCATGGAGAAGTTCGAAAAGACGGCTTGGATGCTGCGCTCTTACGTGCGCTAAGCCGATTGGCGCGCCGCTCACGCTCCCTGGTTGCGCGGCCGAAGCGCTTGGGGCTTTGCCTCAAGCGCTTCGGCCAGCGCGGGGAGCAACGGCAAAGATCGCACCCAAACTCCGGTGGCGCGATGAATTGCCGCGGCGATCGCAGGCGCCACCACCGTATTCGGAGATTCGCCCGCCCCCGCGGCGGGAATCTCCCGCCGGTCAATCAGTTCGACATCCACGAGCGGCGCATCGCTGAAACGCGGCACGCGGTATTGATTCAAGCGGCGTGTTCGCAAGCGCGTGTCATCCCACAAAACGCGCTCATACAAAGCGGGGCCGATAGCCTGAATGACATTCCCCGTGATCTGATTCCGCAAGTTGTCCGGGTTGAGCACCGCGCCAGGGTCAAACACCATCAGCGCCCGCAAGACCTTCACGTCTCTCCCGCCCGCCTTCACTTCGACAAAAAACGCGAGGCGCGCGTCTTTCTCTATCGTACAGGCCATCCCTTGCGCCACCCCCAACCTTGATGCGCTCTTGCCCCAACCGAATCGCTCAGCGCCTCTCGTGATGGCTTCCTTCAGCCGGGCATCGCCGATATGGCGCAACCGGAAGGCGATGGAATCTTCTCTTAGCTCTGCCGCCCATTCCTCCATGTGGAGTTCCCGCGCAAACGTGTTGGCCACAGCCGCAAGCGCGCGATAGGAACCCTGCCGCAGCGGCGAACTGGCCGGGTGATAGCCAAGATAGTAGTTCGGGAATTCGTAAGGAATGGGCAGCCCCGAGGCGCCGGAATTGTAGTTGTGGAAGTCAAAGGCCTGGATCTGGCCCTTCAGATCCGCGCCGGAACGCACTTCGACGAGAGCGGCGGGGCGAAAATAATTCGCTTGAAACTCGTCGTCCCGGCTCCAGCAAAGCTTCACCGGCTTTCCCGCCTCTCTGGCAAGCCGCGCGGCCTCTACCGCTACCGCGCCCCCTTGCTTGCCCCCGAAGGCGGAGCCCGTGTCGGATGCAATCACCCGCACGTTCTCCTCCGGAATACCGAACGTCTTCGCGAGGAGTTCCATCGTCAGGAACGGAGCCTGGCACCCGTAGTGAACTGTAAGCCGGTCCCCTTCCCAAGCCGCGATCGCCGATGACGTCTCAAGCGGGACATGAGCGATATATGCCGTGGCATAGGTGGCGCTCCGTTTCCGCGGTGCAGCGAAATAGCCGTTATAGGCATCCCCTTTTTCAAGCAGCGCCGGGTACCGCGCCCCCTTCACAAAGACGGGAGCTTTAGCCGTCTCCTTGAAGTGCTCCGCGAGCTTCGCTTCCGGCACAAGCATTGAGGCATCCCAGACTACCCCCAGGCTCTGGGCCGCGGCGTGCGCAGTAAAGGCGTCGGGCGCAACCACGCCGAGAAAGTCCCCATCATGCACCACCTGCACGTTCACAGGAAGCCGGTCCACGCCCCGGATGCGTTCGATCTTCGCCCGGTAATGCGGGCCGCGCACCATCGCGCCGAAGAGCATGCCGGGCACTTGCACGTCACTCGCATAGAGCGGCGCGCCGGTTACAATCTCCCTTCCTCGCACGGGAGGCGCCGATTGCCCCAGCGCCTTCCAATCGCGCGATGCCACCATCGCACGCTCCGGAACGGGCGCGATGGGAGTCTCCCGCGCGATCTTAGCCGCCGCGAAGAGCGTCATGCGCAGCCCGGCCCGGCCCAGCACCTCTCCATCCTGCAGCCGCAAATCGGCTGCGTTCGCGCTCCACGCTTTGGCTGCCGCCGCGACGAAGAGGGCGCGGGCGAATGCGGCCGCGCCCCGCACCACCGGCACGGTCTGGGGCGAGGTGAGGCTGGCCCAAGTGCCTCCGTCGTCCGGCACGCGCCCGGTGTCCCCCATGACGAGGCTCACCCGCGCAACCGGCACGAAAAATTCCTCCGCCATCGCCTGGCTCAGCAGGGTGCGCGAGCCCTGGCCGAGTTCCACCTTTCCCGTGAATCCAGTAATTCTTCCGGATTCTTCAAATAGAAAGCGGGAGGAAATCTCTTCCGGCAGCGAGGCTTCGCCGGCCTTCCGTTCCTGGGCGCGCAGAGGAAAACAGACCGTCAGCAAGATTCCCGTCCCCGCCGATTGCCAGAACGCCCGGCGGCTCAAGCCAAACTCGTGGCGGGGCGCCGTAAAATGCTCAAAGCGCTCCGGCGCGATGCTCTCCGGGGCGAACTCCGTGCGTTCGCGGTACGCCCGTTTTGCTTTGCCTGGGTGTGGTTCTGCTTCCGGATGAAACGCGCGGTTCTCAGCCATGGCGCGACCCTTCCTCGCGCGCGGCTTCAGCCCGAATGGTCTGCGCCGCTGCCTGCACGGCCTCCACGATGCGAGGGTACGCGCCGCAGCGGCAGATATGCCCCTCCAGCCTCTCCTCGATCTGTTGAGGCGTGGGGCTGGGAAGCTCCATTAGCAGCGCTTTCGAGGCCATGATCATCCCGGGCGTACAGTAACCGCACTGGAAGGCCGCATGGCTCAAAAACGCTTCCTGCAACGGATGCAATTTCGTAGGTGTCGCGAGCGCCTCGATGGTTTCCACCGGCTGGTCGCCCAATTGCTCCACAGTCATCATGCAGGATTGCACAGGCTTGCCCGCCACGAGCACTGTGCACGCGCCGCACTGGCCTTCCCCGCAGCCATACTTCGTGCCCGTCAGTTGCAGCGCGTCGCGCAACACGCCGAGCAGGGGCGTCTGCCGTGGGGCATCCACTTCCCGCCTGCCGCCGTTGATGTTGAGAACGAAGACCGGCATAAAACAAAAGGGGCGCAGACTCCATGCTAGGCGGCTTCGCCACCCGAGGCAAGGGCGTCCGCGCCCCATAACCATGCCACTTCCGTTAGAAGAGGCTGTACGCGACGGTGAGGCCGGCCATCACGATCGCCACCATGCTCATGAGCTTGATGAGAATATTGAGGCTGGGCCCCGCGGTGTCCTTGAACGGGTCGCCCACCGTATCTCCGATCACAGCGGCTTTGTGCGCGTGGGAGCCCTTGCCGCCCTTATTTCCTTCCTCGATGTATTTCTTCGCGTTATCCCAGGCCCCGCCGGAGTTGGCCAGGAAGATCGCCAGCACGAACCCTGAGGAGAGGCCGCCAATCAGCAACCCGAAGACGCCGGCTACGCCAAGCACCAGACCGACGGCGATCGGAGTAGCGATGGCGATCGTAGAGGGAACGATCATCTCGCGCTGCGCGCCCCGCGTGGAGATCTCGATGCAGCGCGCGTAGTCCGGCTCCTCTGTTCCTTCCATGATGCCGGGGGATGCCGCGAACTGGCGCCGAACCTCATCCACCATCGAACCGGCCGCCCGGCCCACTGCCTGAATGGTGAGGCCGCAGAAGACGAACGCCAGCATGGAGCCGATGAAGATCCCCAGCAGCACCAGCGGGTTCATCAGGTTGATGTTGTAAAAATCGACGAAATCGAGCAGGGACGCCTTGGCCGTCGCTACTGTCGAGTGGTCAAGCACCAGTTCATTGGTTCCCATGCGCATCAGGCCGATACGCAGTTCTTCAATATAGGAACTCAACAGGGCCAGGGCCGTGAGGGCCGCCGAACCGATCGCAAACCCCTTTCCCGTCGCTGCGGTGGTGTTTCCTAGAGAGTCGAGCGCATCGGTGCGCTGCCGGACTTGCGGCGGCAGCCCGCTCATTTCCGCGTTCCCGCCCGCGTTATCGGCGATGGGCCCGTATGCATCGGTCGCCAGCGTAATCCCCAGCGTGGAGAGCATTCCCACCGCCGCGATTCCGATTCCGTACAACCCCATATTCAGATTCGTTACATCAAAACCCGAGGCGCAGAGGAACGCGAACAGCGTGCCCACCACTACTGCCATCACCGGGATGGCGGTCGACATCATGCCGGTGCCGATTCCCGAAATGATCAGCGTGGCGGGGCCGGTTTCCGCATGGTGCGCGATGCCCATCGTCGGCGGATGGCCTTGTGAGGTGTAGTATTCCGTCGCTTTCCCGATCACCACTCCCGTGAGTAATCCAACCACCATCGAACCCCAGACGCCGATCGCGTTAGGGATCGTCAGAAACCGCATGATGAAGAACGAGCAGATAATGATGAGGATTGTGCTGGCGTTTAACCCGCGCCCGAGCGCATCGAGCAGATTCCGCTGGCTGGCATCCTCCTTGGTGCGAACCAAATAGACGCCGACAATCGAAAGAATCGTGCCCACGGCGGCAATCACCATCGGAGCGATCACCGCGTTCAGTTGCACGGTTGGGTTATCCACGAACGCCGCAGCGCCCAAAGCCGCGGTGGCGAGAATCGCGCCGCAGTAGGATTCGTAAAGATCCGCGCCCATGCCGGCCACGTCGCCCACGTTATCGCCCACGTTATCCGCGATGGTGGCGGGGTTGCGCGGATCGTCCTCGGGAATACCGGCTTCCACTTTACCCACGAGATCGGCGCCCACATCGGCCGCCTTCGTGTAAATGCCGCCACCCACGCGGGCAAACAGAGCCTGCGTCGAGGCGCCCATCCCGAAGGTGAGCATCGTCGTGGTGATCACCAAAAGATTGTGCCCGTCCCCCGCCTCCGGTGGATAGAAGTAGGAAAGCACCATGAACCATACGGAGATATCCAGCAGGCCGAGACCCACCACCACCAGCCCCATCACGGCGCCGCTGCGGAAGGCCACCGAAAGGCCCTCATTCAGGGACTTCGATGCCGCATGCGCGGTGCGGGCGGAAGCGTACGTGGCCGTCTTCATGCCGAAGAACCCGGCCAGACCGGAGAAGAAGCCGCCCGTCAGAAACGCGAAGGGAACCCAGGGGTTCTGAACATCCAGCACGAAAGCCATGAAGGCAAGCAACAGGGTTAGCGCCACAAAAAAGTATCCAACCACGCGGTATTGCTGCTTAAGGTATGCCATGGCGCCGGTCCTCACGTAGGACGCAATTTGCGCCATGCGCTGCGTGCCCTCCGATTTCTTCATCATTTGCGAGTAGAACAACCAAGCAAAGATGAGCGCGATCACCGATCCAATGGGTGCGAGAAAGAATACGGGGTTCGACATAAGTTCGCCTTTACTGCTCCTCTTGAGTGGGGGGAGTATGGTTTTCAGAGCGTTTCAGAATCAGATAGATACGCCCCGAAGGCTGCCATTCTGACAGCTTTCGCCAGAAAAGGCGATACCCCACCGAAATATCACCACTCAAGTACACATCATACAAATTTCAAAGAGTAAAAGACAATAAAGTCTGAAAGAATTTGCCTCGCATTGCTATTTTTCCTGGATCGGGTCCCGTTGCGTCCGATTGCCGTCATTGGCGATTCTTCATCATCGGCGATACCCTCGCCCCGGACCTCTCCGTTCGCGCTTCCTATCCATTCATCGCAGGCGGTCTCGAAGGGAGTAAGGTATCGTTGGATAAACACCGTCTGCCGGTTCCCGTCCCCCGCCGGCGCTACATCATCCGAGTTCTTCTATGAGCCAGAACGCTTACGAGATCGATCTCTATCCCACCAAGGCGCAGCCGCAGTTGCATATCGGCAACCTCTACGCGGCCGCCTATCTGCGCGGGTTCGATCCCCCGCGTATTGAGACGGCCACCGTGCTGGAAGTGGGCTGCGGCACCGGGTTGAACCTGCTTCCCATGGCGCGTACCCTCCCGGGAGCCGAGTTCGTTGGCGTGGATTATGCGGCGCGCCCCATCGAGATTGCCAAGTCCCTGGCTGAGCGCATGGAGATCCCCAACATCCGCTTCCATGCCGCCGACATCCGGGATCTGGCCGACGACTTCGGCAGCTACGACTACATCCTGGTCCACGGGTTCTATTCCTGGGCGCCAGCAGATGCGCGAGAGGCTCTGTGGCGCGTCGCCCAGGGAAGCCTCACGCCTCGCGGGGTCATCCAGGTCAGTTACAACTGCCTGCCAGGCTGGCTGCAGAACCAATGGCTGCGGGATTTCTGCCTGGAGCACATGAAGCGCTTTCCGGATCGGGAGACCAAATTGCGCGAGGCCTGGAAGTTGATCGAAGCGCTGGCCTCCATGAAAGAGGCAGACAACCCCTATCCGATCATCGCCGCCCAGACCGTGGAGAAGGGCTTCGCCACCGCGATCCACGATGAGCTTGCAGAAATCAATGAGCCGTTCTACCTGAACGAGGTAGTGGCCCACGCGGGAGCGTACGGATTTCAGTATCTTTCCGACGCCGTGCAGAAGTATGTTCCCGGCCTGCAGCACCTTTCCACGGGGGAGGAAATCCTCGCAAGCATCACCGGCGAGGGGGGTACGCTGCGGGAGCAGTACAAAGATTTTCTTTCCATGCGCACCTTTCGCCAGAGCCTTTTTACTCCGGCATCCAACCAGCCGTCGCCGGCATCGTACCTGGAACTGCTCCGCCATTGCCGGGTGACCTCGCCTCTGCGTGCGAGCGCCACCGATGAGGAAGGCAATCGCGTCTTCGATTCCCCACTCAGCGTGCTCGGCTTCCATTCGAACAACCCGCTGATTGCTTCTCTCTTCGAAGCCATCGCCGTCGCCTACCCCGCTCCGGTCGCGCTCGGCGAGGTCTCCGATGCCATGCTGCGCGCAGTTCCCAGCCCCGCGCCCGCTCAGGTTGCCGAGTATTGGGACCTCGTCGAAGATCTCTCCCGAAATGGAGTCCTGCAGACGTCCAGTCGGGAGATTCCCATCCCAGCCGCGCTCCCGCGCAAGCCCGCGATGGCAGGAATCGCTTCCTGGGAAGCGCTGCTCGGCCTTCCACTCACGAGCCTCTTCCATCGGTCTCTGCCCTTTCCGGACCCCATGCACCGCGCGCTCGCCGCGCTCACCGATGGCAGCCGCGACGTGCCGGAAATCTGCTCCACTCTGGCTTCCATGATCCAGTTGCAGAAGGCATCCGGCAAACCGGAGATTGTGATCGAAGGCTTCCCCATCCCGCTGCTATCCTCGCAAGCACTGCACGGGCAGGAAGCCCTCCTGGACGATCCCGAAGCGATCCGCGGCTTCCTGCTTCGCACTGTGCCGATTGAACTGGAGCGATTTCGTCTGGCGGGCCTCATCGTCGAACCGGTGGCCGGGGAACCCGGAAATTAGGCGCGCCCCGAAGCCTCAAGGCGCGGCGAAATCGCCCGTCTTCTCGGGCACGGCCACGGGCGAAAGCACTGCGGAGCGCCTGTAAACATCCCGAAAAATGGGCAGGCTTCGTCCAATCGCCCAGAGTTCCAGATCGAGCGGCCGGTGATGCCGCAACTCGATGGTCAGCGTACTCCCGTTCA
Organism: Bryobacterales bacterium; assembly: GCA_020847315.1. Taxonomy (GTDB): domain Bacteria; phylum Acidobacteriota; class Terriglobia; order Bryobacterales; family Bryobacteraceae; genus JACTMJ01. The sequence goes on along the minus strand of JADLCF010000091.1, from coordinate 12,882 downwards.
CCAGGCAGCGCAATTTGGAGATTCGCTCCTCCTTGCTCCGCCCGCAGGCATCTGCGATCCTCAGCAACGGAATCAGCAGCAAGATCGCCTTTCGATCCGCGTCGGCGAGCGACGTGAACTCCACGTGCGAATTCACCGGCATGGACTTCCGGTGATACCGGCATAACACGGCGATCAGCCGCTGTTCATTCTCCGTGAACGATGGCAGTTCCACGCCGGAGACGATGTAGTGTGAATGCTTGTGGTGCTTCGTGGCGCTGATGAAGTAGCCCACATTGCGCAGGAACGCTGCCGCTTCCAGAATGCGGCCAAATCGTGGCGGCAGTTGGTGCAGTTGCTCCAGGCCCACGAAGAGATCGAGCGAGAACCGGGCCGTCCGCCGGGCGCGCGCCAGATCCACCCCAAACCGGCTGGCCACACCTTCCACCACCCCGCGCTGCTCCTCCGTCAGCGTAATCCGCGCGATGCCCACCCCGCGCGCATCCAGGTCGAGCACAATGCCGTCGCGTACCCCCGCGCTCGAATAGACCAGATGATCCACCCCAAAACGCGAGAGCGCCCTCGCGAGAAGCGCTACTCCCGGCACGATGATCTCCGCCCGTCGCGGGCCAATTCCGGTCACCTTCCGCCGTTCTTCGAGAGTCATTGGCGCCAGACGGCGGTAGAGATCTTCGAGTTCCTCCCGGCTCACTCTCGTGCCGCTCGCCGTATCCCGGTTCGCCCGCGGAATCGCCCTCGCCGCGCAAACCGCGGCCGATGCCGATGCCGATGTGCCGATTGCGAAATCGATGTCCCCAGACCCGAATTCGCTCACGGCTTCGCCGATCTTCTCCTCGATGTACTCTTCCAACTGGAGTAGTTCGAGGGGAGTCGCCGGGTCCGTCTTCAGGAAACTCTGCCACATCCGCACCGCGCCAAGCGGCTTTGAATACGCACCCCGGAGCGCGCCATCCTCATTCAGGATGAACTCGGCGCTGCCTCCGCCGATGTCGATCAGCAATTGCCGTCCCCTGGTGAATTCCCTCTCCGCCACCACGCCATGGTGGATCAGCCGGGCTTCCTCCTGCCCGGAAATGATCTCGACTTCAATCCCAAGTGCGGCCTCGGCCCGGCGAAGAAACTCCTGCTGGTTCCGCGCATCCCGCACCGCGCTGGTCGCGACAGCGCGCATTCCGGCCACTTCCAGGGGCTCGACGGCTTTTCGCATCCGTTCGAGGACGCTCATGACAAGGTTGAGCGTCTCCTCACTCACCTCCCCGTTCGCGAATACACTCTCGCCGATACGCGTCACTTGGCGATCTTCGGCCAATTGCCGGAGCCCCCCGCTTGCAGTCACCTCCGCGGCCAGCATCCTCACCGAGTTACTTCCGATATCGATCGCGGCGTATCGTGGCATGTCACTACGTACAATACCGTCAAATCAAGGGGAAATAGCGCCGGACGAGATCAGGCGCACGGAAAATTTCAGAGGGAAAGGCTGAAGGAAAGGGCCTGCTCAAAGGGAATCGGGACCGGACCCGGTTCGGCGAACGAAGGAGCCCATCAAGGTTCCAGTACAAACGTGCGAATCTAAGGCGACAAAAAAAGGGGCAAGGTTACCAATTTGTGATGAAAAAATTGTAAAGTTGTGGGAAGTTAATTACATCTTGATGGTTCCTTCGCGAAGTTACCGTTGTCACCGGATTGGTTAGCATACCAGAAACAGCGGGAACGCATCGCCGGGAATTGAGCACTATGGTTCTCCAATTGCCCCCGGAAGTGGGGGCGCTACCGATTCCGATGTTCGATCTCAGCGGCGCGCTCGCGGAGGCTGAGGATGCCATCCGCTCGAACCTTGCGGAGATGCACCGCGCGGGCCAGTACATTTTGGGCCCCCAAACCAGCGCTTTTGAAACGGAGTTCGCCCGCGAGGTGGGCGGAGTTGCGGCAGTAGGCGTGGGAAGCGGAACCGTTGCGCTTGAGTTGTGTTTGCGGGACGCGGGTATCGGCCGCGGCGGCTCCGGCAGCGCTCCCGATGAAGTCATCCTCCCCTCAATGACCTCGCTCTTCACCGCGCAGGCGGTTCTGGCAACGGGCGCTCGCATCCGCGTGGCCGACGTTTCCCCTCAAAATCTCCTGCTGACGGCGGAATCCATCGACCGCGCGTTTACCCCGGCAACCCGCGCCGTTGTGGCCGTTCATCTCTATGGCCAGCCCTGCAACTTACCGGATCTTTCTTCGTTATGTAAACAACGCGGCGTCGCGCTGATCCAGGATGCCTGCCAGGCTCACGGAGCTTTCGTCAAGGGAATGCCCCTCACGCACTTCTCCCCCTATTGCGCCTATAGTTTCTATCCGACCAAGAACCTCGGCTGCCTCGGAGACGGGGGCGCAATCGTCACGTCCGACCCTGAAATCGCCGCCCGCCTTCGTCAGTTGCGCGACGGCGGACGGTTGGGCGACCAGCTATGCCGCGCGCCGGGCGTCAATTCCCGTCTCGATGAGATCCAGGCCTGCTATCTGCGAGCGTTTCTGCCGCACCTCAAAGCCTGGAACCAACGGCGGCGCAACCTGGCTGCGGCCTACGCGGAGGGACTTCGCCACGCCGGCGCCCTGCGCCTGCTCGAATGGGATTCCGATTCCGTCCACCATCTCTGCGTCGCGCGCGCAACACATCGGGAAGCCCTTCGCGCTTACCTGGCTGATCGGAACATCCAAACCGGCGTTCATTACCCTGTCGCCATTCAGGACCAGCCTGGGTTGATCCCTCACGCCTCTTGGGCGGAAACGCCGGTTCACGGAGCGCAGGCGGCCCAGGAGATCGTCTCCCTTCCCTTGGGGCCTCATCTTTCGCTCGAGCAGGTGCAAACGGTTGCCCGAAGAATTGCGGAGTTCGCATGACCCATCACCGTCACCCACTCCAAGAGATCTATCGCGGTCGTCACGCGGTGATCACGGGTGGGCTTGGTTTCATCGGCTCTAACCTCGCTCTCGCGCTTCGAGCCCTTGGCGCGCGAGTGACCGTGATCGATAATCTGGTCTCCGGTTGTGGCGGAGCTTTGGCGAATGTGAAGGAAATCGCCCGGGATATCCACGTGCAGTTGGCTGACATCGCGGACCGGGAGAGCATACCACCGCTCCTTCGCTCCGCCGGCGTCATTTTCAATCTTGCTTCGGAAATTTCGCATTCCGCGGACCCCGCCGAAGCCTCTAGAGATCTTCAACTGAACGTCAGTTCACAACTGTCGTTCTTGCAGCACTGCGCGATTCACGCCCCTGGCAAGCGGGTAGTCTACACCAGCACGCGGCAGGTCTACGGCCCCCCACGATATCTCCCCGTTGACGAGCGTCACCCCGTCGATCCGGTCGACTTCAACGGCGTTCACAAACAGGCGGCGGCGCAGTATCACCTCCTGCTGACCCGAATGGGCAGCATCGATGCCGTGGTCCTCAACCTCACCAACATCTATGGCCCGCGGATGGCGCTTGGTATTTCGGGTCAAGGCTTTCTGGCCCATTTCCTGACACAGGCGCTGAATGGTAGCCCTCTTCGGGTGTACGGCGACGGACGGCAGAAACGGGACCCCCTCTTCGTAGGCGATGCCGTGGACGCGATTCTCCACGCAGGAGTGGCCCCGCTCAGCATGCATCGCGTCTTCAACATCGGCCACGCGGAATCCTGGGAACTCCGGCAAATCGCGGAACTCGTGAGTGAAGCTGCCCTGCTCCCGCCTCCCCGCTTGTGCCCATTTCCGGAAAGCCGCCGAATCATCGATATCGGCTCCTACTCCACCGATACTCGCCTCGCTCACTCGGTGCTGGGGTGGCACGCGGAAACACGCTTCCCCGAGGGGCTTCGGCAGACTCTCCGGTATTACGGCCGACAACCTCATGGAGGCCCGGTCACCGAACTTGAAAGGCACGCGACGGCGGGCGCTCCCGATATCCCGGCATGAACCCCGCGGAATTCGCCAACATCGCCGCCACGGAGGAACATTTCTGGTGGTTTCAGGGAATGAACCGCATGCTGTGCGACTTCCTCGATCGCCATCACTCCAGTGGCGGACTCATGCTCGAAGTAGGCTGCGGCACGGGCGGCGTGAGCACTCTCTTTGAGCGCCGCTATCCCGCGTCGAATGTGGTTTCGATGGACCTTGCGCCCGAAGGCTTGCGCTACGCCCGCGACCGGGGCCTGCGCAGGCTCGCGCTGGCCGATATGCGAAGCCTGCCATTCGCCCGCAACTGTGTACAGACTCTGCTGGCGCTGGACGTTCTCGTTCACCTCGAACCCGGCGAAGAGCGAACCGCGCTCGACGAATTCGTCCGCGTGCTTGCCCCCGGCGGTCTCCTGTTGCTCCGCGTCTCGGCCTTTCCCTGGCTGCGCAGCCGGCACTCCGCCTTCGTCAATGAACGGCAGCGCTTTCGCAAACAAGACTTGTTGCCCGCTCTCGAACGCAGCGGCCTCACGCCCATCCGGCACACCTACGCCAACTGCCTGCTCCTGCCGGTCTCGCTCTTCAAATTTCGCGTTTGGGAACCTCTCATGAACGCCCCGCCCGAGAGCGGATTGCGGCCTCTACCTCCGCTTTTCAACGCCGCGCTGAGGAGCATTCTTACGGCGGAAGCGGCATGGCTCCGCCATGGCGGAAGCTTCCCCGTTGGGCAATCGCTATGGGTGCTCGCCCGCAAGAGGTCGATCCCGGCATGAACCCCACCCCCTTAACCGATTTTCCGCCGCCCCGGCGGCTGCTGTTGACAATCGCTCTGCTCAGCGCCACCGCAATCCTCCCCTATCTACCATTCCTGGCGCTGCCCCCCATCTCCGACGACTACATGCAGATCGGCCTTGGCCGCGAGTTCATCTCCGCCGATGGCCTCTCGAAACTGGCCGGAGATGCGCTCTACCGCACCCGCGCAACGTCCCTCTTCCTCACGCGCGCCGTGGAAGCCGCGGCCGGCACGGACATTTTCTACCACCGGATGGTGAGCATCTTCCTCCACCTGTGCAATGGCCTGCTCATTCAGGCGTGCGGCGTCTGGCCCCGGCTCGGTTACCGCCGTGCGTTCGTGGCCGCATTGGCTTTTGTCCTGCTGGCAGGTCACCAGGAGGCCGTCGTCTGGGTGGCCGCGGTTCATGAGTTGCTGGTGTTCGCGTTCCTGCTCCTCTGCCTGCTTGGTTGGATGCAGTGGTTGCGCCTTCACCGCGCGGGGTGGCTCGCCCTCACGCTGGTTTCGTTTGTGCTGGCGCTCTATTCCAAGGAATCCGCGGCTGTGCTTCCCGCCTTGCTGGCCGGCGGCTGGTGGATCGAGGGTTCGCGACGGCGTGGGGACCTCGCGGTAGCCGCCCTCTCCGGAGTGGCTGTATTCGCCTATGCCTGGGCCGTCTTTGCCGCGAGCCAGCAGCACCAGCACCTGCACGATGGCACGTTCTCCCTCCACGCTCCGTTTCTAGCGAACCTGTTCCGCACGCTCTGGCGCCTCTTTCTGCCCTGGGGGATTGTGGCAGCCGGGTTTCTATTATGGAAGCGCCTGCCCGCGCCCATGGCGGCGGCTCTCGGCTTTTCTATCGTCACTCTACTGCCCTATTCGTTCCTCACCTACATGCCTTTCGCCCCCAGCCGCCACACGTATCTGGCCACGTTCGGTCTAGCCGCCATGCTGGCGTTCGCCTGGGACGCCGCGGCGCGGGATGAATCGGCCCGCGTCCGCCGCCTCGCCACGTTCGCCGCCTTGGCGTTCGTCCTCTGGAATCCGCTCTATCTTTGGCTGAAGAAGTATCCGCAGTACGAGTGGCGCAGCCAGCCGACGGAAGCATTCCTGCAATTCGCCCAACAGCACGGGCGCCCCGTCTACGTGGGCCCGTCGCCCTATAGCGTATGGGTCTACCGCTACACAGCCGACGTCGCGCTCGGCTGGAAGCATGCCGACGTCCTTTCCATCGCGGAAGTGCCACCCCCGGAGGGGACACCCGTCTTCACATACGGCCTCGAACCATGACATCCCCCCTCGCGCCGCGCCGCTTCCCTTACTCGCTCAGTGTGTTCTTCCCCGCTTACAACGACGCGGCAACCATCGCCACGCTCGTCGAAGACGCCTTCCGGGTCTGCGCGGAACTAGTGGAAGACTTTGAGGTGATCGTCATCAACGACGGTAGCCGGGATGCCACGGCAGACGTGCTCGAGGCCTGCCGCGGGCGATGGGGAGAACGGCTTCGCGTAGTGGCGCACCCCGCGAACCGAGGCTATGGGGGCGCATTGCGATCCGGCTTTTCCACTGCCTCGAAGGAGTATGTCTTCTATACCGACGGCGACGGCCAGTATGAGGTGGCGGAACTCTCCCTACTGCTCGATGCCGCCGCGAATGGCGCGCCCTGGGTGAACGGCTACAAGAAACGGCGCTCGGACCCCTGGCGGCGCATCTTCCTCGGCGCTGCCTACCGCGAGTTCGTGCGTCTGCTCTTCGCCCTGCACCTCAAAGATGTGGATTGCGACTTCCGCCTATTGCACCGCGGCGCCGTCCAGTCGCTCCCGCTGCATTCCTCAAGCGGAACGATTTGCGTCGAACTTGCATGGGGGTTAGAGCGCCTCGGACTTCGCGCCGTTGAACTCGGCGTCACTCACAAACCACGCCTCCACGGCGAATCTCAGTTCTTCCGCCTCGCGCCTCTTTGGAAGACGCTACGTGAACTCAGCCGGTTGATCCGTTTACGCCTCAGCGGCGCACCGTCTCCGGCAGCACCGCCGTGGCGTCCCTCGCCGCCCGCCTGACACCCTTCCGTTCCACGATCCAAACCTGCTTTGCCGGATCCGGCACATACTCGGCCGCGCCGCTCGGGCTCCAATACCGGGTGGGTTCCACCACCCAGATCTCCGCGTTGGGGAAATACCAGGCCAGGTGACGCCAGGTAACGAGCGTCTCCCGCACGACAATCGTGAGCGGGCCTTCCCGTTCCGCCGCGCGCAACGTATCCACAGCTTCGGATACAGCGGTATCCACCCGCCGGATAACGTCGTAGCTCGTCGCCCGGGCCGCCCCACGCAGGGGATTCAGGAACAACGCCGTGCCGAGGATACAGGCCGCGGCTAACGCGAAGATTCCCTTGTGGCCTCGCAACTCCGCCATCGTCAGCCCGCCGACCCAGCAAACGCCCACGAGTGTTGCCAGCGTATGGCACGGGTCCGCCGCATGGCCAAGGATCTGAAAACCGATACCCGGCAGCAGCCAGACTGCCAGAAAACCGCCCCGGCCCTTCAAGCGGGGCCGCGCGAACAACAACGCCCAGCACCACGGCAGAAACGCCATCAGGTGCATGGCCCCCACGAACTCCGCCGTCTTCCAGACAGCCTTCAGCGGATGCGCCGCCGTGCGCGTGGCGACGATATTCTCCGCGTTCGCGTAGTTTCGCATCAGTTCGAGATATGCGGTCAAACCACCCGACTCCGCCAGCAGAACCCATCCCCACGCCACTGCCGGAACGAGGCCCGCCGTAAGCGCCGCCACAAGCGCTTTTCCACCCGGACGCCGCTTCCACGCCGCCCAAAGCAGCAGCGGCGTCAACATCAGGGATTCCACGGGCCGGAAGCCCGCCATCGTGCTCAGAAAACACGCCGCGCCCGCCAGCCACCCCCAATGCGCACCCGTCCGCGACGCCCGCAGACACAGCCACGCCGTTCCCGCACTCGCCACGGCACTGAAGGCGCGGCCCTGATTAGTGAGGGAATTGAACCAGAACACCGGGGTGAAGCTGAAGAGAAACGCCGTCATCCATCCCGCCCGGCCATTTCCCCACTCCTCGCCGAGTTTGATCAGCAGCCACGCCGCAAGCGCTCCGGCCAGGACGCCGCTAACGAGAAACGTCGTCTCCGGCGAAAATCCGAGTGCGTGGATCGCCTTACAGAATCCCACATAGAGCGGATAGCCCGGCGGCTGCGGCTGGTGCCTCTGGGGGTCGAAATCCACCAACGAGTAAGCCATGTTCACGGAATCGAAGTAGAAGAGATACTTCGGCGCAAGGGGCCATCGCGTGACAGCCAGCAGGGTGGCGAAGCCGCTGAAGATCGCAATCTCTTTCCTAACCATGCCCTCGCGATTCTAGCCTACCCGCAAGCGAAAGCAAACACGCCTACCGATACGGACGGGCAGGTTCCGCCGATTGATCCCAGAGAGCCATGGTTTCCGCTCTCCAGGATATGGGGATACCGGATCGTTCGAGCCTCATCGTGGACCTGAATCCAGGCAAGTATCAGACCAGCATCGCCGCGTTCCGAAGCCTGTTGGAATCCACCGACGGGCGGAAGATCCAGTTCTTCCGCATCTCCGTCCGGACCCCGAAAGACGAGTACTTGGACGTGCAAGTCCGCGCACTGAATGCGTACCTGGTGGGCTTTCGAGGCGTGGATCAGTGGTACTCGTTTGACGGAGAAGCGGGCGGATGGGGCGTGAGTTGCGGAACCGGCTCCAACTACAACGATCTCGGCAAAGTGGGCCGCATTGCTTACGACGATCTGAGAAGCATTGGCGCGCTGGCCCGCTTCCGGAAAGGGCGCGATCCCCTGGATAAGCGCATCATTGCCGTTCTGATTGCGGTGCTCTGCGAGGCAGCGCGCTTCGCCACCGTCTCCACCTTCTTCACTGGCCTGACCAACGCCGTCGGCACGGAGCATTCCCCTGCGTTGACCACCGCCATCGGGCTCTCCACCCTGGATTTCGAATACCTGAAGTCCAACTACTTCACGAAATGGGAGAATCCCCCCTCGACGGACCTCGAACCCGGCAAGCTATACCATCACCAGCCAAGCGATCACCTCTTCCGGCATCGAAGTTGATCCCCCGCATGCGCGGTCCCTGCGCTGCGCGTCTGCCTTGTAGCGCTGCGAAAGCCACCGTTAGCTCACCGGATAGAGTATGTCCACGTTGCTCCGATCAATCACCAGGTGGTCCGTGTAAGCGGCGGGCGGAACCGCTTCCCCTTCCACGATCGCCGTGGCGAGTTTCAGCAACTTCTGGCCATATCGCTCCGGGAAATACGCGACGGACGCAATGAACGGAGATCCGGGCTTGCGGATTTCCACCCGGCTCTCATGCATCGCATTGTGGCCGGCGATAGCCACGGTGGCAGTCCGCTTCGCCGATAGAACGGCATCCATGGCCCCTAGCGCGCTGATATCGTTGAACGCAGAGACCAGCATGTGGCAATCCGCGGGCAGCGAATCTAGAAGCTGTGACATCGCCAGGCGGCTGGCCTCACGGTCCGCATTGCCATGTAAATGGACCACCCGGGATTCCTCCACCTCTCCGGCCACTTCCCGCAGCCCCACCAGAACCCCGGCGAGCCGGGCATTCACGTTCGTGCTGGTTTGAGCGCCCTCGATGAGCGCTATCCGGTCAAAACGGCCCTTCCAGCACTCCTGTGCATGCCTGCCCAGCCGCTGGCCGGCGAGCTTGCCCGCCAGATAGTTGTTCGCGCCAAAATACACCCCTCCCTGAACAGGGCGTTCGATGCTGATGAACGGCACGGCTGCCTCCGCCAAGCGGCCCGCCACCATGTGCCCCAGCGCCTCCACCGGTTGAAAGAGCATCGCCAGATCAACCCGGGCCTTGAGGAGCGTCTCGACGTTTTGCATGAGGGCCGTGGAGTCCCCCGGCGCGTTGTGCAGCAGAAGAAGGTCCGCCCCTGCGGCATCGGCGGCGCTCTGCAATGACGAAGCCAGATCCTGCCGGAATGTATTCCCCGTCAGCGGCGCCGCGTAGCCAAACAACGGCCTGCGGCGGCGTGTCGCGGCACGGTAACGCTTATCCTCGCCCCTCCGCACATAGCCTCGCTGCGCCAGCACGGATACGAGCCGGTAAACGGACAGCCGCTGGATTCCGCTGATCGCGGCAATCTCCTGAAGACTCACCGGATGTGGCGCGTGCTCGATCGTTTCCAGCACGATCAACCCCTTCTCCAGAGTCCCCGCTCCTGAAGGTTTGGCGATTGTACTTGACTTTCTCATACATTCACGATATTCATACTACACGATATGAACAAGATATTTCACTATATGAACATTCTAATGTTCATTTTCGTGGCGCAAGCATCCGGGCAGGAAACCGCACGGGACTGGGCAACCCTGGTAGGTCAACGCTTTCGTGCCGTCCGGGACATCGTTTACCGCAGCACGCCGCAGGGCGATCTGAAGGTGGACCTCTATGTTCCTTACGACAAGAAGCCCGGTCCCGCCATGCTGTACATTCACGGCGGCGGCTGGCAGACAGGATCGAAGGAACAGTACGTATTGTGGTATCTGCCCTACCTGCAACTTGGGATGCGCGTCGTCGCGGTCGAGTACCGCTTGAGCGGACGCGCACCGGCGCCCGCCGCAGTGGAGGACGCACGCTGTGCCTTCCTTTGGCTGGCCCGCAACGGCGCCGAGTACGGGATCGACCCCAACCAGATTGTGATCACGGGCGGCTCCGCCGGCGGTCACCTGGCATTGATGACGGCATTTCTCGATACGTCGATGGACGGAGCCTGCGGCATTCCAGGTCCGGCGCCCAAGGCGCGCGCGGTAGTCGATTACTACGGAGCCACCGACCTCGCGCCCCTGATCCCCGACGACCGGCCGCACCGGTCGAAATGGCTCAGCGGACCGGGAGACCCCAAGGAAATGGCGCGCCGGATGTCGCCGCTCACCTGGGTGCGCCCCGGCTTGCCGCCGGTGCTAATGCTCCACGGCGACGCGGACAAGTCCGTGCCCTATTCGGACTCCGTACGGTTGCAAGAAGCGCTCGCGAAGGTGGGCGTTTCGAGCGAATTGGTGACAGTCCCAGGCGGCGCGCATGGCCGTCATACCTGGTCCGACGCAGACATCCTGCGCGGCCAGCGTCATATTGAAGCATTCCTGAAGAAGCAAGGCGTAATCCCCCAGTAAGGTTGAGGTGAGATTGATGCAGTACCGAATCTTCCGGCCACTGGCCTTCGCGGCGCTCGGCGCCCTTCTAGCCTTCGCGCTTGGCGCGCAGACGATCACCGCACCCACTCAAATTCGCGGGCCGGGCATCAGCGAGTTCCTCTCGTCGCGCCCCCCGCGCACACTGCAATTCGCGTTACGCTTCATGTTCTAACCCATGCCGACGCATCGCGCCTGGATCCTCGTAACGCTGCTGTTCTGCTCCACCGCGCTGAGCTTCCTGGATCGCCAGGTGCTCAGCGTGCTGGCGCCCGAACTCATGCGCGAGTTTGGTATGTCGAATGCCGCGTACTCGCGGGTGGTCTTCGCCTTTGTACTCAGCTATACCGTGATGTTCGCGCTCGGTGGACGGCTCACGGATGCGCTCGGCACGCGCTTGGGGCTGGCTCTCTCGGTGGGACTCTGGTCCCTGGCGAGCATGGCTCACGCCCTCGCACGCGGCCCCTGGGCGCTCGGCGCCTCGCGCTTTCTTCTCGGCGTGGGCGAGGGCCCCTGCTTCCCCGCCGCTACCAAGGGAGCGCTGGAGTGGATGCCCCTCGAAAAGCGCGCGCTCGCCGTAGGCTTCGCGAACGGGGGTTCGGCTTTCGGCGCGGTCCTCGCCCCACCCCTTACGGTGTGGTGGACCGGTCTCTTCGGCTGGCGCGGCGCGTTCGTCGCAACGGCGGTTCTGGGTTTGGCTTGGCTTGCTGCTTGGCAGCTTGCATTCCGGGGCCTTCCGCGCGCGCAGGCATCCGCGCCCAGCCAACCCAGCCCAGGCTTCCGGGCGGTGCTCGCCCGCGGAGACGTGCGCCGCTTCATGCTTGCCCGCTTCTTCTTCGACCCGGTCTTCTATTTCTATATGTTCTGGATCCCCCAGTACCTGTCGCGGGAGCGCGGGCTCTCCCTCCTCGACATCGGGAACCTCACCTGGATCCCTTTCTTCGCGCTAGGCGTCACGAATATCGGCGCCGGCCGCGTTTCCGACCTGCTGGTGAACCGGGGCTATACCCCGCGGCGGGCGCGCATGGCTCTGATGCTGGCAGCCGCCTTGCTCACCCCCACCTCCTGGCTTGCCGTCACCGCGGACACGGCGGGAACGGCCATCGCGTTGATGTCGGTGCTGATGTTCGCCCACGGTATTTGGATCGCCAACTACATCACACTCATCGGCGATACCGTGGATTCGAACGAAGTGGGCACGGCCGTGGGATTGACCGGCGCGTGCGGCGGCATCGCCGGGATGCTCTCGAACCTGCTGATTGGGCCGGTTGTGGACCACGCCGGCTTCGCGCCGGTGTTCCTGGTTTCCGCGCTCTTGTATCCCGCCGCATGGCTCATATTAGCGATAGGCCGGCGCGCATCCGTGCCCGCTCCATCGAAAGGACTTGCATGAACGTTGCACGAAGAAAAGCCCGCGCGGCCCGCATCGGCGTGTTCGGCGTCGGCTACCACGTCTATTGGGGCCAGTTCCCCGGCCTTCGCGACGAGCTCATGGCGAAGCTCGACGTGCTTATCCGGCGCGTAGCGGCTACCGGAGCCACGGTGGAGAACTTCGGCATGGTAGATAAGGCCCAGGACGCCTACGCGCTCCTCCCGCGCCTCCGAGCGGCCGACCTCGACCTCGTTTTCTGCGACATGCTCACCTATGCGACGTCGGCCACCTTCGGCGCCATCGTCCGCAATCTCGATGTACCGATCGTGCTTGTCGCGCTGCAACCCCTGGCCGCGATGAATTACGGCAGAGCCACCACGCACATGCAACTGGCGAACGACGACTTCTGCTCCGTGCCGGAGTTTCTCGGAGTCGCGATCCGCATGGGCAAGCGGCCTCCCGAGGTGATTCTTGGCACGCTCGAAGACGACCCCGCGGCCGAGGCCGAAATCGTCGAGTGGTGTGAGATCGCCATGGCGCTGCATGACGTGAAGCGCGCCCGCATCGGGCACTTCGGCCATCCCATTGAGCACATGCTCG
>JADLCF010000090.1 GCA_020847315.1 Bryobacterales bacterium | reverse complement strand
GGCAAGAGACCATGGCCATCGCCATACTCGCCTTGCTCATCTTCGGACCGCGTAAGCTTCCGGAGTTGTTCTCGCAGGCGGGCAAAGCGTTTGCCACCTTCCGCAAGGCCTCAGAAGATCTGAGAGCTACGTGGGATCGCGAAATGAACGCCATCCGGGAAGAAGGAGAAGAGCTTCAGCGTGAAGCAAAGAAGGCGTATTACGACGACAACACCGATGCCGATCCGTATTACTCCACGCCCTACGACGATCCTTATGCCAATGATTATCCCGCTACAACGAGTGGCGACGGGCAGGGGACGGAAGTAGCTCAGAACACAACTTCTTCCGATGGCAATGATTCCTTGGCTGCGGGCGACGGCCCACAGTCCTCAACGGCCGAGATTTCCGGTGACAGCGGTCAAACGAAGACCAGCCCTTCTCCCGCGAGTCGGCCAGCCCCAGAAGGCACCGTAGCGCAAGGCAGCGAGCCTGTCTAGACGCTTCCGAACCGGTGGCGGGCGGACGCCTTGATGCACTCCGCCCGCCGCGCGGCCCGGCTGCGTCCGGCGCGCCTTCAGAGCGAACCGAATTCACAGGCTGAGGCGAGCATGCCGCATAACGACGCGAATCCGGAAAATGAGCTGCGCCGGGAACCGGGCGAAACATCGCCGGGTTCGGACGCCACCACGGAATACTCCACCAACAATGGGGCCGAAGACCCCACGCTCGAAGAGCGCGGTTTGCCCGAGGACGATCCCGAACGCATCGGGCGCATGGCCGATGCAGACCCCAGCCATTTTTCCGGTTCAGACGAACCCGGCAGCCAGAACGAAAATCCTTCCGGCAGTGTGATGGTGGAGCCGGGAGACACTCCACCGGACGATGCCGGTGTGAACCCGGAAGACCCCTACCGCGTGGAACCCTACCACGATACCGAAGAGCCTTACCGTTACGACTACTACGAGGATGGCTACGCGAGGCCGGAGGAATCTGCCGAGGTTTCCGAGGCCACCGCTTCCTCGTCTTCGTCCTCCGATTTGGCCGTCACACCCGCAGCCGCGGGAACGGTCGCAGCCGGGGGTGGGGGAGGAAAGAAACCGCCCAAGGAGGACGAACCGGAGGAGGAAGACCCGGACGAAGAAGGCATGTTACGCATGTCCTTCATGGAGCACCTCGACGAACTCCGTGCCCGCTTGATCCGCGTGGTCGCCGGCCTCGGCATCGCCTTTGCGGTCTCCATCGTTTATGCCGAGAAGTTGTGGCAGATTGTCAGCGAGCCCGCCACGAAGGCACTCATTGAACTGGGCGTGAATCCGCCGAACCTCACGCAGATCACGCCGATGGAAGCCTTCAATGTGGTTTATATCAAGCTGCCCCTCATCGCCGCTCTATTTCTGGCTTCCCCCTGGATTCTATATCAGGTATGGGGCTTCATCGCCCCTGGTCTCTATAAGCGGGAGCGAAAATGGGCGGCCCCCTTCGTCCTCGGTTCCGCCGGCCTGTTTGTAACGGGCGGCCTGTTTGCGTACTTCGTGGCTTTCCGTTTCGGCCTCACGTTTCTGCTGGGAATTGGGCGCGATATCAACATCACGCCGATGGTTTCCATTACCGAATACTTTGACCTCTTCATGAACGTTGTGCTGGCGATCGCCGTGGTTTTTGAACTCCCGGTGCTGATCTTCTTTCTTACCCTGTTGCGCATCGTGAACCCCGGTTTTCTCATCCGTAATTCACGCTATGCCATCCTGGGCATCGTGATTTTGGCCGCCGTGATCACGCCGACGCCCGACGTCTTCAACTTGATGATCTTTTCCGTGCCGATGATCGTGCTCTTCTTCGTCGGCGTTCTGCTCAGCTACTTGCTTGTGATCCATCAGGAGGGCCGGCGCTTCCCCTGGAAGGTGCTCTGGTGGACGCTCGCCGGGCTGGCTCTGATTGTGGCGGGCATCCTCTCGGTTGCGATTTTCTCTTACGGGTATCACTTCCAGTGGACTTGGCCGTTTCTGGTTCCCTAGCTTTCGCCACGGGCCGTGGAAGCGCTTCGCAAGGCGCGCTTTCGCGGCGCCCCACCCGTGCTATTCTGAGAGAGAAAGTGGGCGGCTAGCTCAGTTGGGAGAGCACCGCGTTCGCAATGCGGGGGTCGTGGGTTCGAATCCCATGCCGTCCACCATCTCACTTCCCCGCCGGACCTCCTCAAGTCCCGTTCAAGCTTCGTAGCGAACCCTCGCGATACACTGGAACCAGCCAGATCCCCGGTGTTTCGTTTCCTGAGAGGTGAGTATGAAGGTTTCCCGGAATCGTTTGTTCCCAGGGGCGTGCGTCTGTCTAGCGACCGCCGCACTTTTCCTCGCGGCGTGCGCGCAACGCCCTTCGGAGAGCGCCAGTGTGGAGGGTGCGGCGCAGACGGAGGCCAAGACCGCCTGGGGCGAACCTATCCGCCTTCCCGAACCGTACCAGACGCCTTCCGCCGGGAACGGACCCACGGTAATAGAACGCCCCAATGGCGCCCGTGTTCAGTTGCCGGAAGGTTTTACGGCCGAGGTTGTGGCCGAAGGCTTTGAAGTCCCGCGAGCCTTCCTGCTGGGGCCGTCGAACGAAGTGCTGATGACGGATGCCGCCCCCAAAGGCAGCGTCTACGTCTTCACCATTGGGCCTGACGGGAAACTTTCGAAGTCGGTTAAGATTCTGGACAGCCTGCGGACGCCCTATGGGATGGAGTATCGCGACGGCTACCTCTATGTGGCCGAGACCACCTCCGTGAAGCGCTACAAGTACGACACCAGGACGCGGACTGCCACTCTGCCCGGTGAAGAGATTATTGACCTGAGCTCGGTCGGGGGCGGCCACTGGACACGGAACCTTCTGTTCAACAGAGACAAATCGAAGCTCTATCTCGCTACCGGATCGCGCTCCAACGTGGATGCCGGCGAGATTCGGCTGCGCGCCTCCATCACCCGCTATAACCCGGATGGCAGCGGGCAGGAGTATGTCGCCGAAGGGACGCGCAATCCGATCGGGATGGAGTGGAACCCGGTTACCGGCGATCTTTGGGCCGCCGTCCAGGAGCGCGATGCCCTGGGCGACGACCTCGTGCCGGATTACCTCACGCACATCCAGCCCGGCGGCTTCTATGGCTGGCCCTACGCCTATATTGGCCCGCACGAAGACCCTCGCCGCAAAGGGGAACGGCCCGATCTCGTTGCGAAAACCATCGTGCCGGACGTGCCTGTGCAACCGCATGGCGCAGTGCTCGGCTTCACCTTCTACACGGGTGATTCCTTCCCGGCGGAATTCCGGAATGGCATCTTCCTCGCCTATCACGGTTCCTGGAATCGGGCGCAGCGCGTGGGCTATTCTCTGGTGTTCATCCCGTTTGGCAAAGACGGCAAGCCCACCGGGCCGCCGCGGGATTTCCTCACGGGCTTCCTGCTCGATCCGAATTCGAAAGACGTTTGGGGCCGCCCGGTGGATGTGCTGCAATTGCCCGATGGCAGCCTGCTGATGAGCGACGATGGCGCCAAGGTAGTCTGGCGCATCCACTACGCCGCGAAGCAGGGGAGCTAACCGCATCGGAGCGCGCCGGGCAGCCGAAGCCCCCTGATAGCGGAGGCTCATGCCCGCAGGGTTCCGCTCAGCCCTCGAAGCTTCCGCGCAGCCCCAACTCGTCCGCGGACTCCCGCATGGCGTCAATGCAATTCTGGATGTGCTCGTCGAGAGGCGCCCCGAACTCCGCCGCGCCGTTGCGGATGTCGTCGCGGTTGAGGTTGCGCGCGAACGCTTTATCTTTCATCTTCTTCTTGACGCTGCTTACTTCCACTTCAAAGATGCTGCGGGTGGGCCTCACATAGGAAAGCGCAGTAAGAAATCCGGAGAGTTCGTCGCACGCAAATAGCGCCTTCTCGAGAGCCGTCTCCCGGCGTACGCCGCTGTATTCCGCATGCGAAAGAATCGCCCGGCGAACCTCCTCGCTCACCCCACGTTCCTTGAGAATCGGTTCGCCTTTCATCGGATGCTCCTCGAGCGTCGGATGAATTTCCCAGTCGAAATCGTGCAGAAGCGCGGTCACCCGCCAAACTTCTTCGTCCGCGCCCAGTTTCCGCGCATAGAACGCCATGCACGCCTCCACACCGAGGGCATGCTTCCGCAGCGCATCGCTTTGGACAAACTCACAAAGAATCTGAAGGGCGTCTTCCCGCTTCATCCGATGACCTCCCGCCATATAACCTCGCGCTCGGGTGTGCGACATAGAAATGGAAAGTCAGGCGGCCCGGGCGCGTGAAGCCCAGTAGTCCTCGAATCTCCGATTCAGGCGGCAGCAGCGCAGGGCGAGGATGGCGTTGGCGCCGCGGACAGACCAG
>JADLCF010000089.1 GCA_020847315.1 Bryobacterales bacterium | reverse complement strand
CTGGTCTGTCCGCGGCGCCAACGCCATCCTCGCCCTGCGCTGCTGCCGCCTGAATCGGAGATTCGAGGACTACTGGGCTTCACGCGCCCGGGCCGCCTGACTTTCCATTTCTATGTCGCACACCCGATAATGGCCGCAAGCTGCTGATTCTTCAGATGGCCCATTGATCGGCTATTTTCATGATCGGGGGTGAACCCACGGTCCATGGGCCAGTGCTGATACCGTAACCGCCGTAACCCGGAAGAAGGCCTCGTACGGCTGGAATTTCTGGTTGAAGTTGCGTAACCTACGTGGCATCGGCGTGTTCACATAAAGTAGAAAAAGACCTGATACCGAATTTTGATACCGAATGTCTTTCCGAGTTTGATACCTGCGACTCCGGTTACCGCACACTTTCAGCCGCTCGGCGCGGGCTGATGGCTGTTGGATGAATATTCCTTGCGTGCTGGAACCAGACTGACGTAGAAGGAAGGCAGGCGCGGATGTGCCGGCAATCAGGGTGTCAGATGATGCGATTCGTTCTACCCATACGTCTCGCTCCGCGCAGCAGCGCGGTTAGCCAATGCTGTGTAGTCGCGCTTCATGCATTCTCCCGGATGCCCGCCGCTCTGATGCTCGCGGCCGTTCTGCTGCGGCTGGCCACGCCAGTGCTCGCGCAGCCGGAGGGCTTCCAACCGCCGCCCATGCGGAAGTTGACAGTGCCGGATGGCGGCCGGGAGGTGTCGCTGGCGCTTGAAACCAGCGAGCCGTTGAAGAAGGGAGACGAGATCGTTATTAAGTTTGCGCCAAGCAAGGTGGCGCTGCGCATTGTGCTTCCCAGTGGAATCGAGATTGGTCCGGACACCGCGGGCGAACAAGGATTCGTGTGGCGAACATTCACGCCGGAGCGGCCATTCGGCGAGGCCGGCAGCGAGGGGGTTCTAATTGAGGCCGCGGAGAAGCAACCCGCCGGCCTCTACATGCTGGTCGTGAGGGAATCCCGGCGCGCCACGGAATTGGAAGCTGCGATTCACATCTACCCGGCCCCGCCGCCGTGGGAAGTCGAGCACGAGGAAATGATGCGGCAGATTCCGGGAGTCCATTATCTGCAGCCGGTCACGGTCCCGCCAGGCACAAAGGATTTCACGCTGCGCGTGCCGTTGGAGGAAGGCACCAATTTCGGATTCCTTCAAATTGTGGCGCCGAATCGCGGCGTAAAGATCCGGTTGGAGACGCCCGACGGCAAGATCCACGATGAGAGTGTGGGGAAAGGCGGCGCCGTTTCATGGGGAGTGATGGAAGGATTGCCGAGCGAGAACGAGGGAGAGTACGACCCCTGGGCGCTGATCAACCCGTATGCTCTCCTGTTACCCTTTCGAGGCATCCATCACCTAGTGGCTTTCGAGAAGGCGGAGAAGGGCGTGTACCAAGTGCATGCGGATACCACCGCGGTCACCGAGGCCGCGACCATTCGGGTTCTCTACCTACCGATTGTGGATCTTCTGGAACGCACATCCGATCCGTTCGACCCGTCCGTTCCGCCGCCTCCGGACAAAGTCTCGATGGACGTTAGCACCCCGGATGGTGAAATCCCGGCAGGCGTACCGTTCGCGATTACGGCGAGAATCCATGGCCCAGCGCAGCCAGAGACGGTGCGTCTCTCGGCGGAGATGGAACTGCGCCCACTCGTGGACTCGAGCGAGGCGGGCCGCCGAATGTTCGGCGCGCCAGTCACACAATTCCTGAACCTGGAGTTCCGCAAGACCGCGGACCAGCAATATACAGCAATGTACACGCCGGAGGTGGAGGGGGACCTAAGATTCCTCGTGCGGGCGGAAGGGATGCGAACGGATGGCTCCCGGTTTGAAACACTGCGGATAAGCAGCTCATCGGCTGTCTACACGCCATCCGCGCGGCTTCTGGGAATTCGCGAAGAGGCGGTGGACGAGAACGCGGATGGATTTCCGGAGCGGCTCGATTTGCATTTTGACCTGTACGTCCTGGAAGGCGGGAACTTTGAGGCGGAGTGCGAACTGACAGCGGGACTGGATGAAAGGGAGAACCGTCTTCCCCTTTTATGCCGCGCCCAGACGAACCTGCTCAAGGGCAGGCAGACACTGACCGCGTCACTCCGAATAGATGCGCTGGCACGGCGAACCGCATCGGACGGACCCTACACGTTGCAATCGCTTCGGATCGTCCGGAAAGACGTCAGCGGGTATGTGAACTTCCTGGATACGCGGAATGCAAACTTGGTCACGAAGGCCTACCCACGGGCAAACTGGCGTCCGGCGCCGGGGGCTGCGAATCAACGGCTGGAGTGGCAGGTGGAAGATCGCATCGGCACCGGCATGGCTCAGGTGCTTCAGATGGATTGGACCGTGTATTCGCCGGGTGGGCGGTGCCGTTGGTGGGGTACGTTGACTCGGGAGGCCGGCTCCCCCAGGCTGGCTTTGCCTCCGATGGAGGCGGACTTGCCGCAGGGGGACGTCATATTGCCGTTCGACCTGTTAGCGAACCACTTTGTTTCCTTCGGAGTTGCCACCTGGCGGGTGGCGCCTTTCTTGGACTGCGAAGCGAGCACAATGCGGGTGGACATCCCGCCGAGTACGGCGCCAAGCGTTTGGATTGATCCCGACGTATTCGAGCCGCTGACTCGCGGAATCGTGATGCGGCGCGTACCGGCAGTGACCATCGGACAGACACAATCGGCCAGAGTTGAGTTGCTGTTTGACGCTGGCGCGCAGCGGCCAGTGTCCGGGCGGATCACCATCGCCGCGGCGCCAGCGAGCCTGGAGTGCACCGTGGATGACCTCGCGCTTCTACCCTCGGATGGTTCGCCGTCCAAGGCCTGGCTGACCTTGACTCCGAGAGCGGGCCTTTCCGCGGGAAGCTACCACGTGGTGATAGCCGCCGAGGCCGATGGAATCCGATCCACGGCAAAGGTGCGCGTGGTTGTCACGAATTCTGCGCCATGAGACAACCCCTCCGAACCGGTGGCGCCAGCGGGCTGGACCGCATCGCTTTCGGTTGACCGGTCAAGACTTCCCGACGGGAATCTTAGGCTCGCTCACCAGGGTGAAGCGCACCAGACCATCTTCTTTGCTCCAGGTGTTTTCGATCACCTGCCAGGCGCGCTGACTCAGTTCATCGGACCGATTCGAAGCCAAGGATTCGGCGCCCAACCCCAAGGGGAGTTCGGAAATACAGACTATGGAGAAGATGACAACGAACAAGCGGCTTACCATGACAGCACTCCGGCGGAAGTCTCGGCGTAGGATTGGCCATAAGTCTGAACTTGCTCGGGCCAAAGGGCGAGCAATCAATCGCCGAGCCATCTTCCACGATCTCATTCCCATCACGTCCTTGAGCTCAATTACCGGCGGGCACCGCCGGTTTCACGTCGTACACTCTCAAGGTCTTGGACACATGCTCGCGAATTCGCCGGTCCACCTCCTGGAAACGGGCTTCGCCCAGGACCTCCCGCAACCGCTGAATGGCGGCGGCGATCATTCCTTCGCGCCGCGCTTGCAGGGCCTGGAATTTGACGGAACGCTGACTCAAGCTGGGGCCGGTCCCCTGGGCGACCGCGGCAGCCTCGCGGCCAAGATCCTCCAGCCCGGCAACGGCATTGCGGGAAGCTTGCTTTACCAGTTCGAATTCGGGTTCCTCCATCTCCGTCATCACCCGCAGCCGCTGCCCGATCAATTCACGGGTTTCGGCGCTCCGTTCCGGATTCGCCGCTCTGCGTTCATGCGCGTCCACTTGCGCGAAGAACGCCTCGTAGGCGACGAGTTCCGGAATGGTATCCGAGGTGAAGGTCCGAAAACCGCCCGCGAGTGGGCGGTTCGGAGATCTCTGGGCGGGACAACAAAGCGCCAGCAGCGCCAGACAGACGATCGGGAATCAAAACCCAGGGGGCATCGAGACCCTCCCATGCGTATGGGAATCGCCGAATCCTAATTAGCTCTCACCGCAATATACCGCTTTTCAGACCCTTATTTCCTAATTACGTGCGTTCCGACAACCGTGGCATCAGTATGGGGGAGATCCGAGGGGAAGTCAATGAGGATTTAATCAGGCCTGTCCAAATCGGTTTCCGTCAAACGGGGGCCATCGGATATCGTCAGTATCCCAACTCGCGCAATCCCGTTTCGGTGAGGCCGGAGGGCTTCGCGAGGTCTCGCGAGGCCAGCATTTTCTCTACGTACTTCGCGACGATGTCGATCTCCAGGTTCACCTTGAAGCCTTGCCGGTAATCGCGCATGGTGGTGTTGGCCCAGGTATGGGGAATCACCGCCACGGAAAGAAGATTGGCTTCGAGATTCGCGATGGTGAGGCTCACGCCATCAATGGAGACGGAGCCCTTGAAGACGCAGTAGCGCGCCACTTCGGCGGGGACCTCGATGGTGAGCCACCAGTTGCCGTCGCCGAGCTCTTTCAACGCATGAACGGCGCCCAGACCGTCCACATGGCCTTGCACGATGTGCCCGCCCATGCGGGAGGTGGGCAGCAGCGCCCGTTCCAGGTTCACGCGCGAACCGGGGCGCAGTTGGCCGAGAGCGGTCCGCGCGAGCGTCTCCGGCGAGAGATCCGCGCTGAAGGCCCCCGGCCCGAGCCTCCTCGCGGTGAGGCACACGCCGCTGACCGCGATGGAGTCTCCTTCGTGAGCGCCGTCCGTCACCTTCGCCGCGCGGATGCGGATTTCCGAACCCGCGGCGCGCGGCATGATGCTCTCCACGCCGCCCACTTCCTCGATGATGCCGGTGAACATGCGGTTAGCCCTTCACGACGTATGCTTCCACCGCGAATTCATCGGGCGGAATGGAGTGGACGCCGACGCGCTCGAACAGAATCGCCTCGGCCCTGCTCAATTTTCCGACGCCTCCGGCGACGGGAAGACTGTTCAGCCCTCCGAGGATCTTCGGGGCGTAATAGAAGAAGATCTTGTCGACGATCTCCTCTTCGAGAGCGGCCCAATTGATCTTGCTGCCCGCCTCGATCATCAACGAGAGGTAGCGTTGCGCGGCCAGATGCGCAACGAGTTTGCGCAAACTCACTCGGCCGCGCGAGCCGTCGAAGGGCAATACCTGCACGCCCGCCTTTTCGAGCGCCAAGCGCTTGGCCGCATCGGCGGCGGAGGTGGTGGCGACGAGCACGTCGTTCTGGCAACTGCGCACCATCTTCGAATCGATGGGGGTGCGCAGCAAAGAGTCGACCACGATGCGGAGCAGCGGCCTGGAGCGCTCCACGCCGGAACGGTCCGTGAGCAGGCAATCATCGGCGAGCAAGGTGCCGATGCCCGTGAGGATCGCATCGTATCCATGGCGCAATTCCTGCACATGGGCGCGGGCGCGCTCACTCGTGATCCAACCGGAGTTATCCCACGGCGCGGCGATCTTGCCATCCAGCGTGACGGCGGATTTCAGCATGACGAGCGGGCGCCCGGTTCGCATGAAGTGGACGAACGCCTCGTTCAGCTTCGCGGCTTCTTCCGCGAATTCGGGCAGCACATCCACGGTGATTCCGGCTGCGCGAAGCGCCGCGAAACCTTTGCCGCTGACGAGCGGGTTGGGATCTTTCATCGCGCACACGACGCGAGCGACGCCCGCGGCGATCAAGGCATCGCAGCAGGGGGGTGTCCTGCCCGTATGGGAGCAGGGCTCCAGCGTCACATAGAGCGTGGCGCCGCGGGCGTCACCGGCTTCGCGAAGGGCAAGGATCTCGGCATGCTCGACGCCGCTCCACGTATAGAATCCGCGGCCGAGCACGTTGCCGTCGCGCATCACCAACGCGCCCACGGCCGGGTTCGGGCTGGTCTTTGTCAGCCCTTTGGCGGCAAGGGTGAGCGCCTCGCGAAGGTATGTGGCGTCCTGGTTCATGGCGGTGGCTTTCGCGTATCAGTTCTTGAAGATGGAATCGATGAACTCCGCTGCATCGAAGGGCAGCAGGTCATCGGCCTTCTCGCCGACACCAATATAACGAATCGGCAAATTGAGTTCGCGGGCGATGGGCACCACGACGCCGCCCTTCGCGGTGCCATCGAGTTTCGTCAGGATGATGCCGGTTGCTCCCGCGGTTTCGGTAAAGCGCTTGGCCTGTTCGAGACCATTCTGCCCCGTAGTGCCGTCGAGCACCAGCAGCACTTCATGCGGGGCGTCCGGGATCAACTTCTTCGTGGTGCGCGTGATTTTCTCGAGTTCGGCCATCAGGTTGTCTTTCGTATGCAGACGCCCGGCGGTATCGACGATGATGTAATCCACCTTGCGGGCAATGG
>JADLCF010000088.1 GCA_020847315.1 Bryobacterales bacterium | reverse complement strand
GACGCCGACGTGCTCTCCATTCGGGTGCATCTGGCGAGCGTGCGGCAGGAGGCCATCGTGCGCCGGACGCAACTCGATGTGGCGCGCGCCGCGCTGAATGTGGCGATGGGCGTTCCAGAGGATGCGGGATTCACGCTTACGACACCCCTGATTGAAACTCCCTACCAAGCCGCCGCGCTGGAAGCGAGCCAGAAGGCCGCGCTGGAGGGCCGCCCGGAGGCAAGGCTCGCGCTCAAGGGAATCGACGCGGCGCGCATCCAGGAGAAGACGGCGCGCTCGGGCTACTGGCCGGAGGTTTTTGCACGGGGCGTGTTCGAAACGGACCGCCAGGAAGTGCTGAACAAAGGCGGGGCGAACTGGTTCTTCGGCGCGGGCCTCCGCTGGAACGTGTTCAACGGAATGGAAACGAAAGCGCGCGTGGCCGAAAGCCGCCATGGCGTGAGAGCCGCCGAAGCACGCCAGCGCGAAGCTGCCTCCGGGGTGCGCTTCGAGGTGCGGCGTGCGTGGCTCGAATGGAGCGCCGTGAAGGAACGCCTGGCCCTGGCCGCGGCCAGCATTGCGGAGGCGGAGGAAAGCCTGCGCATCTTCCGCGATCGCTACGCGAATGGCCTGGCCACGGTAACGGATCTGCTACGCGCGGAGACCGCCGTGCTCGGCGCCAAGACCGGCCATCTGGCCGCGCTCTATGAGCAGCGCACCGCGGCAGCGCGGCTTGAGGCCGCCCAAGGTTCGCTCAACCCCGGTTCGCCCTTGTTCGATTGAGGATATTCATGAAACCGACAGCCCTACTCACTCCGATGTTGGCTTTGATTCTGGCCGGGTGCGGCGGATCGCACACGGAGAAGGCTCCGGCCCCCGCCGCGCAGGCCGTGCGTGCAGAGGTGACCGCCGCGGCAACCATGCCCTGGCCCCGGCGGGTGGAAGGCATGGGCACCGTGGAGCCGCGCGTGGAAAGCATCCTCGCGGCAAAGGCGATGGGCTATATCCAGGCCATCCATGCGCGGGAAGGCGATCGCGTAAGCGCGGGACAAACGCTCGTCGAGATTTCCGCGCGGGAGTTGAACGCCGGCGTGGAACAGGCGAGAGCGACGCAACAGGAAGCACGCTCCGCCCAGATGGAGGCGGATAACGCCATCGCAGCCGCGGAGGCGCAAGCCGCGCTGGCCCGCGCGACGCACCAGCGCATGAGGAACCTGCACGATCGCAAATCGCTTTCGGACCAGGAGTTCGATGAGGCCTCCGCCCGCCTCGCCGCGGCCGAAGCCGGGCTGCGGATGGCGCAAGCCCGCAAGCAGCAGGTCTCGGGCAAGATCGCGCAGGCATCGGCCGCCGTTGCCGCCGCCGAATCTCAGCTATCCTACCTCCGCATCACGGCTCCTTACGCGGGCATCGTCACCGCGCGCATGGCGGAACCGGGCGGGCTGGCGTCGCCGGGCATGCCGCTCCTCAAGCTGGAGCAGACCTCCGGTTACAGGCTGGTGGCGTCTTTCCCGGAATCGGTTCTAGGCCAGGTGAAGCTGGGGATGAAAATCCCCGTGGAGATCGCCGCGGCGGGGATCGCGGCCGAGGGCGCCGTGGTGGAGATCGTTCCCCGGCTGGATCCGCAGGCCCGCACGTTCCCGGTGAAGATTTCCCTGCCGCCCGATTCGCTGCTGCGCGGGGGCCTCTTCGGGGTGGCGCATCTCACGGGTGAGGCCGCCGGCGTGATCGCTGTGCCCACTTCCGCCGTCCGCACCAATGGACAATTGACCACGGTCTTCGTCGTTGAAGACGGGCGGGCGCACGGGCGGATGGTGCAGCTCGGCGAGGAACGCGGCGGCGCGCGCGAGGTGATGGCAGGGCTGAGCGCCGGGGAGCGATATCTTCCGGATCCACCGGCCAGCCTGCGCGATGGCGACCCCGTGGAGGTCTCGCAATGAGCGGCCCGATGAACGCCATGGATGCGCCGCGCAAGCGCAAGTTCGGCCTGGCCGGACGTTTCGCCGCCATCTGGATCGATAGCAAACTCACGCCGCTCTTCATCATCGCTTCGCTCCTCGCGGGCGTTCTGGCCGTCGTGAATCTGCCGCGCGAGGAAGAGCCCCAGATCATCGTGCCGATGATCGACCTGTTCGTCACTCTGCCGGGCGCTTCAGCCAAGGAGGTGGAGCAGCGCGTCACGAAGCCGATGGAGAAGCTCCTCTGGGAAATCCCCGGCGTGGAGTATGTGTACAGCACCTCGAGCCCCGGGATGTCCATGGCGATCGTGCGCTTTTACGTCGGCGAGAACGAGGAGGACAGCATCGTCCGGTTGAACCAGAAGATGTCCGCCAACTTCGACCTGATCCCATTCGGCGCGTCCCCTCCGCTAATCAAGCCCCGCTCCATCGATGACGTTCCGATTCTCGCGCTCACGCTTTCGAGCGGCCGCTACGACGGTTACGCCTTGCGGCGCGTTGCCGCGCAAGCCACGGATTCGATCAAGCAGGTGAGCGACGTTTCCGCCGTAGCTGTGATTGGCGGCCAACGGCGCGAAGTTGCCGTGACGCTCAACCCCGCGAAACTCGAAGCCTTCGGCCTTTCCCCCGGCGCGGTTGCACATGCGATCGAGGGCGCGAACCAGCGTCTACCGTCGGGCAGATTCAACCAGGCAAACCGGGAGTTCCTTCTCTACACGGGCGACTTCCTCCGCGACGTGGAAGAAATCCGCTCACTGGTGGTATCCGTCCACAATGGGCATCCGGTCTATCTCGGCGATGTCGCGCACGTGGCCGATACGGGGGAGGAGCCTTCGCAGATCGTCGAAACCGGCGCGCAAGGGCGGTTCCAACCCGCCGTCACCATCGCGATCTCCAAGCGCAAGGGGACGAACGCCATCGAGGTGGCCAACCACGTCCTCGCCAAAGTGGAGACGCTCAAGGGCGGGACGATCCCCTCGGAGGTCGAGGTCGGCATCACACGGCACTATGGCGAGACCGCGCAGGAGAAGTCCGACGAGTTGCTCTTCCACATGCTGATCGCCATTGTCTCGGTGAGCATCGTGGTGGCGTTCACGCTTGGCTTCCGCGAATCGCTCGTGGTCTTCTCCGCCATCCCGGTGACGCTGGCGCTGACGTTGACCGTCTTCTATCTGCACGGGTTCACGCTCAACCGCATCACGCTCTTCGCGCTGATCTTCTCGATCGGCATTCTCGTCGACGACGCCATCGTGGTGGTGGAGAATATCGTCCGCCACGCGCGGCTCGAATCGAACGCCGGCAGGCCGCTCAAGCAAGTCGCTCTTGAAGCCGTGGATGAGGTGGGCAACCCCACGATTCTGGCCACACTCGCCGTGATCGCGGCCATTCTGCCGCTGGCCTTCGTGGGCGGATTGATGGGCCCCTACATGCTGCCGATTCCCATCGGCGCTTCCGCGGCCATGGTGTTTTCGCTACTCGTCGCGTTTCTGGTGACGCCTTGGGCCGCGGTCCGGTTGTTGCGCCTGAAAGGGGGTGCGGAAGACCACGAACGCGAAGATCGCTTCACGCGCTTCTACCGGAAATTCATGGGCGTTGTACTCCCAAGCCGGCGGAACCGCTTTGCCTTCCTCACGCTGGTCAGCGCGCTTCTGGCAGGGTCAATGGTGCTCGTCTACATCGGTTTCGTCAAGGTGAAGATGCTCCCCTTCGACAACAAGAACGAGTTCCAGGTGGTGATCGACATGCCCGAGGGCACGTCCCTCGAAGAGACGGCCCGGGCCACTCGCGCGCTGGCGGACACGGTGTTGCGGCAACAGAACGTGGTGAACGTGCAGACCTATGTGGGAACGGCTTCGCCCTACAACTTCAACGGATTGGTGCGGCACTACTACCTGAGACGGGGCGCGAATGTCGCCGATATTCAGGTGAACCTGACAGGCAAGCATGAGCGTTCCGCGCAAAGCCACGAGATCGCGAAGGCGGTCCGGACGGCGTTGCTGCCCGTTGCGGAAAAGTTCGAGGCCAACATCAAGGTGGCGGAAGTGCCGCCGGGGCCGCCGGTGCTGCAAACGCTGGTGGCGGAAGTCTATGGGCCCACCGCGGAAGGGCGCGAAACGGTGGCGCGCCAAATCCGCCGGCTATTCGAGGAAGCCCCCGGCGTGGTGGATATCGATTGGTATGTGGAGGACGATGCGCCGCGCATCCGCCTGCTGCCCGATAGCCGGAAAGCGGCCCTGCATGGCATCTCCGAGGCCGATATCGCCCGAACGATCTCCATGTCTTCCGCGGGGCACGCCGTGGGGCTGCTGCACGACGACAAGGAGAGCGAGGACGTGCCGATCCGGGTGCGGCTCGACCGCGGCTCGCGCTCCGATATCGAGCGGCTGCTCTCGCTGCGCATCCCAGGACGGACCGGCGCCGACGTGCCGCTGCGGGAGTTGGTGCGTGTCGAGCGGGACCTCGAAGACAAGAGCATCTATCACAAGAATCTGATGCCCGTCACCTACATCACGGCGGACGTGGCTGGGGTGGTGGAAAGCCCGGTCTACGCCATCCTCGGGATTGGGGACCGCGTGGAAACGCTCACGGCCCCGGATGGCGGCAAGGTGACCCAGCACACGGCATCCCTGCCGTTTAGCGACGAGCACTATTCCGTGAAATGGGATGGCGAGTGGCACATCACTTATGAGGTATTCCGGGATATGGGCATCGCCTTCGCGGTGGTGTTGCTGCTGATCTACATTCTGGTGGTGGGCTGGTTCCAGAATTTCCTCACCCCGCTCGTGATCATGGCTGCGATCCCGTTTTCCCTCGTGGGAATTCTTCCCGCGCACGGAATGATGGGAGCGTTTTTCACGGCCACCTCAATGATCGGCTTCATCGCAGGCGCGGGCATCGTGGTGCGGAATTCGATCATCCTCGTGGACTTCACGGAACTGCGCCTCTCCGAGGGGTACGACCTGATGTCGTCCGTGATCGATTCGGGCGCGGTGCGGTTCCGGCCGATGATGCTCACCGCCGCGGCCCTGATCGCGGGCGCCGCCGTCATTCTGTTTGACCCGATCTTTCAGGGCCTCGCCATTGCGTTGATGGCCGGCGAAGTGGCTTCGCTGCTGCTCTCGCGCATGACGATCCCCATTACCTATTACATGCTCAACCTGAAAGAAAAGGAGACTTCCGCATGAGTGTAGAACGCGCGCTCCGCATGATCGCCGGCACGGTAGTGCTGCTTTCCGTGGCCCTCGGGACATTCGTCAGCCCAAACTGGTATTGGCTGACGGCCTTCGTCGGCCTCAACCTCTTCCAATCCGCCTTCACGAACTGGTGCCCGATGATAACCGTGCTGCGCAAGCTCGGCCTGCGGGAGGGGGGTTCGGCCGGCTGCTGCTCCTAGCGGGCAGGCTCCCCGTGGATCCGGAGACGATGGGGACGCATGCCTTCCCCACAATCGCGCGGGGAGGGATAGAATACCTGCATGCGATTTTCGTCTCTGATCTTCACCGCGCTGGCCCTTGCGGCCATCACCTTTCCCACCGCTCTTGAGGCGCAACAGCGGGGTCCCAGGATGCCCGGCGAACGCTGGGTGGAACTGTTCAACGGCAAGGACCTGACGGGATGGACCAACGTCGGCACTGAGAAATGGACTGTGGAAGACGGCGCCATCCACGGCCAAGGGGTGAGCAAGCAGTACGGCTATCTGCGCACGGATAAGGAGTACCAGAGCTTCTACCTCTTCCTCCGCTTTAAGACCGAAGCCAACGGGAACAGCGGCGTTTATTTCCACACGCAATTCAAACCCGGCACGGTGGATGTAAGCCAGGGCCGGCAGTTTGAAATCGATCGCGTGCTGGGCCACCACTCCTGCGGCGTGTACGGCGACGATATGGGCTGGAAGGCCTGGCCTTCTCCCGAATACGAAGGCCTGCTTCGCCCCACGGACTGGAACGACATGCTCCTCAAGGTGGAAGACAACCACTACGAGTGCTATTTGAACGGCGTCAAGATGCTGGACTATGTCGATCCCAAGATGGGCGCCAAGGATGGCTATATCGCGCTCCAGTTGCACTCCGGCGGCGAAGGCAATATGCGCTTCAAGGATATTCGCTTGCTGGACCTCTCTCGCCGCTAGGCCCGTTGCCGGCGGAGGGGGCGGCCGCGCCCCCTCTGCCGGCCGGTCCTCGATTCAGGACAAACTGGTACACTTATCTTGTGGCTAGCCTGATCCAAATCCAGGGAACGCCCATCGAAGTGCCCACGGGCCCCGTGGGGCGGATATCGTCCCTCCTCATCAAGCCCGCCTCGGCGCTCTGTAATCTGAATTGCGAGTACTGTTTCTATCTGGACCGGGAGACCGATCCGTACAAGGACATCGCCCACAAACGCATGTCCCTCGATACGCTCCGCCGCATGGTGGAATCGTATCTGTTCTATTCCTATCCTCAATCCACATTTGCGTTCCAGGGCGGAGAGCCGACGCTCGCGGGCCTGCCTTTCTTCGAGAAGCTCATCGCCTACCAGCAGAAATTCGGCCGCACCGGCCAATCGGTCAGCAACGCGCTGCAAACCAACACCATCCTGCTCGACGATGCCTGGTGCCAGTTTCTGCGGAGCTACAACTGGCTGGTGGGCGCTTCCATCGATGGCGACGAGGAGATGCATGACCGCTATCGCGTGAACCGCGGCGGCGAGGGCACTTGGCGCCGCGTGATGAAGAGCATTGAGCTCATGAAGAAGCATCGCGTGGATTTCAATGCGCTTTGCGTGCTCAGCCAATCGAACGTGGAGAAGCCCAAGGAGGTCTATCGGTTCTTCCGTTCGCTAGGCATCGATTACCTGCAATTCATCCCTCTGGCCGAGTTTTCCCCGGACGGCGGCGCGAACCCCTACGCCATCACTCCCCGCCAGTATGGGCGATTCCTCCTCGAAATGTTCGAGCTCTGGTGGCCAGACCGGAAGCAGGTGCGCATCCGCTATTTCGATAACATCGCGGAGGCCGTGGCGGGCCTCACGCCGGGCAACTGCACGATGCACAAGACCTGCGACAGTTACGTAGTGGTGGAGTACAACGGCGACATCTACCCCTGCGATTTCTTCGTCTCGCCGGAGTGGAAGCTCGGAAATCTGAACAAGGACACGTGGAGCAAGATCGCCGCGAATTCGCTCCGCGCGCGTTTCGCTTACGGCAAGCAGATCCCCCACCCGGCTTGCGAAGTATGTGAATATCGAGATCTTTGCCACGGTGGCTGCCCGAGCTTCCGCACGAAGCAGCGCGGCAACTCTTCCGATCTCGATTACTTCTGCGAAAGTTACAAGATGGTTTACGCGAAGGCGCTGGGGCCGTTGCGCAAGGAAGTGGAACTGATCACCGGGAAACCGCCCGTGCTTTGACGCGCTTACTCGACTTCGTACACCGCCGGGTGCACGACGGTGGCATCGAGCGAATGCGGCAGGGTGAGCAGATACGCCTCCGCCACGCGCCAGCCGCGGTGCCGTAGGACGCCGCCGTGAATGGCCTCGAATTCCGCGGCATTCCCGGTCAATCGCAAGCTGCCGTTCGCGAAGCGGGCCGCGGCATCGCTTGGCAGATCCTGCAATTCGCCCTCGGCCCGGTCGACAACCGGCACGAGGCGCACGGCGCGAGAGAGCGCGTCCCGCGCGTCCGGCTGCATGGCGCGCACCCCCTGGGCCAATTGCTGGTCGGAATAGTAGCGCAAGTCTTCGAGAAGAAAGTCGATCAAACCGGAATCCGTTTGCAGCGCGCGAAGGACTTGCACCGCTCCGCGGATTCGCTCCTCCGACGCGGCGACCGCGCCACGGTCTTCCGCGGAGGGCTCCTCCGGCTCTACCCGCACCACTCCCAGCGCCTGGCGCAAGGCGACGTTCAGCGTGCCCGATTTCAGAATCGAGACGAAACATTGGAGGCCGAGTTGCAAGCGTTCCGGGAACATGCGCAACTTCCAGAATAACCGGGAGACCTCCTCGCCCGGCGTAATGGTACCTCCACAGGCTACCGGGCGCCGCCCTCCTGGCCGGCGATTCCTTCCACGCGCAACCGTTGAAGCAGCGCCAGATCCACCTTGGCCTTCACCGTGCGGCGGTCCATCTTCAGGCAAGCGGCCGCCCCTTCGTAGCTGCCGGTTTTCGCGTAGACCAACGTGCAATATCGGCTCAGGACCTCATCGGCGCTCAGCGTGCCCTCGCGCGCCTCATCGAAGAGATCCGGCGCGGAGGATTCTCGCGCCGGCGGCGGCGCATACTCCCGCCTCACCAGGATATTCCGCAGGCATTGCTCCAGTTCGCGGTAATTGCCGGGCCAGGCATAACGGGCGGGCAACTGCGTCTCAATGAAGGCGATTGCCTCCCCGGCGAGCGCGTCGCCATCGGCGCCGGCAATTCTCCCCGCGAGGAATCGCACCAGATCCCGCAGCACTTCCGGAGATTCGTCGATTTGCCGGCGCAGCGACGGCGTGCGGATGAGATCGGAACAGAGCCGGTAATAGAGGTCTTCCCGGAACTGCCCTTTCTGAATCTCGAAGGACAATTCACGATTCGTGGCGGCGATCAGCTTCCCCTCGAAACGGCGGGGCGCGCTATCCCCCACCGCGGAGAAGACGCGGGTCTCAATCAGCCGCAGGAGTTTCACCTGGATCTCCGGCGCGAGTTCCCCGATCTCGTCGAGAAATACCGCGCCCAGCGGCGGGCAGGCCTCAAGCCAACCCTTGCGGTCTTGCGCTGCGCCGGTAAAAGATCCCCGCCGGTGCCCGAAGAGTTCACTTTCCACCAGCGTGCCCGTGAGCGCGGCAATGTGAATGGGATGGAAGTGCGAGGCGGGATCGTCCTCAAAGCGCAGCGCGCGCGCGTCAAAGGGCACATAGCGCGAGAGTGCGATGGCCCTGGCCACGAGTTCCTTGCCGGTGCCGGAGGGGCCGGTCACGAGCGTTACCAGATCTCCCATGCGCGCGTAGAGGTTGCGCCGATAGCGGTGTAGGTCATGCGTGAAAATCGATTGCCAGACGGCCGCGCGCAGCCGGGCAGCGGGAGCGGAGTTCCCGATGATGCTCTCGAAGATCTGGTGAAACGCCCGCGCCAGTTGGGAAAAGAACGCGAACATGTGCGGCGCGGAAAAGGCGCTCAGCGGGCGGCCATCCGGCGGATAGAGCCACGCCCTCCAATCCCCCTCAAACTCCCGGCAAAATCCCCAGCGCGCTTGTGTTTCCCCGCTCCGGCGCGCGGCCAACTCGGCCACGAACCGCGGGTAATAGCGATGGTAGAGCATGTAGACCACCGCCCCTTCATAGAGCGCGGCGACGGCCTCCGTCACGGCGCTGGGCTCCGCGAGAATCCGCGCGCGGATCGCGGGCATCATCGCCTCCAGCCGCTCGCAGATCCGCCATGCATTGGCGCGGAGTTTCTGCGGATCGTCCACCTGCAGGCTCCAATGCGCGCCCTGGTGTACATACTCGGCTCCCAGCGCGGCGCGCTCCGCTTCCGCGAGTTCCGCCAAGAATGGATTGGCGGCCGCCACGGCATTCACCGCTTCGAGAAACCGTGTTTGCGCCGTGGACAGCAAGGGCATGGCTCCATCTCTCCGTACATTCAATGTACCTTGGTGGACATCTTTTGCATAGAACGATTTCGATCCGTTCGCGTCTCCAACCCTCGCCACCTTGGATATCCTATTGAAATCCGGGGGTTCTGCCAAATTCTCCCACTTGGCGATGAAGCTGCATTCGTAACGGCGTATGGCAACCACAACAATCGATCCCGCAGGCGGCGCTTCCGCCGCGCCTACCGCCGCCGGACAACCCGGCTCTTACTGGCAACTGCTTCGCAATGGCGGATTCACCGCCTTCCTGTGGACGCAGTTTCTGGGCGCGTTCAACGATAACCTCTACAAAATCACCGTGAGCCTGCTCACCGTGATGCTGATCGCAGACCCGCAACAGACGACCAACTATCTCGCCGCCGCCGGCTTTCTCTTCGTGCTGCCCTTCGTGCTGTTTTCGGGCTACGCCGGCCAACTGGCGGACCGCTACAACAAGCGCTACGTCCTGATCGTCACGAAGCTTCTCGAAATTCCCGCGATGCTGCTGGGCCTGTGGGCGTTCCACGTCAACGACCCGCTCTGGATGCTGGCCGTGGTCTTCGTCCTGGCCTTGCAGGCCACGTTTTTCAGCCCTGCCAAATATGGCATCCTCCCGGAGATGCTTCCCTTGCGCGACATGGCGCGCGCGAACGGCTTGCTTGAGATGACGACGTTTGTCGCCATCATCCTCGGCACCACGGTGGCCGGCTTTCTCTTCGAGGCCTGGAGCGCCGCGCTATGGAAGATCTCCGCGGTGACCATCGCCATCGCTGCAATCGGCAGCCTCTGCAGCTTCGGCATCGCCAAGGTGCGCATCCCGCGAGAGCCGGAAGCCTTCTCCTGGAACCCCGCGCGCGAACTTTGGCGCGGCACGCGAGAGACGTTGCGGGATCGCGTGCTGCTGCTCTCGATCACTGGGATTTCCTTCTTCTGGTTCCTGGGCACGCTGCTGCAAATGGATCTGCTGTTGTTTGCAAAGAACACCATGCGGATGAGCGAATCAGGCGCCGGGATGCTGATCGCGGGTTTGGCCGTGGGCATCGCGGTGGGCAGTCTGCTGGCGGGCCGCCTCTCCGGCGATCACATTGAAACCGGCCTGGTGGCGCCCGGCTGCCTCGGCATGGGCTTGAGCGCGCTGGCCGTTGTTTGGGCAGCACCCCACTTTGGCCTCGTCCTCACCGCGCTCATGTTTCTGGGCGTGTTCGGCGGATTCTTTATCGTGCCCCTCAACGCCCTGCTGCAGCACCACCCGGCGGAAGACGAGAAGGGCCGCGCGATGGGCACGAACAATTTCTTCAACGGCGTTGCGATGCTGATAGCCGCAGTGGTCTTCTGGGTGCTCACGAACCGTCTTGGATGGAGCGGCGCGCACGTCATAGCGGTGGCCGGCTTGTTTACGATCGCGAGCACGCTGATTGCGCTTTGGTTCACGCCTGAACCCACGTCACGGTTCCTGCTGACGCTTCTGGTCCGCGGCATTTACCGTTTCCAGATTCGCGGCGCATCTCAAGTGCCCGCCAAGGGGGCAGCGCTCCTCGTCGCCAACCACGTCTCCTTCGCCGATGGCTTCCTGATCGGCGCCTGTCTTCCGCGCATCGCCCGCTTCCTGATCATGGATTCGTACTACAACCGCTTCCGCCTGCTGCTCAAACCGATCGGGGCAATTCCCGTTCCACTCGGTGGACGGCGCGCCGTGGTGGAATCAATCGCGGCGGCTCGAAGGGCGCTTGAAGCCGGGGAGATCGTGTGTATTTTTCCCGAGGGCT
This sequence comes from Bryobacterales bacterium, assembly GCA_020847315.1. GTDB lineage: Bacteria > Acidobacteriota > Terriglobia > Bryobacterales > Bryobacteraceae > JACTMJ01. The sequence goes on along the minus strand of JADLCF010000088.1, from coordinate 8,814 downwards.
CCATCACACGAACCGGGAACATGCAGCGCTTCCAACGGGGGATGGAGAAGATCGTCGAAGGGCTCGACGTTCCCGTGATTCCGGTGCATCTGGGCGGCGTTTGGGGCAGCACATTCAGCCACGCCGGCGGCAGCCTCCGGCGCAATCGGCGGCAACTGCGGCGCGATATCCAGGTGACGTTCGGCGCGCCTTTGCCCTCGACGGTGAAAGCCGCGGAAGCGCGTCAGCACGTGCTCGAATTGAGCGCGGAGGCCCGTTCCCGCGAGCCTCGAATCAACAGCACGCTGGCCCGCGAGTTCGTTGGGAGTGCGCGCCGCCATTGGAACCGGCAGGCGATGAATGACTCCACCGGCAGCCTCGCTTACGGCCGGGCGCTGAGTGGCGCGCTTCTTCTGGCCAAGTGGCTGCACCGCCACCACGGGGACGAACCGCTGATCGGCGTGATGCTGCCTTCGTCGGTGGCGGGCGCGCTCGCCAACCTGGGCGTCACCCTGTGCGGCAAGGCATCCGTGAATCTAAACTTCACCTCCGGCCCCGAAAGCATCGCTTCCGCTTGCGGGCAGTGTGAGATTCGAACGGTCATCACGTCGAGGAATTTCCTCAAGAAGGCGAAGCTTGAATCCCCTTCCGGCGCGGTGTATCTCGAAGATCTGATGCCCTCGTTCGGCGGCGCGCGGAAACTGCTCGCGGCGCTTCAGGCTCGCCTGCTGCCGAAGCCGTTGCTGCTCAGGCTCCTGGGGTCCTCGCGCGTACAGCCCGGAGATCTGGCCACCATCGTCTTTTCGAGCGGCAGCAGCGGCACCCCGAAGGGCGTCATGCTCTCGCATCGCGGCCTGCTCGCGAACGTGGACGGCGCGGGGATGGTCTTCCGGATCAACGGCGAGGATGCCGTGGGCGGCCTGCTGCCGTTCTTCCACTCGTTCGGATATGCCTACAATCTGTGGTTTCCGCTGATGGCGGGCATTCGCGTGGCCTACCAGGCCAACCCGCTCGATGCCAAGGGGGTGGGAAGTCTCGTCGAGAAGAACAGAGTCTCCATCCTGCTGGCGACGCCCACATTCTTGCGCAACTACATGCGCGTTTGCAGCGAAGCGCAGTTCGCCTCCCTGCGCCTCGTGATCGCCGGCGCGGAGAAATTGCCCTCGCGGCTTGCCGGGGAGTTTCTCGAGAAGTTCAAACTCCCGGTCTACGAAGGGTATGGCGCGACGGAGATGTCGCCCGTCATCTCCGTGAATGTACCGGATGCCGAGGACCCCGTTTGGCCTCAGGTGGGCAACCGTCCGGGCACCGTGGGCCAACCGCTGCCAGGTTGCATGACAAAGGTGGTGGACCCCGTCACCTTCGAGCCTCTCCCTTCCGGCAGCCAGGGGCTGCTTCTGGTGGGCGGCCCATCGCGCATGCTGGGGTATTGGAAGCAGCCGGAGAAGTCCGAGGAAGTGCTGCGCGGAGAGTGGTATGTCACCGGAGACATCGGCGCGGCCGACGCCGACGGCTTCCTCACGCTCACGGATCGCCTCTCCCGCTTCAGCAAGATCGGCGGCGAGATGATTCCGCTCGTGCGCGTAGAAGAAGCCATTCGCGATGCGTCCGGCCTTGAGACCGTAACGGTGGTTGCATTGCCGGACGCCAAGAAGGGCGAGCGGCTGGTGGCTCTGTTCACCTCCCCGGAAACCGATGGCAAGGAAATCAACCGCCAGTTGGCCGCGAGCAAAGTCCCCCGGCTTTGGGTGCCGAGAGCGGAATCCATCCATCGCGTGGAGGAACTGCCAACGCTTCCCACCGGCAAGCTGGACCTTCAACGCTTGAAGGCGCTCGCCCTTGAACTGGAGGCCTTGCGCAACGGCCATCAGGACGAGGGTGCGGCGGAGGAACCGGCCTGAGGAAAGCATGGCATACCGGGCGGGCGCGACCGGACTCACTCCCGCCCGCACCCCGCGCCGGGGAATCGCGGGAGTAGCGAGTCCCTATTCCGGCGATGCCGCGGCCCGCGCGTTGAGCGCCGTAAACTGCGCGTCGTCGAGCGCGGACTTGAAGCGATCCAGATTGTGGACGGCGCTGCGGGCCGGACGCGACGCTTCCTTCTGCAAGCATCGCCCCAACATGCGCGTGGCCTCGGCATCCTCGGGCGCCAAGTCCAGCACCTCCCGGAAGCGCTCCGCCGCATCGTCGTAACGCTCCGCCCGCCAAAGGAACAAGCCCAGGTTGAAGCGGTAATCCGGATCTTCCGGCTCCGCGCCACTCACGCGGACGAGATGCTCCAGCGCTTCCGGCTTATCCTGACGCGCCAGGCTGACCGCGAGGTTGTTCTCAATCTCGGGCATCGGCAGCACGGTGTAAAGACTTCGGAACACGGTCTCTGCTTCCGGATAGCGGCCCTGCTGCAGTTCGCAGACTCCAAGCATGAACTGGGCTTCGCGGTATTGCGAATAATCCGGGGGCAGCTTCGCCAGCCAGTAGGAGGCTTGGCGGTGATTGCTTTTCTCCCAGTAAAAGAGACCCAGTTGAAAAATGGGGGCGGCGAACTGCTCATCGAGCCGCGCCGCCTGCGTCAGAAAGCGATGCCGCGCTTCCTCGTTCTCCGCCGTCAGCCCGCGCACATAGCTTTCGAGCGCATCCAACCGAATGGCCGGGTGCCGGGCCAGAAACTCTTCCTCGGTCACCGGGACCTCCGGAGCGATCGCCTTGAGCAGCAGAAACCCCAGCCGCGTTTCGAGCACGCCCAAATCGCTCAACCTGCCCTCCACGCGGATCTCGCCCGCCTTGCGCCATTTCCGGACATTCATCACGCGCAAGCTAAGGGTGATGGGGGAATCCGCTACCGGTTCGCGCTCCGTAACGCGAAACTCGCCGAACACGGCGAACTCGGCATCCAACTCCATGGCCACCTTGAGGTTGGTGGCGAGCGTCGTGTTGGAAGAATCCCGGATACTCAGGGTCCGGTACGCCCGCAGCCGCTGCTCCCGATCAAGGATAAAGATTCCGTGGGTCGCGAGCAGCTCCGTCAACACCTCCGGGACGCTCTCCCCAATCCAGGAATACTTGTCCTGATCGGCATTCGTGATCAGCGGCAACACGACGACCGAACTCGCTTGCGCGGCATGCACGGCCACCGCAACGAGGAGGATTAGGATCAAGAACCAGGAAAGCCGTCTCACGTTGGGTATCGTAGCAAACCCCTTCCAGGGAAGGAATCGAGGAGCCGGCTGCGCGGCGTAAAGAAGGCGCTCCACCGCGGGAAGGGGCCGGGCACGCAAACGCTTGCAAGGGGGAGCACTTCCTGGGTCTTCGCCCAGGATTAGAAGACCAGCGATCGCTTGTAAATGTAACGGACGGCGGTTCGGAATGCGCCGGAGGAATCACCGAAGTCCTTTATCCAAAGGACGCGCGGATCTCTGCGGAACCAAGTCCATTGCCGCTTGGCATATCGCCGCGTGTCACGCTGCATTTCGGCCAGCGCCTCGGCCGGCTCCATCTTCCCCTCGATCACCGCCAACGCTTGTTTATAGCCAATAGCGCCGAACGGTTTCGCCGAAAGCGGCACTCCCTTCGCCAGAAGATCCCTTGTTTCCTCAATCAACCCGCCATGCCACATGGCCCTGGAACGGGCATCGAGCCGGGCGTAGAGCGCTTGCCGCGGCGGATCCAGCCCAAGCTGAACCGTCTGGAATTCATCGGCGGCCAGGCGCGGTCTCTCATAGACGCGGCTTAGCGGTTCCCGTTCGAGGAGAATGAGTTCAAGCGCGCGCACCAGTTTCTGCACATCCGAAGCGTGGATGCGCATTGCCGAAGCGGGGTCACACCGGCGCAGGAGCCGGTGAAGCCGGCCCGGTCTTCGTTGCTCCACTTGCAGAAGACGCTCCCGGATCTCCCCATCCCGCTGCGGCCCTTCCACCAGGCCGTCGATGAGGGCCTTCAGGTAAAATCCGGTACCACCCGCAACCACGGGCAGCGTTCCGCGGTCTGTAATCGCAGGGATCACCTGGCGAGCGCGGCGCGCATATTCGCCCGCGCTGAACTCATCGAGCGGCGAGACGATGTCGATCAAGTGATGCGGAACGGTGGCCTGCTCCTGCCTGGAAGGCTTGGCGGTGCCGATGTCGAAGCCGCAATAGACCTGGAGGGAGTCGCAGTTCACCACTTCTCCGTTGAGCGCACGAGCCAGATCGAATGCGAGGCGGCTCTTCCCCGAACCCGTGGGGCCCACGATGCATACGACCGGCGTGTTGGAACTGGAGCTTTGAGGCACTTTATTCAGAAAGATTGCGCGATTGCAGCGGCGGCCGAAGAGATACCGGTTGGGTGGAACCCGGCAACCCCGCGCCATTGCGCCGCATCGGAAAGGAATAGAAGGAATATAATGTGGTCAACACCTGCTGTCGAAAGCGCAATCCTGTTCCAAGGAATCGATCCGGGGCGGTTTCGCGCCGGCCAATCGATTTTCGCCGGAATGGGCATTCGACCGTAGCTGGCACATTCCGCCGGTAGGCGAATCGAAGGAACGGGCTCCCGGGTCCGCTATTGAGCGATCCCCCAATCACATTTGCAGTCAATCTCATGGCTAACACGAACTCTTTCACTCTACCGACGTTTCGCCGCGCATGGCTCCTGCTGTCCACGACGGTATTGCCGATGGTCTGCCTGGGGCAGGTTCCCGCGGCTTCGCAACCGGCGCAGGTTGTCGCGGAATCCCCCGTGGCGGAGAGCCAGGGGAGCGCCTACTACAACTACGCCATGGGCCACCTCTACTCTGAACTCTCTTCGGTTTACGGAAATCGAAAAGAGTTTTTGGACCAGGCCATCGACTACTACAAAGAAGCGCTGAAGCTTGACCCCCAGGCCGGGTTTCTGAACGCCGAGTTGAGCGAGCTTTACCTGCGCTCCGGCCGCGTCTCCGAGGCGGTCACCGAAGCGGAACGGCGCCTCAAGGAGAACCCGAACGATCTCGATGCCCGCCGCATTCTCGGGCGGATCTACACCCGGCTCATCGGCGACCCCAACGCCCCCGGCAATAACCGGCGCAGCGACGGCGTGAATGAAGAGATGCTGCGCAAGGCCATTGAGCAGCATGAATTCATCGTCAAGGCCGATCCTGGCGATACGGATTCTCAATTGCTGCTCGGCCGGCTATACCGGCTGGATCGCCGCAACGTCGATGCGGAAAGCGCCTTCAAGAAAGTCCTGGAGACGGATTCCAACAACGAAGTGGCGCTTCGCGAACTGGCCCTCGTGTATTCCTCCCTCGGCGACACCAACAAAGCGATCGAGATGTATACGCGCGTCAACTCCCGGAACCCCACGCCGCGCACGCTTCTCGAACTTGCCAGCGCCTATGAGCAGGTGCGGGATTTCGCCAACGCCGCCACGGTTTACAAGAAAGTGGTGGATTTGAATCCGGAGGAAGTGGACGTCTTGAAGCGCTATGCGCAGGCGCTCCTCTTCGCGGACAAGCTCGATGAGGCTCGGGCCGCTTATCAGACCGTCACCGCGAAGAAACCGGACGATGTGGAAGGGTTTCTGCGGCTCTCTCAGATTTACCGCCAGCAGGGCAACTTCGAGGCGGCGAGAAGCGCGAATGAGAAGGCCAAATCCTTGGCACCGGATAATTTGGAAATCCTCTATAACGACATCAATCTGCTGGACGCCGAAGGCCGTGCCGACGAAGCCATTGAACGCTTGAAGTCCATGATTCAGACGGCGGAGAAGGCGCGATACACGGATGCGGAGTTGAACGCGCGCATGGTTCTGCTGGAGCGTCTAGGCCTGTTGCAACGCAGCACGGAGCGTTACTCGGATGCCATTGCAAGCTTCACCAAACTGGCCGAAGCCGATCCTAACCAGGCCGGGCGGGCGCAGGCGCAGATTGTCGAAACGTACCGCATGGCGAAGGATTTCACCAAGGCGGAGGCAGTAGCCAACGAAGCGTACAAGAAGTATCCCGAAGACCGCACGCTGATCGTCGTCCGCGCTTCCCTGCTTGCCGATCTCGGCAAGAGCGACGAAGCCATCCGCGACATGAAGGCCTTCATGAAAGGGCGCGAGGATCACCAGAACTACCTCACCCTTTCCCAGATCTACGAGAAGGCAAAGAGGTACCCGGAAATGGCCGAGGCGCTCACCAAGGCCGAAGAGTTCGCGGATGGAGAAGACGAAGTCCAGACCGTCACGTTTTTGCGCGGCGCCATGTATGAGCGCCAGAAGGACTTCGAGAAAGCTGAAGCCGAGTTTCGGAAAGTCCTCGCCCGGAATCCGGAGAATGCCTCCGCGCTGAACTACCTGGGCTACATGCTGGCGGACCGGAATGTACGCCTCGAAGAGTCATTCCAGATGATCAAGAAGGCGGTCGATCTCGACCCCGGTAATGCGGCCTATCTGGACAGCCTGGGCTGGATCTATTACCGCATGGGCAAGCTGCATGAAGCGGAATTAGCGCTCAAGCAGGCGCTGCAGCGGATGTCCAAAGACCCCACGATTCACGACCATCTCGGGGACGTTTATTTCGAGCAAGGCGACCTGCGCCGCGCCGTAATCGCGTGGGATCTTGCGCTCAAGGAGTGGAAAAGCAACGCGCCCAGCGAGCGCGACGCGGAATTGATTTCCAATCTCACGACCAAGCTCGAAAAGGCCAAGGTGAGCCTCGCCCAGCAGACCGGAGAACCGGGTTCCCGGCCGTAGCGGAAGCGCTCGCTTCACCGAGAGCCAACCCCGCGGTCCGGCAGTGTGCGCGCCTATCGAAACGAGCGGTGGAGGTTTTTCCACTCCAGCCCGAAGCGCTGCAAATACTTGCGCAAGCGGTCCGCATCGTTGATGCTTTTTTTCCGGCTGCGGCTGCTCGCGAACAATCGCCGCCCGGCTTCGGAGAGGCTCCGCGAGCGCATGCAGATCCGGATCACTTCCATCAATTGCGTCTTTTGGAATAGATCCAATTGGTAGCGCATCTCTTCGGGAATGATTTGCAGCAGTTCCTCTTCGCAGGTTTGCAGCGCCCACTCATCGTTCAGCTTCTCGAACTCCAGCTTTACAAGGTCGGTCGTGATCCCCTCGTCCGGGGATTCAATCGCCATTCTCGAAATCGACCGGTGCAGATCTTCCAGGCTGCTTTCCCAGCTCGACTGCCCCGCGGTGGCCATTTCCAGATACTTCCGCTTCGCGGAACCGCGGAACCGTAATGGCGTCGAAAACTCCACGAATTGCTGGTTGATCTCGTCGTCCATATAGGCTGCGAAATCTTCCAGCCGTTCCACCAGCGGGAGCAGGGTAAACTCCCAGGTGGTCAGCCGCTCCGCGAGCGGGGCAAGAAAACGGTGCTGCTGCGCCAGGTCGTTCAGGTTCGCGCGCGTCGTGGCGATCAACTGAAACTCACAGGGAAGGCCGGGCATCTCTCGCGCCAGAGCGCCGAACTGGATAGTTTCCTCAATGGCGATCTGATCCTCGGCCGGTAAGCTCTCGATGTTGCGCAATAGCAATACACCGGCGTTTCCCGTGCCGGGCGTGATCGACACCTTCCCCGGTAACTCTCCCGGTCCCAGGCTGGTGAACGCTCGAAGCAGCTGTGAAATCTGGCCCGGCCGCAGATAATGGCTATCCGCCTCCACAAGAGGGCCATCCAGCAGGCTTCGTTCACGCTTGGTCTCATAGAAGCGGCGCGCCAGAGTGGACTTCCCAGTGCCTCTTCTACCCGAGATCACCAGGGGCAGGTTCCGGCGGGCAAGCACCGAGCCCATCCGGCGAATGGTGCCATTGAAATGCGGGTTTCGCGTCTCCACGCCGCCTTTCAGGGAACGCTCGATCAGAGTCGAACTCGCCGATTCCCCCATCAGCCGGTCCACCGCCGCGCCGGGGCGCACATCGATGATCTCGTAGCTGCCGAGGATATCCTCCAGATTCATCGGCATTCGAGACTGGATCAGACGCGCCGGGGCAATTCCCTTGCTCGCGAGAAAAATCAGCGCCAGTTGCGCGGGCACGGTAAGGTTGCTCACGTGGAGGTAGTATTCCTCCACATCAATCGAAAACCGGTAATTCGCGACGAAATCGGTGAGCGCCTTCAACGAGGAACTGAAGTCCTGCAGTGTCGCCGTATTCATTTCCCAGGAGCGGATGTCCGTCTCCGGGCTCGTCGTCAACAAGTCCTCGACGATGCCGCCCGCGAGCAATCCGTCCTTTTCCTCGTGAATCAGGTCAAACCGGTCGATTGCGAAATCGTGATGTTGAGAAATTGATATCGTGGGTCGCCATGTACCCCATCGATCCTGCTTCTTGGATGCATCCAGGTTCGGATCCAGAAGCCCGATGACTACCCTTTTTTTCATGACTTGTCTTCACATTATGCCATTAGAAGGTGGAATTTGGTAGCGATTATTATAAATTTGTCCTCGGAATCCGCTTACCAAATCTAGGGTGCACTCGCGAGCTGAGCCCATAACGCATTGAAATATGGACAATTTCAGATGCAAATTCCGGCATCCGCCGGGAATACCGGCATCGGCCCGCTGGTCCATTTCAATTTCTTCTCACGCCAGCCACTTTCGCAAGACTTTCCAACTTCGTCCGGAGGTCCTTTGGCTGCCCCACATGGTACTACAAAGAAGCCCCTTCGCATAGACCTTCTGGAACCTTTTCGGACTTCTTCCTGGAAACTTGACCCTCGGGACTCCCCCTTCTCCGGAACAATTTGCTCCGAATCCACGGCGGGTGTGCGACATAGAAATGGAAAGTCAGGCGGCCCGGGCGCGTGAAGCCCAGTAGTCCTCGAATCTCCGATTCAGGCGGCAGCAGCGCAGGGCGAGGATGGCGTTGGCGCCGCGGACAGACCAG
>JADLCF010000087.1 GCA_020847315.1 Bryobacterales bacterium | reverse complement strand
GGTCTCGCGAGCGCCGGAGAGAAGGCGCTCTACCTGGAGCGGAAGATTCTCGGCGAGGGTGTGCGGGTCGTCGTGGCGTGCCAGGATGTGGCGATCGCCCACGCCGCGATGCAGCGTATCCCGGGGAACGAGTGTGCCCTTGTGGAGCATGCCGGCATCGTGGAAGAAGTGGGGCGCGTGGCCAAGAACCGCACCGCGCGGCTGATCGGCGTGTCTCCGGCGATTCGGGACGCGGCAGCGCCGCTGTTTCCCGAACGTTCCCGCGCCGCCTACATACCCTCGATGGTGGACTTGGCGGAGTACGGCCAACTGGATCGTGAAACGCTCCGGCGCGAACTGGGGTTCGGCGACGAGACGGTGGTGTTGTTCGTGGGGCGGCTCGATGCGAAGAAGGGGATCGACGATCTCATTGAGGCGGCGCGAGTGCTCGTGCCGCGGCTTCCCCAGTTACGATTCCTCATCGTGGGCCCCGCGGATGCATTTCAGCGCGATTACGCGAAGCGCCTGATGCAGCGTGCCTACTCACTGTTCACGCCCCATCGCTTCACATTTGCCGGGGCGCGGAATGATATTCCCGCCGTGCTGAAAGCAGCCGACATCGTCGTGTTGCCTTCGCGGGGGGAGGGGATGTCCCACGTGATCAATGAAGCGGGCGCGGCGCGTACACCCGTGATCGCCTACGAAGACGGCGCGGCGCGGGAACAGCTTTGCAACGGCGACGCCGGCATCCTCGTGCCACCGGGAGATATCGCCGCGCTCACGGAAGCAATTGAGCAACTCGCTCTCGATCCCGGGGAGCGTGCCCGGCTTGGCGAGCGGCACTGGCTGCATGTTTTCCGCAACTACAGCGCGCAGCACGTCATTGATCAGTGGCATGAGCTGCTCGAGGAAGTTTGCGCGCCCCTACCCAAGAGCTTCGCTCCTGTGGTGGTTCGAAGGCACGTCACCGAGGAACTCGACTTTCCCGCCGAGATCCAGGTGGAAACCAACACCGCATGTAACGCTACGTGCATCATGTGTCCTTACCCCGAGGTTTCAAAGGAACTGCCGCAGGGACGAATGTCGATCGAGATGTATGACGACATCCTGAGGCAATGCGAGGGGCAGCACCATCTGTGGCGGATTGAGCCGTTCCTCAATAACGAACCGTTTACGGACACGCGGATGTGCGAGATTCTCGCTCGAACGAAAGAGCGCCTCCCGCGCATCATGCTCACGGTTACGACCAACGGTTCGCTCCTTTTCCCGAAGGTGACAGACCAACTGGTGAAGACCGGCCTCGACGGCATCTGGTTCAGCTTCAATGGCGCGACCAAGGAAACCTACGAGCACATCATGGGGCTGAAGTTCGACGTCGTGAAGCGCAATATCGATTACCTGCTGGATGTGAAGCCGGACTCGCTGCGCGTCTTCACCAACATGATCGAGACGGAACCGATGCGGGGAGAGATTGAAGAGAACATCCGCTATTGGCAGAGCCGGGGCGTGCAATCGGGCTCCTCCCCGCTCGTGAACCGCGCGGGCAACGTCAGGAATTTCGTCGAGCTGAACTATAAGACGGTGGCTCCGAAACCGGTGCGGCTGTGCGATCTGCTTTACCGGAAGATGTACATCGGCTACAACGGCGATGCGCTTCTTTGCTGCATGGATTGGCGGCGCAAGGTGGTGCTGGGGAATGTGAGCCGCCAAAGCATTCGGGAAATCTGGCAGGGAGAACCGTATCAACGCTACCGCCGCCTTCATGAGCAGGGGCGCGTGGCGGAACTCTCTTTGTGCAATGACTGTACCTACGTGCAGAACTAACCGGGAGCAGCAAAGGATGCGCGTAACTCCATTTCCGGTGGGTATTCAGATCGAAACCACTTCGCGGTGCAATGCGAAGTGCGGCTTCTGCCCGCACCCGGTGGTCTCGCAGACCGAGCCGCAGGGCGTGATGGAGGAATCGCTCTACCGCCGGCTGATCGACGAGGTGAGCCAGTATCCGGTGCAGTTGCTGCAGCCGTTCCTGAACAACGATCCGCTGATGGATAAGCAAATCGTGGCCCGCACGGAGTACATGGCGCGCAAGAATCCGCACGCGCAGGTGTGCATCACGACGAACGGGGCGCTCCTCCGCAAAGACATCGCGGAGGGCCTTGCCGAACTCCGGTTGCACACGATTCATATCAGCTCGAACGGCCTCACGGGCGATACCTACCAGGACACGATGAAGATCGACGGCTACACGGTGCTGCGCAATGTGAACACCCTTCGGGATTGCCTGCGGCGGCGGGGTTCCCGAACGCGCCTGGTGGTAACCGCGATCCTGATGAAGCGCAACCGGGACGAAGTGGCGCTCATGCGCGACTACTGGAGCAGCCGCGGTGTGGAGTTCTACTTGAATCCGCTCAATGACCGCGCGGGGAATATCAATGTGGCGGAGTTCGCGGACATGCTTCCGTTCGCGGAGCCGGCAAATCGCAGCCAGTTGCACAACTGGCAGATGACGGCTTGCCTGTCGCTCTACACAACGCTTGCCGTGCTGTGGAACGGCGACGTAGTTACCTGCTGCATGGATTGGCGCCGCGACAACGTGATGGGGAACGTGCGCGAAGCGACGATTCGCGAAGTGTGGGAAGGAGCGCAGTATCGCTCCATCCGCGCCCTCAGCGATGAGGGGCGCCTCGACGAACGGCCGCTGTGCAATGGCTGTGGCCACAACCGCTTCTCCATCCAGCCGGACCGGTTGGCGAAACAACTTACCTCCGGGACCGATTTGCATGCCGAACGGGATCGCGAGTTGCTGGGAACACTCGTGCATCTCCGTGAACAATCACCACAACTCATCCAACTGGGGCTGATGCAATGAATCGCAATCCACGCGTGTTGCTATTGACAATGCCGTTCGTTTCCGTTTCCCGTCCGTCAATCGGGATTTCTCTGCTGAAGGCGCGGGCGGAGCAGGAGGGGTTTGAGTGCCATACAGGGCATGGCAATCTGCGTTTTGCCGAGATCATCGGGCTCGATCGCTATCTCGTGATCGATACGGACTTGAGCCACGCGCTCTTTGCCGGGGACTGGCTGTTCGCGCAGGATCTCTTCCGCGGCCAGATCGATACCGCCACCTACCTGGCGACCGTGAAGGCGAACGCGGGTTCGCCCACCAACTTCGAATCGCTGCTCGAAGCCCGGGAGCTTGTGGCTTCATTTCTCGATGAGTGCATCGATCGCTTCGCCATCGACGGCTACGACGTGATCGGCTTTACCTCCACATTCCAGCAGACGCTCGCGTCCCTCGCTCTCGCCCGCCGCATCAAAGACCGATTTCCGGAGAAGCTCACGATCATGGGCGGCGCCAATTGCGAGGGTGTGATGGGGATGGAGTTGATGCGCCAGTTCCCGTGGATTGATGCCATTTTCAGCGGGGAATCCGACTACAGCTTTCCCGAGTTCCTGCGGCGGCGGGCAATGGGAGCGAGCGTGGACGATGTGCGCGGATTGATCTACCGTCAGGATGGGGCGCCGCGCGTGGCCGGGCCGCAAGACCGCGTGCACGACATGGATGCGCTGCCGGACCCGGATTACTCAGAGTATTTCGCCGCCATCACCGCCAGCAGACTGAAGGATCGAATCAACCCGACCCTGCTCATCGAGAGCGCGAGGGGTTGTTGGTGGGGCGCGAAATCCCATTGCACCTTCTGCGGTCTCAATGGCGACACGATGAAGTTCCGCTGCAAGAGCGCGGCGCGGACCATCGCGGAACTGGAACGGCAGAGCGAGCGCTACAACCTGAAGAATTTCTCCGCGGTGGACAATATCATTTCCCATGACTACTTCCGGGATTTTCTGCCCACCTTGAAAGAAAAGAATGCGGGCTACAACCTGTTCTATGAGATCAAGTCAAACCTGCGTCCGGAACAGGTGAAATTGCTTAAGGAGGCTGGCGTGTGGGCCGTGCAGCCGGGCGTGGAGAGCCTCAGCACCCCGGTGCTCAAGCTGATGAAGAAGGGGGTTACCGCGATCCAAAACATCCAGCTTCTTAAGAGTTGCCGGGAACACAAGGTGGAGGCGGCCTGGAATCTGCTTTTCGGATTCCCCGGCGAGACCCAACAGCATTACGATGAACTCGCGGCTACCATTCCGGCGCTCTATCATCTACGGCCGCCGGGGGCGGTGAGCCCTATCCGGCTGGACCGGTTCAGCCCGAATTTCAACGACGCCGAAGCGTTCGGCCTGGTGGAGGTGAAGCCCTTCTCGCTTTACGCATTCCTCTATCCCGTCCCGCCGGAAGCGGTGGCGAACCTTGCCTACTTCTTCGAGTACAAGCATCGGGATGGCCGCAACGTGCAGGCCGTGATGAAGAACCTCGAGGAGCCCATCCGAATCTGGAAGAGCAACCGGGGCGGAGACCTGGTGAAGAAGTATGGCGTTGACCCGGAACTGATGGTGGTGGATACGCGCCCGGCGCACGCGCACCGGCTTTACCCATTCAGCGGGCTCCAGCGGGAACTGTATGATTTCTGCGACGAGATCCGCAGCCACAAACAAATTCTGGAACAGGCTTCACGCCTCACCGGACGGACGATCGAGGCCAATGAGGAGAGCGTCCAAACCTTTCTCGATCAGATGCTCTCGCTCGACCTCATGGTGCGGGAAGGGAACCAGTATCTGAGTTTGGCAATCCGGACGGAACTTGAATATCAGGGGCTGGAACAGTACCAGAAGCCCCTTGCGGCATAAGAGCTGGTTCGGCGCCCGCCGCGCGATGGGCCGTGGCGGGCGAACCCGCGCTACTGCGCCAGCAGCCGCTTCAACGTTTCCCGAAACTCCGCGCCGTAATCGGGGTCGGCGAGAGCGAACTCGACAAAGCTCTCGAAATAGCTGGGGAAGTTGCCGATGTCATAACGGCGCTGGTTCTCCGGAAGTTTCACAGCCAGCACGCGGCGGCCTTCCTCGCACATCGTCTGGATCGCGTTCGTGAGCTGAATCTCTCCGCGTTTGTCGGGCTTCACCTGCTTGATGAGATCGAAGATCAGCGGACTGAACACATATCGCGCTGCGATGGCGAAGTTGCTGGGCGCGGCGTCCACATCGGGCTTCTCAATCAGGTTGGCCACGCGGATCACGTCGCCATCGATGCTCGCTGGTTCCACGATTCCGTAGTTTTTCACTTCCTCGCGCGGCACCTCTTCCACCGCCACCACCGCGCTCGCGTGGTTCGTCTCGAAGAGATCCACCATTTGCGAGATCAGCTTTGCCTGCCCGTGCAGACCGATGATCGAATCGCCCAGTGCGACGACGAAGGGGCCTTGTCCGGCGAACGATTCTCCGCACAGAATCGCGTCGCCAAGGCCCTTCTGGAAGGGCTGACGGGTGTAGAAGTAGTTGGCTTTGAGCTCGCTGAAATCGAGCGCGTCGAGCAGTTCCTGTTTGTTGGTCTGCTGGAGAATCCGGCTTAGTTCAGGGTCATGATCGAAATGGTTCTCGATCGAGGATTTTCCCCGGCCCGTCACAAAGAGGATCTGCTTCAGGCCGTTATTCACCAACTCTTCCGCCACATATTGCACGATGGGTTTCCGCGCGACGGGAAGCATTTCCTTCGGCTGGCTCTTGGTGGCCGGGAGCAAGCGGGTCCCCAGCCCAGCGACGGGAACGATGGCATTCTGAATCACTTCTTGAGGATATCAGTGAACCATGAATCGGACGCGAAAAACCATGGAATGAATGCGCCTTCGACGATACTCCGCTTCGACGCCGCGCACCGTCAACTTCCGCGCAGAACGCCCACCCGCCTCAGGAATTCGAACACCTGCGGGTAGATCACCTCGTTCCAGGTTCGGTCGTCGAAGCCGTGTTTTCCGCCGGGAATGCTGATGAGTTCCGCATCCACGCCACGTGCGCGTAGCTCCCGCGTCAACTTCACGGTTTGCGCGTAGGGGACGGTTGGATCGTCCGTGCCGTGAATGGATTTCACAGGCGGCAAGCCCTTGCGTACGTAAATGATCGGGGAGACCGCCCGCGCAATCTCCCGCCTTTGCGGCCCATCGGGAATCCATTCCTCGGCCACAGGCTGCCGGTGGGGGCCGCTCAGCAGTTCTCCGAGGTCCGATGGCCCAAATACATTCACTACCGCTGCCACATCGCTTGTGGGGCCGAGTTTCGCGGACTTCGTCGCGAACGCGGCCATGAGCGCCAGGTGTCCGCCCGCGGACCCGCCCATCACCACGATGCGTTTCGTATCCACATTCCATCGCCGGGCCTCGTTCTTGAACCACTTCAAGGCTTCCAATGCGTCTGTCACCGCCGCCGGCGCCTTTGCCGTTCCGGAGAGGCGGTAGTCGATTGAGGCCACCACAAAGCCTTCCCGCAGAAAGGGAATCGCATAGACTCGCACGACCGACTTGCGGGAACCGTCTTTCCAGCCTCCGCCGTGGATCAGCAGCAATCCGGGCCGTTTCCCTTCAGTCCCTCGCGTGGGCTTGTAAACATCCGCCTTTTGTTCGGCGGCTGCGCCGTAGGAGAGATCCGGCTCCGCGGAAACCCAATCCGGTAGGGTAAACGGAGTTTCGCCGACCTGCGCGCCGAACAGGCGAGAGCCCGTGAAGGCAGGCATGGCGAGCGACAGCAAGAGGAAAGCGATCCCCGGCGCCCTGAGCATGGCCATATTAGACACCAAGTTGCCGGATGAAGAAAGGAAAATCCGCGCTTCAGCGCCCACTATTTATGCGGATGAGCTGTTCGGCGTTCTTGAGAGCTTCCTTGGTCAGGTGCTCGCCCGAAAGCATCCGGCCGACTTCCGCGGCGCGCGCGGCTGCATCAAGCTGCTCGATCCTCGAAACGGTGCGACCCTCGATCTCCATCTTTTCCACGGAATAATGGTAATCGGCGAAGCTGGCGATTTGCGGCAAGTGCGTTACGCAGAGCACCTGGTTTGACCGCGCAAGCTGCTTCAGCTTCCGCCCGACACTTTCGGCGGCGCGTCCGCCGATGCCCGCATCCACTTCGTCGAAGACCAGCGTCCGAGGCGCGCCGGCGGCATCCGGGCCAAGAGTGCGCTGTTCGGTGAGGCTCGAGAGGCAGGTCTTCAGCGCCAGAGCAATGCGGGAGATTTCCCCACCGGATGCGATTTTGTCGAGGGGTTTAGGATCTTCGCCCAGATTCGCGGAGACAAGAAAGCGCATTGTGTCCTGGCCATGCGGGCCATCAGGCGCGGGCAGCAACTCCGGTTGGAAGACGGCGCGGCTCATCGCCAGATCGGCAAGCTGCGCTTCCACCTCTTTCGCAAGCCGCGCGGCCGCGAAGCGCCGGGAATTGCTGAGCTGCCCAGCGTGCTTGCGGTATTCTCCTTCCGCAGTGGCGATCCCGTCACGCAGGGCGGCCCGGTGCTCGGCGGCATTGTCGAGTGCGTGCAGCTTCTGTTTCGTCTCTTCCAGAAAACCGAGAATCTCTTCGATACCGGCGCCGTACTTGCGCTTCAGCTTCTCCATCGAGACCAAGCGGGATTCCACTTCATCCAGGCGCGAAGGGTTGGCTTCCAGATCCGCTACATAATCGCGCAGCGTGTAGCTTACCTCTTCGATGGCGATGAGCGCCGGCTGTAAGGTCTCGACGGCGGCCAGAAGCGAAGCGTCGATGCGCGCGAGATCCTCCAGACGCCGAAGCGCCTGCCGGACCCTGGCGGTGGCGGCATCCTGTGAGTCGTAGAGCAGGGCATAGGCGTCATTGCCCAATTCGGCGAGCCGGGTGACGTTCTTCAGCCGTCGGCTCTCCCGCTCCAGGTCCTCGTCCTCACCCGGAAGGGGTTTGACGGATTCGATCTCTTGCGACTGCATCCGCCAGAGATCGGCAAGCCGCAGTTTTTCGCGTTCATTGCGGTCAAGCTCCTCGAGTTCCCGTCGCAGCGCGAGAAGGTGCGTCCAGGCCGCGTGTGTTTCGGAGAGCAAGCCGGGGTGCCCGGAGTAGTCATCGATGATCGCCAATTGCGCCTCTGGATCAAAGAGCTGCTGCTGGTCGTTCTGCCCGTGAATATCGCCGAGGAACGGGGCCAACTCCCGCAGCAGGCTCACCGTCACCGGGCGGTTGGCGACAAACGCGCGGGATTTTCCGTTAGCGCCGATCTCGCGCTCCACGAGCAAGTCGTCGTCGGCCCACTCGATTCCCGCTGCTTCAAGCAGAGCGAGCAACCGCGGATGGCGTGGGACATCGAAGAGCCCGGAAATGCGCGCCCGCTCCGTTCCCGCGCGCACCATCTCCGTGGCCGCGCGGCCGCCGAGAAGCAGCCCGAGCGCATCCACGAGAATCGATTTTCCGCTGCCGGTCTCGCCCGTGAGCAGATTCAGCCCCGCGTGAAAACGCAGGCGCAGCTTCTCCGCCACGGCAAAATTCTCCACTAGCAACTCGACCAGCATCTCAAGAGCGATTATACGAAGGAGTTTCCTGCATATTTGAAGATCCACCTCGCGCGCGATCCCGCGGAACCGGCGTCACTTCACGATTCCTCGTTGCGATTCGGAGATGAACGTGAGCACTTCTTCCACTTCCTTCGTTAGAGGGACCTGCTCGCGGATACGCTCGATCGCTTGCGACGTATTGAGCTTTGAGCGCGTGAGGATGCGGAAGAGATTCTGCAGCGGTTCGATTGCATCGGGCGTGAAGCCTCGCCGCTCCAGTCCGTTGCGGTTCGCACCGAAGATCCTGATGACGCGCTCGCTCACGGTAGTGGAGAAGGGAAGCACGTCCTGCGTCACGACGCTATAACCGCCGATCATCGCATGCCGGCCGATGCGGCAGAACTGATGCACACCCGTAAAAGCGCCGATCACCGCATGGTCGCCAATTGTTACGTGGCCCGCCAGCGTGACGCCATTTGCCAGCACGCAATGATCGCCCAACTGTACGTCGTGCGCCACGTGCGTATATGCCATTAACAGGTTGTCGTCGCCGATGCGGGTGAGCGCGCCGCCCCCTTCCGTGCCGCGATGAATGGTGACGAACTCCCGGATGCGGTTGCGCGAGCCGATCCTTGTCTCCGCGCGCTCGCCTTTGTACTTCAGATCCTGCGACGCCACGCCCACCGTGGAGTACGGATAGAAGACGTTATCCTCCCCAATCCAGGTGGGCCCTTCAATGTAGAGGTTCGCCATCAGCCGCGTGCCCGCGCCGATCTCAACATCGGCGCCGATGACGCAATACGGTCCAATCTCCGCGGTTTCGGCAATGCGGGCGCCGGCATCCACCAGCGCGGTGGGGTGTATGGGCATGCGGCCCTCTCTCTAGGCGTCCGGGACTTGGGCGGCCTTATCCTGCAGCGAGCACATCACGGTGGCCTCCGCCACCACCACGCCGTCGACGGACGCGGTACCCTTCATCTTCGCCACGAAGGTCTTCCGCTTAACTACTGTCATCTCGATGATCAACTGGTCCCCCGGAACGACCGGCTTGCGGAATTTGGCTTCCTCGATCGAGGCCAGCAGCACGAGCTTCGACTCGCGGTCCGGGATGGTCATCAGCACCAGGATCCCCGCCACCTGCGCCATTGCTTCGGTGATCAGGACGCCCGGCATCACCGGGATCTCCGGGAAATGGCCCATGAACTGCGGCTCATTCACCGTCACATTCTTCAAGCCGACGATCCGCGTATCGTCATAGTCGAGGACCTTATCCACCAGGAGAAACGGGTAGCGGTGGGGAAGGATCTTGCGGATTTCGTTGTTATCGAGAGTGGGCATGGGCAACTCCGGTATTATAGCAACCGATGATGGAAGTCCTTTCGTACCTGCGGTCCAGGCAGGAAGCGTGGAAGCGAATGCTGCGGGAGATGGTGGAGTTGGAATCCCCGAGCGACGACGCAGCAGCCGTTACGCGCATGGCCGAGTGGGTTGCGGAGCGCGTCTCGCCTCACGGCCGGGTGAAGCTATTCCCCGGCAAACCGTACGGCAAACACCTGCGATGCGATTTCAAACTCAAGGGCGCGCCGGCGGACCGCCGCGTGCTGGCATTAGGCCACCTCGACACGGTCTGGCCGGTAGGCGCCTTGCGCACGATGCCATTTCGGGAGGCGGAGGGACGCTTGTACGGGCCGGGCGTCTTCGACATGAAGGGCGGGGTCTCGTTCTTCCTGATGGCGATGGAAGCGATCCGCGAATTAGGGCTCAAACCCGCAGCGCGCATCTCTCTTCTGCTTGTAGCGGATGAGGAGGTGGGCAGCCTCAACTCCCGCCCGCTCACGGAGGAATCGGCACGTGGCGCGGATGTCGCGCTGGTGCTCGAGCCGGCCATGGGCGTGGAAGGAAAGCTGAAGACCGCGCGCAAGGGCACGGGGCTGTTCCGTCTCCACGTGCAGGGCCGCCCGTCGCACTCCGGAATCGATTTTGAGGCGGGCGCTAGCGCCGTCGTGGAGATGGCTCGCCAGGTGCAAACCATCGCCGGATTCACGCAACTGCCGAAAGGCGTCACGGTGAACCCCGGCGTGCTTCGCGGCGGCACGAAAGCGAACGTCGTGGCGGCGGAGGCTGAGTTGCGCGGCGATTTGCGGTTCTGGAAAACGCGCGACGGCGAAGCTCTCGTGAGAAAGTTGGAGCGGCTCAAGACTGTGGACAAGCGCTGCTCGATTCACGTCGAGGCCAAGCTCAACCGCCCCGCGCTCGAACGCACAGCGGGTGTCAATCGATACTTCGCCCATGCCCGAAAGATCGCCGCTGAATTGGGCATAGACCTCCAGGAAGCGAGCACTGGAGGCGCTTCGGACGGCAACTTTGTCGCGGCGCTGGGCGTGCCCGTGCTCGATGGCATCGGAGCGGTAGGCGATGGCGCCCATGCCGCTCACGAGCACATCGAAATCCACCGCATGCCGGATCGAGTGGCGTTGCTCGTGGGGCTCCTGACGCGCCCCTTGCCACCGAGGGCGTGAGCGGCGCGGCCCGCCACAGCATGCCGCGCGGCGGCCTATCTCTGGCTGGACGGCGGCACGAGGCCTTTGATCCTCATGTAGGTCACGAGATTGCCGTAGTGCTCATACGTGTGTATCGTATTGAACTCGAGCACGCCAATCCGCGCGCGTTCGCCGCGCATGAACTTCATGGCATCTCCGGCATTCGCGTCGGTGAGCATCCCGTACGCGGTGTCACAGTAGCTCTTGGCGCTCTTGAGCGCGGCCACGATTTCCGCTTTGGACTTCATCTTTTCGGCGCCGGGGCCTGCCTTCTGTTCGCCTTTCGCGGCGCCGCAGAAAACATACTGGGCGTCGGCCACATGCCCGGCAATCTCGCCGAAGCTCCTCACCGTAGCCACGGGCTTGAAGCTGAAGTCCGCTTCCGGCATCGCCTCGGCAGCCTTGATCACATTCCCGATGGCCATCTGATAGAGGCCGGCGGTGCTTCCGCTCACGGTCTTCATATCAGGATTCTGGGCCAGCGCGAGGCCGGACAATACAAGCAGCGCAATCACGATTCGCATAGAAGCTCCTTCTTGGGGACCTGACCCAGAATACCGCGTCCGGGTGGGAAACCGATCTGAAAACTTCCAGCCGCCAGGGGCAATCGCGCCCCAGGCCGGCGTGAGTTTCAATCTTCCTTCAACTCCGCGATGGTTGCCCCGGTTCCCCCTTCGCCGGGGCTCGCCGGGTAAAACTTCGCCACGTTGGGATGATGGCTCAGCATCTTCTGGATAGCGCGGCGCAGAATGCCTTTTCCGTGCCCGTGGACAATGCGCACCAGATGCACCTGGGCGAGCATCGCCTGGTCGAGAAAACGCTCCGTCTCTTCGAGGGCATCCTCTTCTCTCTTGCCGATGATATTCACTTCGCGTTGGAGAATGTGGGAACTGGGGCCTGCGGTGAAGCTCACGTTCTTTGGCAGTGTCACCCGCCCAGTGGGTTGAGTCTTGCCCAGCACCTCCTTGATGTCGGCGCGCGGCAGTTGCAGCTTCATGAAGCCGATCTCGACTTCGATCGCGTCTGCGTCGATCATGCGCAAGAGCACTGCGGGCTCTCGGATGTCGCGCAGCTTGAGCCGCATCCCCGGTTCCAGCTTGAGATCGTCCACGGGCGGCGGAGGCTGCTGGCCGCCCTTCACCTGCGCCACCATCCTCTCCAGGTCTTCGCGCGCTTCGCGCTTGGTTCTCGAAAGGCTCACCTGCGCGTTGTGCATGGAACGCTTTGAATCCGCGCCATCGGCCATCTTGTCGAGAAGCTCGCGGCCCTCCTTCTCAAAGCGCGTGAGAACGGATTCATAGCGCACTTCGAGTTCCCGGATCTTGTCGGCCTCCGTGCGCTTCCATGCCGAAGCAAGCTGCTCGTCGCGCCGCTTCAAGTCCGCCAGCTTGCCGCGGACCTCCACCTCCTGCGCCGCCACGGCTTCGAGGCGTTCGTTCAGCGTCGCGATCAGCTTGCCGAGGTCTTCCTCCTTGCGCGTCATCGTTGCGCGCGCCGTCTCCAGAATCGGTTCCGGCACGCCCAGCCGCTTGGCGATATCGAGCCCCGCCGATT
>JADLCF010000086.1 GCA_020847315.1 Bryobacterales bacterium | reverse complement strand
TGCTGGCCGGGATACTTTGCCTTAATGGCGGCCGCCAGTTGGTTGATGTTTACCGGCTTTTCACTCAGATAGACTTCTCCCTCCTTGGTGAGGGTCACAACCGGGAGTTCCTCCGACGTGTTGCGCACGGTGCGCACGCGGGGCACTTCCACTTCCAGGCCGAATTCCATCACATGGGCGGTCAGCATGAAGATGATCAGCAGCACGAGCACGACGTCCACCAAGGGGACGACGTTCATCTCCGAGATAGCTCCATTCATTCGGCGGCGTCTGAAGGGGCTGTTGCCGAAGCCGCCACCGCTGCCGCCCCCGTTCCCATTGCTTCCCGCCGTGATTCCCATGCTTAACCCTCGAAGGTGCGTTCCACCAGATTCATGAACTCCAGCGCGAAGTCGTCCAGCCGCGCTCCCACCTTCTGCACTTGCGCGCCGAAATGGTTATACGCCACCGCCGCCGGGATGGCCGCGCCCAGGCCGAGCGCCGTTGCCACCAGGGCCTCGGAAATGCCGGGGGCGACATAGCGCAAACTGGCGCTGCCCGCCGTCGCCAGACCTTGAAACGCGCCGATGATGCCCCAAACGGTGCCGAACAACCCAATAAAGGGGCACACGGAGGCGGTCGTCGCCAGCCAGCTCAGATTCGTTTCCAGCCGGGATGTCTCCGCATTGATGCCGAGCATCAGGCTGCGTTCCACGGAGCCCCTGTTGATCAGGACGCCCTTGGCCCGGGCCTGCCGCGCTACTTCGTCGTAGCCGAACTCAAACACCGTTACGACGGGTGCGGGGCGGAACTGTTCGGCGGCCATGGCCACCGCTTCAAGGCCCGGTGATTTACGGAATGCCCGCAGGAAACGATCGTTCGCGCCTTGAACCGCCCGCATTTCCTTCCATTTGGCGAACACAATCGTCCAGGAAAAAATGGAAAACGCCACCAGAATCACATCGATGGTGAGCGCCAACGGGCTGGCTTGCATCACCAGTTCCAGGAGCCCCTTCTGTGGCAGGTCCGCCAATTCCTCGGGTGGAGGCAGATTCTCCGAGGCTACCTGCGCCGCCTGCTGGGCGGCCTGCAAAAAGAACGCGAGAACCGCGGTAGCTATCAACCCTTACCTCCCTATTCCATTTCGGACCGTGTTTTCCATCGGGGCTGGATTTCCAGCTTGCCGCAGTATCCGTGCAGAGACGATCTCAAAAAATAAACTCGCACCTTATATCATAAAACCAAAAGCTCGCAAAAATGATTTGTTTGAAACGGCGCCGGATTATGACGTGCGGCCGCGCGGTCCTGAACCGCGCGGCAATGGCCTCTTTCTCCTAGACGTGTCGTAGCGGCAAATGGCCGATCTCCACCTCGAATACGCGGCCCGCCGCGCCATCCTTCTCCTGGAATATGCGCCTGGCAGCGTACACTTAATCTGAGCGTACGACGCTTTGCTCATCCCATGCGCTTCGGATTGATTGCCGGCAACGGCCAGTTTCCCTTACTTGCGTTACAGGCGGCCCGGCAGGCCGGCGATGAGGCCGTGGCCTTTGGGATTCGCGAAGAGGCGTCCGAGCGGATCGAAGAGTTTGCCGTCAGCACGCATTGGATTTCGCTTGGACAACTCGGCAAGCTGATTGAACTGTGCCGCCAGGAAGGCATCACCCAACTGATGATGGCCGGGCAGGTGAAACACGGGCAGATCTTTTCCAGAATTCGTCCGGATTGGAAACTGGTGAAGGTGCTGGCGTCGCTCGCCAGCCAGAACACGGATTCCCTGATCGGCGGCGTCATCCGGGCGCTGGAAGCCGAGGGGATTCAATTGGTGGATTCGACGCTGCTCCTCAAGACGATGCTGGCAGGTGAGGGCGTGCAGACACGCCGGAAGCCAACCAGGGAAGAACGCGCCGATCTCGACTATGGCCGCCGCATCGCCGCGGCGCTTTCTCAAGTGGACGTGGGCCAGAGCGTCGCCATCTGCGAACGGGCGTGCGTCGCGCTCGAAGCCATGGAGGGCACGGATGCTATGCTGCGCCGCGCCGCGAGCCTCGTGGAGGGTCGCGCAATCTGCCTCGTGAAGGGATCCCGGCGGCGGCGTCACCTGCTGTTTGACGTTCCCGTTCTGGGCATGGCTTCCATCCCCGTGCTCAAGGAAACCCGCACCGCGGCCATTGCGGTGGATAGCGGACGAACGCTGCTGCTCGAGAAGCGGGAATTTCTGCAAGCGCTCGATGAGATCGGCGTTACTCTGGTTGGAGAGCCGCCATCGGACGCGGCGAATGCGGGGGAGGTTGCCGGTTGATGCGCGTTCGCCCGGGAGCGACACCGGAACGGGACTAAAGGCTCTTCGTGGCGGGCCGATAATAGACTGAAGCCGATATTAAGATTGCCATGGTTGATCTCCCAAATCCTTCGTTCCCCGGAAAACTGGAACCGGAGCCGCCCGCGGGGCAGGCGGCCGCCGATGACGTTCCGGCGATGCCGCGGAGAAACCCCGTTCCCGGCGACCACTGGCTGTGCTCGGAGTTGGTTACGGTCTTTTGGGCCGATACCACGGGCGCGGAACGCGCGCTGGCGGCGAATCTCGAAGAGATCTGGCGAGAGGGCGCGGCCCTCGATACGGAGGAACCCCTTCCGTGCGGCATCGGCGTGCGACTGCTGCCTGCCGGCGACCCAGACGAACCCGCTGCACGCATTCTAACCGCCGCCGCCCAACCTGCGCTGCTCGAACTGAGCGCGACGGTATCCGAATGCCGCGGCAACGAGACGGGTTTTGCCGTGATCGTCAAGTTTCACGCGGGGTCCGAGTGGAGCTTCGAGAGATTCCCA
The DNA here is from genome assembly GCA_020847315.1 of Bryobacterales bacterium. Classification (GTDB taxonomy): domain Bacteria; phylum Acidobacteriota; class Terriglobia; order Bryobacterales; family Bryobacteraceae; genus JACTMJ01. The sequence continues at coordinate 11,974 of JADLCF010000086.1, read as the reverse complement.
CTCTTTCATGCGGTGAATTCGCGGGAGCTGGAGGAAAAGGCAGCGCACACCGAGACCGGTAACGCTTCCGCGAAGCCGCAGGCCGACCCGGACGTCTGCGATTCTCCGGCGAACGATGGAACGGCCGGCAGCGCCGATTCCGCAAACAGGGCTTCCAAGGCGGCCGCGCATCGGGCAGCGGATGCAGCGCTGGAGCAAGGCTCGCTCTTTTGCCTCGCGCTGCACGCCACGCGCCGGTAATCTCTGTTCTTATCTCTCACCAAGTCACTCTTTCGCCGGCTTGTTGGCTATGCTGGAGCTTATGCCGGAGGGGGGATTTCTCCCCGCGGGATGGCTCAACGGGAGTGACTTGATGAGCGTCGTCTTAGGAGATATTGGAATGCGATCCTCCGATTGGAATCTGCGGTGCCGCTCATTCCTCCCGCGCAACCTGTATTGGGCGGCCGTCTTCCTGCTGGCAACGGGAATTGCGGCGCAAACGGCCGCGCAATCGGGAATTCTTGAGGGCGTGCTGAGGGATGCCAAGGGGCAACCGATTCCCAATGCCGGCATCCGCTGGATCAGTCCGCAGGGCACGGTGCTCGGAGAAACCCGGAGCGGCGATTCGGGAGCATTCGCGATCCCCGCACTATCGGGTGCGGGTTCCATCGTGCTCGCGGTGAGCGCCCAGGGCTTCGCCTCGTACGAACGCGTGCTGGAAGCCGGGGAACGCGACGCTCCGGCTCCGTTGCGAATCACACTTTCCGTAGCGCCGCTCCCGCAGAGTGTCACCGTGACGGCGGAGCGTGGCGAGGCCCTTGATGTGGCGGCTTCCGCGAGCGTGGTCTCCGTGGTCGAACTCCACTCCGGGCTTACCGGTCCGCTTCCCACCATCGGCAACGCGCTCGACGGGCAACCCGGCGTGCTCGCGCAGCAGACCAGCTATGGACAGGTGTCCCCGTTCCTCCGCGGCCTAACCGGATATCAGGTGTTGAATCTGGTGGACGGCATCCGCTTTAACAATTCCACCTTCCGCTCCGGCCCCAATCAGTATCTGGCTTTCGTGGAGCCGAGCCAGGCGGAGACGATAGAAGCGATGCTTGGGCCGTCGGGTGTGCAGTATGGCAGCGACTCGCTCGGCGGCGCCATCAACGTTCTCACGCGGCGCGCCCGCTTCGGCCACGGAGCAGGGTGGGAGTGGCACGGCGGCGTTTCGGCGATGGCGGCCAGCGCGGATGTCTCTGGCGTTCTCAACGGACAGGTGAGCGTGGCCAATCCCAGGCAATCGCTGCTGGCGGGGGCCGCGGGGCGCAAGCTGAACGATTTGCGCGCCGGTGCAGGAGTGGATTCCCGTAACGTATACCGCCGCTTCTTCGGGCTCGACAATCATCAGATCCGGGACCTTCTCGGCGATCGCCAGCAGGATACCGGCTTCTCGCAATCCGGCATCCATGCCCGATATGCGCTCCGCCTGAGCGAGACGGCGAACCTTTCCGCGTGGTATCAGCGCTCCGATATGGAGAATATGCGGGGATACAAAGACCTGCTCGGCGGCCGGGGCCGCATGCTGGCCGATTTCTCTCCGCAAACACTGGACTTCCTCTATGGCCGTTTCGAGAAGCGCGCGCTCGGCCGGCTCGATTCCGTCACGGGAACCTTCTCGTTGAACCGGCAGCAGGATGGCACTCGAACACAGGCTCTCCGCAGTTCAAACACCATTACCGAGGATTACTCGGAGGTGCGAGTCTACGGATATTCCGGCCAAGCCACCACCCATTGGGGAGATCGCCAAAGCATCGTCTTTGGCGGTGAGATCTATTCGGAGGAAATCGATGCCACGCGCGACTTGCTGAATCCGGTGAACGGCGGCCGCGTTCCGGCCCGCGCGCTCTATCCGAACGGTTCGGAGTATCGCACAGCCGGTCTGTTCTTTCAGGATCGGATTGATCTCATTCGCGACCGGCTCTCACTCCAGGCCGGCGTGCGCTACACGAATGTCAACGCGGGGACGTTCGCCAATCGAAATGTCGGGCCGGGCGGCGTGGACTTCGGCGTGGCCGATTCTTCAGAGACTTTCCAGGACTTCACCTGGAATGCGAGTTTGAGCTGGAAGATCCAAAGACAGATGGCCGTTTACTTCCAAACAGGGAGAGGCTTTCGGGCGCCGAATATGAATGACCTCGGTGCGCTTGGGTTAAACGACCTTGGCTATGAGATCCCCATTTCGCAGGCGGCCGGCGCCCTGCTGGGCAGCAGCGCGGGCGAGGGAGCGCTCTCCCTGGGGCGGCGCGCGGAAACGCTCCGCGCGGAGAATCTGCTGAACTACGAGGCGGGCTTGCAACTGGGCTCGGGCCGTTGGAACGGACGGATCCAGGGCTACCTCTCCGCCCTGAACGACCCCATTGTCCGCCGGACGTTGCTCTTCCCGGTTGCCGGCGTTCCGGAATCGCTCGCCGGCATCCCGGTATCGGCTAATGCCCCCACGACGGCCCAAGCCGCTCAGGGAGTTGTGACCGTTTCGACACACTTTGATCCACGATCCGTCAAGGCTTTCGTGAACGATGGCAAGTCCTGCTATTACGGCGTCGATGCCCTGATGAGCCTGGAACTGGGCGTCCGCTGGCGTCTCGATGGAAATTATTCCTATATCGTCGGGCGCGACCTTGATCCGAACCGGTATATCCGGCGGTTGCCACCCCAGCAGGGCCGCCTCGCGTTACTTTACACACCCTCCGGGAGACGCCCCTGGGTGCGGTTGGTGGGCCGATTCGCGGGCGCGCAACGCCGCCTAAGCGGCGGTGATATTGACGATGAGCGGATCGGTGCTTCCCGCCGCCGCAGCGATATCGCCGACTTCTTCCGCGGCAGCCGCAATGAGCCGCTCATCAGCGCAGGCGGGGACGGAGTATCCGGCACCGCGGACGACGTCTTTCAGCCATCGGGCGAGACCCTCCGCCAGATTCAAGACCGTGTGCTGCCGCTGGGAGCGGTGATCGAGGGCGTGGCCGTGTTGAACGATGGCGTTCGCGTTCCGCTGTATGGGAGTACCGCGGGGTGGTTTGCTTTCGATGTTCTGGGCGGAATCCCGTTAACGGAACGCATCCAACTCAATCTGGGCGCGCAGAATCTGTTCGACGCCAACTACCGGCATCATGGTTCTGGAATCGATATGCCGGGGTTGAACGCCTTTGCGGGTGTGAGCTACGCCTGGTAGCACGCGCGATGCGGCATCTGTGCGCAAACGGCGCTGGTACGCTCGCGAAGCCGGATGCGGTGAACAGTTAGAGCAAATGGCCGAGCTTCTCTTTCTTGGTCTGCATGTAGAACGCCGTGGTCTCCGTTGGGTCCACGATGATGGGCACGCGCTCCACCACGTGAATACCGGCTGCCTCGAGCGCCGCGATCTTGTCGGGGTTGTTCGATAGCAGCCGCACCGCGGGGATGCCCAGGGCGCGCAGGATGTGCCCATGTACGGAATACTCCCGCAGGTCCGCATCGAAGCCCAGTTGCTCATTCGCCTCGACGGTATCCGCGCCGTGATCCTGCAACTCATAGGCGCGAATCTTGTTAACGAGGCCGATGCCGCGCCCTTCTTTTTGTTCATAGATCACGAGGCCGCGGCCTTCCTCGGCCACCATGCGTAGCGCCATTTCGAGTTGGGCGCGGCAATCGCAGCGAAGGCTGTGGAAGACGTCGCCGGTGAGGCACTGGGAATGGATTCGCAGCAGAGGCGGAGGTCCGGCACGCAGGTCTCCCATCCGGACCGCAACCAATTCTTCCTTCTCGCCATCGACATCGGCTTCAATTCCATGAATCCGGAAGTCTCCGAATTGAGAGGGGAGATCCGCTTCAGCGGCTAAGTTTATATTTACGGGCATGCGTCGATTGGGAAGAACCGGCGGCGCGGCGGCGGTGCGGCCCGCACCCTGAAGAAGCGGAGATCATCCGTGCAACGCTCCCTCCGCGATAACCTCCTCCCAACTCCTATTTTATAATGGGGCGCAGACTGGCATGCCGGACCCTCTTCTCGTAACGCTATTGATAAAGGTTGGCGTCGCGGCGGCCATCGCCAGCTTTCTCATTCGCTTCCGCTTTTTTTCTCGCGCGCTGATGACCGAAGAGCGGACCTACCGTCAGCGGCTTTTGCTCGCGCTTTCCTTCGCGCTGGTGTTCGGCGCGAGCGTCGGCGTGCGCATCGTCACCAAGTCCTACCAGGCGGCCGACCTGGGCCTGGAAGGAAGCTTTCTGGCCGGGTTGACCGGGGGCTATCTGGTGGCGCTGGTGGCGGGAGTGCTGATCTCGATTCCCGCGCTGATCAATGGCGAATTCTTCACGGTGATTCTTTTCACGGGCGCGGCGGTGGCGGCGGCTCTGCTGCGCGATATCGCCTCAGACCCGGAGGATGTCTGGCAAATCTCCCCCTTCTTTGACCGAAGCCTGTTCCGGCTTTATCTGGTGGAGCGGGATTACCCGCGGGCCGGCTTCCATCTGCTCGCCCTGAGCGTGATTTTCGCCGTGGAGTTCTCCAGGCAACTGATCTCGCAGCTATTTGAGGCTCGCTATTTGTTTGTTCTCCGGCCGCTGGGGCAGCCCAGCGACAACTGGCTGCTATTCGGCACTTACCTCGCCACCTTGTTCGCTATAACGATTCCGCTAAAAATCTGGAATAACCAGCGTAATGAATTGAAACTCAAGGAGCAAAACACATTGCTCATGGAGGCAAAACTCGAAGCGCTCAGCCGCCAGATCAACCCTCATTTTTTGTTCAACACCTTAAACTCCGTCTCCTCGTTGATCCGCCTCAACCCGGACCAGGCACGCAAGGTGGTGTATCGCCTCTCCCACATTCTGCGCCGCCTCCTGCGGCAGCAGGAACACTTCGTGCCGCTGCGGGAGGAGATGAGCTTTATTGACGATTATCTGGCGATTGAAGGGGTTCGGTTCGGGGAGAAACTTCGCTTTGAAAAACGAATTGAAGAAGGCGCGCTTGATTGGCCGGTGCCGAGCATGCTGCTTCAGCCACTGATCGAGAACTGCATCAAGCACGGGATCGGCAACAAGATCGAAGGCGGCAGCATCCTCATCGAGGCGGCGGTTCGGGCGGATACCCTGGCCCTCACCGTTTCCGACGATGGGGTGGGCATCCGGGAGGAAGACCGTTCCCGCATCTTCGAGAAAGGGATCGGGCTCAGTAATACAAATCAGCGTCTGCAGGTGCTCTATGCCGGGCGCTTCCGTTTCAGTGTGTCGAGTGAACCCTCACGGGGGGCGCAGTTTCGATTGGAACTGCCGGCATTGCCCGGTTCCATCGCAGCCGAATCGTATTCCCAGCGCGCCGCCCGGGATGGGGAAGGCGACATCGAGCGGAGTTCATCCCGGCTGCGATAGGCGGTGCTGCCGGAACGCGAGGCGGAGATCAGCGGGAGGTTTTCGGCAAGTCTCTGGCTGCTTCGTTGAGCAGGGAAGTGAGGCGCGAAACGTCCAGGCCGGAGAGTTCCAGGGTGGGTTTACGGCGCGCTTCCGGTTCCTCTCTCGCAACCGTTTCCGGGCCGGAATCGCGCCGGGGTGTTTCGCGAGGTTCCGCCGGGCCATTGCCTTCGCCATAGCGCAGCGCGCCGAGCCCTTGGAAGCGCTGCAGCGCGGCTTCAAGCGATAGCTGCATCTCGCTGAGCATATCAAACATCTGCGCCCAGTCTCGTTTCTCCGGATCACCGCTCTCGCGCAGGTGCATCAAGTCCACGAAATTGTTGATGGGGTTATCGGCATCCACTGGTTTTTTTTCCACCAGCTTGATCTGCTGGCGCAGTTCGCGGCGGCAATAATCGACGCTGTCGAGGTCGCGGATATCGAGACGGATGATGCGGCTGTGCGCCACGTCGAATGGAGAGGGCTGATCGGCATCCACCATCTTGACAATGGGCTTGCGGGACATGTGGCGGATGGCCAGTAGATAGTAGACGATGGGGTCCCGGTCGCTCAGGTCGGCGATCACCAGAGGATCGTCCATCACCCGTTCGATCACGGCGGGCACGATCACGTTGGGCTTGCCGAGGTGGTCCGGGCGAGCGGCGTGGGCGTAGCCGCACCCTTCGAGCACGGGGTTAATGATATAGCGGAGAACCTGGTCCGAACGGCGGCGCGTTTCGCTGCCTTCTTCGCCCAGCGGGGCAATCAGAAAACACCGCTTCAACTCTTCCGAACCCGATTTTGCCATGCCCATATAGTATCCACGAATCCGGAGCGGTTTGGCGAGAACGGATTCGCAGGCCGGGTAGCATTGGCGCGTGCGGAATCGAGGATACTGTTTAGAGAATCCGCTCTATCTAACTCTTGGTTCGGGTCATCGCGGGCAGCGAGGATCGGGAGGCGGGCGAAGGTTCGCCGGAGAGTGAAAATTTGGCCGCGATCGCCGCAGTATGAGCAACCGTCAGGAGAATCCGGATCGCGCGCCTTGGATCGCCGTCTTTGGCGCGGTGTTCCTGATGGCGCATTTCATCAGTGGGAAGGCTGCCCGGGATTCGCTGTTTTTGCTGAACTTTCCCATTGAGACCCTTCCGCGCATGACGATCTTCGCGGCGGCCACCTCCCTGCTGATGGTGCTTTTCTGGTCCCGGCGGCTGGCCACGAAATCTCCCGCCGCGATGGTGCCCTGGGCGCTACTCGGGGCTTCCCTCCTGCAGTTCGTTCTTTGGGCGATCTACTTTGTCTATCCGCGTGTTTCTTCGGTGCTGTTCTACCTGTACATGATCGGGCCGAACGCGATTCTGCTTTCGTCCTACTGGTCCCTGCTGAATGAGCGTTTCGATCCGCGAGAGGCGAAGCGGCTTTTTGGACGAGTGGCCGCCGGTGGAACGTTCGGAGGGCTGGCGAGCGGCGTGGTGGCGGACCAGTTCGCGGGGATTTTCGGCCCGTCCGTGCTGTTGCCCTTCCAGGGCGTGCTGCAATTCTGTGCCTTCCTGCTCATCCGAAACCTCAGCCTCTCGATGACGAAACGGCAGGCGCAGACACCGGCCGCTTCTCCAGATATCGCGGCGGGATTGCGCATCCTCAGGAAAAGCCGTTATCTATTTACCCTGGCATCGCTCGTGTTTTTCGTGACGATGAGCGCGAATTTACTCGACTACGTGTTCAAGGCGGGTGTCACGGAAATGGTCGGCCGTGGCGACGATCTGGTGTCGTTCTTTGCCTTGTACTATGCGTTCAGCGGTTTGGCCACCTTCCTGATGCAGACCTTCGCCGCCCAATGGATTTTTGAGCGTCTGGGCCTGACGCAGAGTTTGTTCGCGTTGCCCGTCTCTTATTTCCTCGGCATCCTGGGCTATATCTCGATTCCGGGATTGGGCGGAATGGTGGGGCTGCGAGGCGCGGAGGCCGTGACGCGGGGTTCCATCTACCGCTCCGGCTACGAGATCTGCTACACCCCGGTCCGCAATCAGGAAAAGCGTGCCACCAAGACCATTATCGACGTCGGGGCGGACCGGCTGGGTGAGGCGACCGGCGCATTTCTTGTACAAAGTCTTCTGCTGGCCGGGCTCACCGGAGGCACAACGGGCTTGCTGGCCATCGGTTGTGTGCTCAGCGCGGGCGCGGGATTGATTACCTTCCGCCTGGGACGGCTTTACGTGGGAGCTCTCGAAACGAGCCTGCTTGCGAGAGCCCGGGAGGTGGAAGAGCGGGATGCCCTTCCGAATTGGAGCGCGGATAGCATTGTGATGGGTTCGATCGCGACGCTGCCCCTGCGTGCCATCCCTTTCCATGGGGCGGGGAATCGCACGCTTGCGGCGCATGTGCCGACGGAGGAACTGGCTCCCCCGCCAAAGGCAGTGGAGCCCGGCGCTCCGGTGGCCCGGTATTCCGGCCACGCAGGAATTGCGGACGACCCGATCCTCCGGCGAATCGCGGATTTGCGCTCCAGGGACTATGCCAGAGCGCGAGAGGCGCTGCTTGACCGCACGCCGATCGGGACGGAGTTGATCCCATTCCTCATCCAGCTCCTGGCCTGGGATGAAGTTTCCGAACTCGTCATCCACCTCCTGCGAAAGGCCACCTGCCCCAGAGAGGGGCAACTTGCCGATGCGCTGCTCGATCCGCATGAAGACTTCTCCATCCGCCGGCGGGTCCCGCGCATTCTCGGAAACTGCCCAACTCAGCTTTCCGTGGAAGCGCTGATCGAGGGGCTGCGGGACCAACGGTTCGAAGTCCGCTACCGCTGCGGCAAGGCTTTGTACGCCATCACCAGCAAGAATCCCGGACTGATGATCGACAAGAACCGGATTTTGCGCGCCGTCGAACGTGAGTTTTTCGTCAGCAGAAACGTTTGGAACAGCTATCGGCTGCTCGAGCGAGTCGAAGATGCCGAAGAAGATTCCGGCTTTGACGAAGTGCTCAAGGATCGCACCAGCAAGGGGTTGGAACACGTGTTCACCTTGCTTTCCATTGTTCTGCCCCGCGAGCCCCTCCAGATCGCATTCAAGGGCTTGCACACCAATGACCCTCAGTTGCGGGGAACTGCGCTTGAGTATTTGGAAAGTGTGCTGCCGGCCAACATCCGGGCGAGGCTTTGGCCGTTCCTCGATGCGGATGCGTCCAGGGCCGGGAAGAAGGCGGCGCCGCGTTCCCGTCAAGAGATTCTTGACGACTTGCGGCGCTCGAACCAATCGATCATCGTCAACCTCGAGAAGTTTGCGGAGAAGCGTGGGGAATCGTTTCGGGTGGAGCCACCGTAATCCCTGTTGCCTGTGAGCGGTTCTTGCGCAAGGATAAGGATTACCGCGAGTGCGAACGATCTCTGTGCCATCGGTGAGATTAGCCCCACATTGAATCTTGTATGCGATTGATCCTGACCTGTCTCCCGCGCTTCCGGGTCGCCGTTTGCCTGCGTCTGGCATTGGGCATGGCCATCGTGGCGTGGATTCCCAGTGTGGCGCAGCAACCCGCGGAGCCGGAGACACGGGAAGCCGTAATTCAAGCGGAGAGAGACCGGAAGGCGGAATCGCTCACTCCCGATAAGCCTAACAAAGGCGAAGCGCTGCTTTCCCGTGTGAAGGACGACAAGATTCTGGAGCGGCTTACGAGCGGATTTGGCGGCTTCCGGGTGAAATTTGGCGGCCTTGCGCCCGGAGCGGGCATGGCGCTGGGGCCGGAATACTTTCGAGACGATTTCGCCGATGGCGCGTTCCACGTCCGGGCGGCCGCGCAGATGTCGTTCCATGGTGCGCGGAAGCTGGATTTCGAACTTGTGGCGCCCCGGCTGGCCAGGGAGAAGCTAGAGTGGAGTTTCCAGACGGTTCATCACAACTATCCGAGCCTCGCTTACTACGGGCCGGGCCCGGAATCGGAGAAGACCGGCCGTAGCGATTACCGGCTGGAAGATACCGCCATCGATACGACGCTTGTCTTGAAGCCCGTCCGGAACCTCAAGCTCGGCGGGTCCGTGGGCTATCTCTTCGTGAACACCGGCCCGGGCGGCAGAGACGGCATCATCTCCGCGGACCGGCAATATCCTCCGTCCCGGACCCAAGGCATCGATGCGCAAGCGAATGCGTTGCGTTACGGAGCATTCGCGCAGATCGATTATCGCGATAATCCCGGCGGGCCGCGCAGTGGCGGAAGCTACACGGCGCAATACAACGTCTACCGGGATCAGGATCTGAACCGCTTCGACTTCAGCCGCCTGACGGTGGATTTGCAGCAGTATTTTCCATTCTTTAACAAGCGCCGCGTGATTGCCCTGCGCGCCCGGACGAACCACTCTTTCGTATCCGGCGGTCAGGCCGTTCCGTTCTATTTGCAAAGCGTGCTCGGCGGCAATAGTGACCTTCGCGGTTACCGGCCCTTTCGCTTTTATGGCGACAACAGCCTCCTGATGAACGCGGAATGGCGATGGGAGGTCTTCAGCGGATTGGATATGGCCGTATTCGCCGATGCGGGCAAAGTGTTTCAGCACCACAACCAGTTCGACTTCCATAATCTGGAATCGGCGGTGGGTGTGGGGTTGCGCTTCAACGCCCGCAACAACACGTTCATCCGGCTGGATGCCGGCTTCAGCCACGAGGGATATCAGGTTTGGTTCTCATTCGGCGACGCCTTCGCCCCGGCGTTGCAGCGCACGTCCAGCAGTCTGGTGATTCAATAGAGAAGCAGCCGGAACGATGAAAAGCAAATTCACATCCTGGGCCGGTCGCCATGCGAAGTTTTGCGGGCTCATTTTGGTATTAATTGCCGTTGCGATTCCGGTTTCCGCGGATCTGGCGGCGCGCAAATTCTATCCGGACGATCCCATCTGGAAGGATCCCGCGCCAAGGAATGTGGAATCGGCAGCCTTCCGGAAGCTGAGCGACTATTACGAGTTTCTGGTGTATCCATTCGCGCCTCCGGGTCAACTCAATGGACGCAAGCCGGAAGGGAGCAACGCGCCCGTTTATTATCGTGCCCAAGGCGTGAACACGCTGGGCGAAGTGCCGGCCGGCACTTGGTACGAGAACCGCAACTACTACCGCCCGATGTCGAAGGAGGAGATCCAGGCGGGGCCGGGCGATGCTAAAGCCCCCTCCTTGGATGGCAAGTGGCGGGTCATCGCCGCCAAGAATGAAGGGGTGACGCCTGGTTTCACGATCCGGGATGCGAGCGGGCACACATACCTGCTGAAATTCGACCCGGTCGATCACAACGAGATGGCCACCGCGGCGGACACCATCGTCTCGAAACTCTTTTATGCCTTGGGATACTTTGTTCCCGAAAACTACATCGTTTTCTTCCGGCGGGATCAGTTGGAAGTCGATCCGAAGGCCAAGATCAAAGGGCCGGACGGGAAATCGCGGGGAATGAGTTCGCGGGACGTTACATCCATCCTGCTGAAGGTGCCGCAACTTCCCGATGGGCGCTACCGGGGCAGCGCGAGCTTTTATATCCCGGGTAAACCCATGGGCCCGCACCGTTATTTCGGCGTACGCAGCGACGATCCGAATGACATTTACCGGCATGAGCACCGCAGGGATCAGCGCGGCCTGCGCGTCTTCTGCGCCTGGCTGGGGCACGACGATTCGCGCGATCTCAACACCCACGATTCACTGGTGAGCGAAAATGGCATTCAATTCATCCGGCACTACCTCATCGATTTTGGCTCCACGCTCGGCAGCGCAAGCGAGAGGCCGAACAGCCCCCGCAGCGGGAACTATCTATTCAGTTGGGACGAGGTTGCCGGCCAGTTTTTTACCTTCGGGCTCAACGTCCCCAGGTGGGCGCGCGCGAAGTATCCTCGCTACCCGTCGGTGGGCCTCTTCGAGTGGAAAACTTTCGACCCGGAAACCTGGCGGCCCGAATACATCAACCCCGCCTTCCACAATGCGCTGCCCGACGACACATTCTGGGCGGCAAAGCAGGTGATGGCTATTAGCGACGATCAGATCCGCTGGGCGGTGGAAACGGGGCAATATTCGAATGCCGCGGCGCGGGATTGGGTGGTGGAGTGCCTTATTCAGCGCCGGAACAAAATTGGCAAGACGTTCTTCGAGAAAGTGCTGCCGCTTGACCGGTTCCGGATGGAAGGGGACACGCTGTCGTTCGACGATCTCGGCGTCGAGCACGGTATGTATTCCAGCCGCGCCTATCGCGCCACCTGGTCTGCATTCAACAATCAAACCGGCGCCAACTCGCCCATCGCGCGCTCCAGCGGGTTCGTGCTGCCCGATGCGGCGCGCGCCGCTTCCGCCGGGAGCTATTTTGTCGCCCGCGTGGTTGGCGATGAGGAGAAAGACATCGAGGTCACGATCCGGCGTGAAGCCTCCGGATGGAAAGTGGTGGGGATCGAGCGAGGATGGGTGGGAAAGAGCCGGTTGAATTTCATCGATTCGACGCCGGAAGGCGGCCGCGGGTGTGCGACATAGAAATGGAAAGTCAGGCGGCCCGGGCGCGTGAAGCCCAGTAGTCCTCGAATCTCCGATTCAGGCGGCAGCAGCGCAGGGCGAGGATGGCGTTGGCGCCGCGGACAGACCAG
>JADLCF010000085.1 GCA_020847315.1 Bryobacterales bacterium | reverse complement strand
GAAAAACTCGACCCGCACCTGATTTTCCGTTTGTGCCCACCACGCCAGCGCATGCGTGGCGTTCAGCGTCTGCCCTTGGTACTTGCCCGTACCGCGCACCGTGTTCAGCGGCAGTCCGGGTTCCGCCGCGGCAGCGGCGCCGCCCTTCGCGCTGGGGCTCTCGGCGCCTCCGGCCGGGAGAGTCACGGAGAATGGCAGGTTCAGCGAGTACCCCGCGCCCTTGCCCGTGATGATCCCGGCAATCGCGCCGCCCTCGCGGAGCATCCCGCCAACCGAAAGAACGTGGCACTCCGCGCCACTCGCCCCCTTGATGCTCAGGTTCTTCTTAAAACCAACCGAAGTAATCGAGCATCCCTTCAAACTCGCCGCAAGGCCGGACGTCGAACCGGGCGTATATCGCAGTTCCACCACCACGGCCGGCGCGGAGGCCGCTGCGGCGCCGCTCCAGGAGCCCTTCACGCGCCCCTGGCTCTCCGCCTGCGGCGAAAGCGGCGCATGCGCGTAAAGCAGGGAAACGCGCGCGCCTTCTGCATCGAAGAACCCCACAACGGGCGCAAAATCAGCGCTCTCCCCAGCGATGCTGAGCATGGGCGCGGGTACCTGCGCAAGCGCGGATCCGCAAGCGGACAGGGCCGCTACCGAAAGAAGAAACGGAACCGGAAATTGAAACACTCTCCACCTCCTTCTCATCCTGAAGGAAGAAAAGCGAGAGTGGCGGGAGTTCTGGCTCACCTGCCCCTTATCCGCACGCCTGTCTGCAGAATTCCAGGCGGTCCGTCCCGGGATCCACACGCCCTTCCCAGTGGGCCTTTTTACGGAAGCGGCGTCTCCCGGGCGTCGAACTCCAATGCCGCGGAGTTCATGCAGTAGCGCATCCCCGTGGGGTTAGGGCCGTCGTCGAAGAGATGGCCAAGATGGGCGCCACAACGGCTGCAGAGCACCTCGACCCGCCGCATGCCATGCGAAAGATCCACCTTCTCAGAAACGTTCTCCCTGGCGATCGGCTGGTAGTAGCTGGGCCAGCCGGAGCCGGAGTGATACTTGGTCTTGGAGTCAAACAACGGCGTGCCGCACCGCACGCACTTGTAGATCCCGTCCCCCTTGAAGTCCGTGTACTTGCCGGTGAACGCGCGTTCGGTGCCCTGGCAACTGGTCACGTCGAAACTCAGCGAGGGGAGTTCCTTCTTCCACTCCTCATCGGTCTTGATGATCTTCTCGACGCTTTCAATGCCGGTGCGGCGTCCTGCTTTATCGAAAGTGGCGATCTTGACGGTTTTCACGGGCTTTCCATTCTTGGCGGTCTTCGGGGCGGAAGTAGCTGGAGTCTTGCCGGGCGTCTCCGCGGAAAGCGCGGGAAGACCCAGGCTGAGGGCGCTGCCGAGCAGTGCGCGGCGGCGTGTGACGGAAGAGTGCGAGTCCGATGCCATAACGCGATAATCCCTCCCAGTTTCGTACTGATTATCCGATGTCCTCGCGGCGCGGACGGTTGCAGAAGTCCGTCAACCGCCGGGCAGCGCCGGTCCTGCCGCCGCTCCCCGCGCTTCGGCATTGCGGCTAAGCCAGGCCCACAGGGCCACGCCGACGGCAGGAAGAACACTGACGAACACAAACGTGCGGGCATAAAGGCGCGCGTCAAACCAGCCGCCGAGTAGCGGAAGCAGCACCGCAACGAAGGCAGACCAAGCACCCGCGCCGATGCCCGCTACGAGAGCCGTCTGTTCCCGAGGGTAGGTCAACGCGGCTGCCCGCAGCGAGAGCACCAGGAAGCCGGCGGCGATGAACATCGTCCAGAAGAATAGGGCGAGCGCAGCGGCAGCCGTAGTCACAAGCGGCACGGCGGCGAAGGGTAGAGCCAGCAGCGCAAGCAGGCTGAAAATCCGCACCGGGCGTGGGTTGCCCGCAGCGAAGCGGTCCACCACCCAACCCCAGAAGAAATACCCGGCCTCCCAGCCAAGCGGCGGAATCCAGAGGACCTTCCCCAGATCGGCTTGGCTGAGTTCCAGGACCCGGTTGAGGTAGAGCGGCGCCAGATAGAGAATCGGCCCGATCGCGCTGGCACCCAGGCCGTAGCTCGAAACAAGCGCCCAGAACCGGCGCTCCGCGAGATTTGGCCACGCGAGCGCGGAAGTGCGGTGAGTGACAGCGGGAAGGAACGGCGGACGCGCGATGCGAACCCAGACGAGAATCCAAACCAACCCCAGCAATCCGGTGAGCAGAAACGCGGAGCGCCACCCATACCGGACGGCGATCGGCACTACCATCAGCGGCGTCAGGATTGCGCCGAGAGAGCCTCCGCTATAGGCAAGGGCCATGCCTCGCGATTGGCGATGCGGTGGCAGCGAATCCATCGCGGCGCGAAGCCCGCCCGGAAATGTGGCCCCTTCGCCGAAGCCCAGCACTGCCCGGACGGCGGCGAAGCCCGCGAAGCCGGACATCGCGGCGTGGGCGGCGCTAGCCAAAGACCAAATACCCGCAGCCGCCATCATGCCCGCGCGGAGGCCGATGCGGTCCAGCAGAGAGCCCCAGATCGGGTTCGCCAACATGTACGCAAAGGAGAAGGACGCGACGACCGTACTATAGGTCTGTGCATTCATCGATGTATCCGCCAGGATCATCGGGGAGAGCACCGCGAGAATCTGCCGATCCACGTAGCTGAGCCAGGAGCAGAACATCATCGCGAGGCTGGCCGCCCAAGGGCGCAATCCCGCCAAACCCACGGTGGCGGATGAGTTTTCCGAAGAGTGAGGCACAGACTTCGTAGGATACTCCGTTCGCCACGATAACGGCGCCCGCTCCCCGGCCGTGCGATGCGGAGCGCGGGAATTCCCCATGCGCTACCCAGGCCATGCGGCAGCGCCCGGAATTCATTCGCTTCTTTAGCCGGCTAACGACCTCGTTTCCATCGCGATGATTCTGAACGGCTCACTCCAGCGGCGGCGAATCTTACAGATCTTACAGGTTTGACGGATTTCCGAGGATGTAAGAGACGGAAGCCGGGGACGGGCTGGAGAGCGGGCACGACGCGGGAGCATATCTGCGAAACGAAGCCGGCGGCCTTTGAGCAGGGGATGGGCGGGGTGGACACGAATCTTACAGATCTTACAGTTTCGTTGGAATTCCGATGGTGTAAGACGCCGGGGACAACCGCGAGCGGCGCGCAAGAGTCCGTCGCATACGATACGGCAATTGGAGGATGGATCTGCGATACATTGGCGCAGGGCTTCGAGGGTGCTGGGCCGGTGGTGACGGATGGGACGCTCCGGGCTTGGGAGTGGGATGGCATTCGAATCCTTGGCATCCGTTGCGATGAAGAGAACGCTCGGCATCGTTGAGAATCTTCCAATCGCTTGAGGATAGGAATCGCGAGGGCCAATATGGCTTTCCGGTTCCGTTGAAATAGCGCTAAGCGACGGAGAAACCAGGGGATGTTGAAATTGCGATGCTCTGTGACCGCGTTCGGAATCGGCGTGCAATTCAAGGGGTCATGCGCCCCCGAACTCCCGGTAGTTGCCGGCGCTCCCGCCGCTGGGCAACCGATTCCCTGCGATCTCGTGCCGCGACAACTTGGACTTTCAGCCAGGAGCCCCGGTTTCCGGCTAACCAAGACGAGCCACCGGCCGGAAACGCCTGCTACTATGCGAGGGCCTGCCGGCAATACTCGATGCAGCGGGCAATTTCCTTCATACGCGTGCTACCTTCCGGCACTTTGTACTCGAATTCGATGGTGGCCTGGAAAGGATATTTCTCCCGCTTCATCAATTGCAGCACTTCGCGGATGGGGGTGTCGCCCTGGCCCCAGACCATGTTCGGGCCTTCATGCATCTTGCGATCCTTGATGTGGACGTGCGTGATGCGGTCTGCGTGTTTCTTCATGAAGGGAATCGGCGACGTATTATTCCCCGCGACAAAATGGCCGATGTCGAGATTGATGCAGTTGTACTTGGAATAGGTCATCGCCTTCTCCCAGCTCGCGGGAGCGGCGAAGGCCTCCGGGTTGTGGATTTCCGCATGGCCGTGATAGCCCACGCGGAACTTGTGGGCCGTGGCTAGCTCGCCCAGCCACTTGGTTCTGCTCAACGGAATCTCGCACGAAATCGCATCCGCCCCCATCGTTCGCGCAAGGGAAAAGGCGTAGCCCACCTCGTCGTCGCTCATCGAATCCACTGCGTCGAACTTGATGATCTGAAGGGCCACTCCGGCATCGTTCCACTTCTTGCGGAACGGCTTGAAGCTTTCGATGGACTGGCTCAAGCGCCACTTGCGAAGAGTATCGAGAGAAGCCTTCGCCTGTTCCCGCTGTTCCGCGGAGGCATTCCTGGAAGCGCGGACGAGCTTGGGAGCGCCAAGCGATTGCTCGATCGGCTGGGATCGCAGCTCGACGGCGCTCAGGTTTAGATCGAGAAGGTCCTTCAGAATTGAATCGGCGTCCTCGGACATGTTGCCGAAACTATAGGGCGCATTGATCCCAATCTGTACGCCGCCAAACTTCGAGTTGGGCTTAGCCAGGAGCCGTATCGGAAGTGCGCCCGCCAGGGTGAGCGCGCCAAGTTCTCTCCGCGTGTATTTCATCGCGAGCCCTCTTTCCGTTCGAGATCGATTCCAGGCGTGAATGTGTGCCCAGATTATCACCAATCCGGGCGCACGCGGAATGCCGTTTAGGCACAAAGCGTTCGCCGATTGGCCGGAACCTCCACGGCGGCCGATCCACGCTTCGCTACCGGGCGCGGTTCAGGGCGCGGTCGTACCAGGAAGCCAGATCGCTCTTGAACTGCTTCAGCGAATTCACGTCCAGGTAAATCATATGGCCCGCGGGGTAGTAGGTGAACTCGATATTGGGGACCAGGCTCTTCTCCAGATTCGTCTGGGCCAGGTCGAGTTCCGTCTGGAAAAAAGGCGTCGCCAGATCGTACAAGCCGTTCGCCGCGAGGACCTTTAGGGAAGGGTTCTTTCGCATGGCGTTCGCCAGGTCTCCCGCGACGTAGGCATCGGTCATAGCCCCGCCCGGCCCGAAGCCCCCGCCGGCGGGCCGGTGCGAGAAATCCCAACGACCAAGAGCGGATCCGGCGCTAACCCGGTAATCGAGGTCGGATTTGTACTGAAGCTGCCGGTCCATGTAGTCGCGGAACGATGAGACATAGACGCCGGTGATGCCGGTGCTCGAAGGGTCGTAGCCGGGAGTTTCGCCGGCGGCATCGACGTCGGTTCCCTCGAACCGGCTATCGAAGCGGCCAAGAATCTGCCGCTGGTCGCGCGTCAACTGCTTGCGAAAGCGCGAGGGGGAGATGCGCAGGTTGGCTTGCTTGATGTAGTCGAGGCTCAGCCCGGTAAAGCCGGCCAGCTTTGCGGCCACGGCATCGGCTCTGGCCGCCGGAAGCGTATGGCCAAGGGCCAGCGCTTCGGCATACTCGCCGACCGCAAACGCCCTGGCGCTATCGAGGAACTGCTTCTCGGTTCCTTTGCGGGGAACCTTGTTGAAATACCAGGCGGTGGCGGCGTAGGTGGGTAGATTGCCGATGTATATGTCCACCAAGCCTTGCGCGCGGGCGACGTAGCTCAGCACGCTTGAAAGGAGAATGACCCCGTTGCAGGAGATCCCGCTGCTCTCGAGAGAAGCAACGAGCGCGGCCGAACGCGTGGTGCCATAACTTTCGCCGAAGAGGAACTTGGGCGAATTCCAGCGGTGGTTCACACTCACCCAGCGGGTGATGAATTTGTTGAATGCGGTGACATCCTGGTCAACGCCGGCGAAATCCTTGGCCTTGCCTTTGCCGATTTCGCGGGAATAGCCCGCGAGCGGCGCATCGATGAAGACGAGATCGGAGCGGTCCAGCAGGCTGTATTCATTGGGCTGGACGGTGTAGGGCGCCGCGCCGGTGGCTTTGGGGCTGGCGCTAATCACGCGTATGGGGCCGATGGAACCCATGTGGAGCCAAATCGAGGATGAGCCCGGACCGCCGTTGTAGATGAACGTCACCGGGCGGCTGCTGGGCTCGGCGTCATCGAGCGTGTAAGCCACATAGAAAATGGAGCCGTAGGGTTTCTCATCCTCCCCGTTGATGTGCAGCGTTGCCGCGGTGGCAGTGTATTTCAGCACTCTGCCGTCGAGGGTTATCTGGTGCTGAGTGACCGCGGAAGTCTCCTTCGGAATCGGCGGCGGCGCCGGCTCCTTTGCAGCCGGGGGAGGGGGCGCTGAAGCATCGCGCTCCTGCGCCACCATCGGGGTGAGGAGCAGAGCGAGCAAAAATCCGGAGGCAATCCATTTGGAAGCACTGAGATGAGAGATCTGGCGAGACATGCTTGCACTCTAACATGCGGGATCCAGTGCTGGTGGGATGACGACAGTCTCTGTCGGCGCAATGGAACCTGTCACGAGGTTTCAGCACCGGAACGCCTGCCCCGCGGGACCTCGGACACACATCGGACAACTAAGTCTGATTTCAGAGCGTCCGGCATGCTATGATCGAGGCTTCGTGGACCCGTTGGAGATCGGCGGGCTTTGAGCGGCGCTTGAGCGGGGCGGGTTTCCGATCGGGATGCGGCAGTCCTCCGGCGGTCTGTCGCGGGCAATGAGACGCAATCGGATATTCCGATATTAAAGGAGTGCTTTCATGAGCGTGAAGCTCTCGAATGGAAAAACGATTCCGATCGAAATGCACAAGGTCCGGATCGTGCAGAAGGCGCGGCTTGCTCCCGTTCACGACCGGCTGCGGGCAATCGAGGAAGGGGGCTATAACACGTTTCTTCTTCGCACCCGCGACGTCTTCATGGACATGCTGACAGACAGCGGAACCAATGCGATGAGCGACAATCAACTCGCCGCCATGATGGTTTCCGACGATGCGTATGCGGGATCGGAGAGTTTCTACAAACTGGCGGACGCCGTCCGGGAGGTGTTCGGGCTGGAGTATCTGTTGCCGGTGCACCAGGGCCGGGCGGCGGAGCATCTGCTCTCGAAGGTATTCGTGAAACCGGGGCATGCCGTCCCGATGAACTACCACTTCACGACGACGAAGGCCCATTTCGAACTGGCCGGCGGCAAGGTGCTCGAGATCTTCGGCGAAGAAGCGCTGAACACGCAAAGCACTGACCCGTTCAAGGGCAACCTCGACCCCGCGAAGTTCGAAGCTGTGATCCGCGAATGGGGCGCGGAGCGCATCCCGTTCGTCCGGATGGAGGCGACGACCAACCTGATCGGGGGCCAACCCTTCTCGATGGCCAATCTCCGCGGGGTGAAAGAGATTGCGTCCCAACATGGAATTCCGCTGGTGCTCGACGCCAGCCTCATCTCCGAAAACGCCTATTTCATTCACAAGCGGGAAGCGGGTTATGCGACGGCCTCGATCCGCGGCATTATCCGGGAAATGATGAGCTACGCGGATATCTGCTATCTCTCGGGCCGCAAGAGTTGCAGCGTGCGCGGCGGCTTGATCGCCACCAATAACAAGCAGTATTTCGAGGCCATCCGGCCGTGGCTGCCCGTTTACGAAGGCTTCCTGACATACGGCGGCATGTCGGCGAAGGAAGTGGAGGCCATGGCAGTGGGCATCCGGGAAATGACGGAGTTGGAAGTGGCCGGGAGTTCCGCGGATTTGATCGAGTACTTCGCCGGCAGGCTGCTGGAGAGCGGCGTACCCGTCGTGACGCCTCCCGGGGGCTTGGCCTGCCATGTCGATGCGACCCGGTTTCTGCCGCATATTCCACAAGCGGAGTATCCGGCCGGCGCGTTGGCCGCCGCAATCTACATTTCCTCCGGCATCCGCAGCATGGAGCGCGGAACGGTGTCTTCGGACCGGGACGAAGCGGGGAACGATGTACTCTCAGACCTGGAACTGGCGCGCCTGGCCGTACCGCGGCGCGTGTACACGATCTCCCATGTTGAGTATGCGGTAGACCGCCTCACTTGGCTCCATGCGCACCGCGAACTCGTCAAGGGGCTGACATTCGTTGAGGAGCCGCCGGTGCTCCGCTTCTTCTTCGGGCGATTGCAACCTATCGCCAACTGGGGTGCGGATCTGGCGGCCGCGTTCGAAGCCGATTTCGGCCCGGATTGCTGATCCGGCTGCCTGGCGGAATGCTGGAGCGCATATAGGCTCCCGAGGGTGGCGCGCATGGCCGATGATCCGCGGGACGGTAGATATGCCTTCCTGGATCAATCCTGAAGCCCGATATGCGTTTCGAAGCCGATTTCGCTGCCGCCGCCGCTACCTGGGAACGGAAATTCCAGTGAGCGCGGGGCTGGCTAGAAACCGCCGCTGATGACCTGGTAGGCGTCGTCGCCGCAGAGCCGCGCGACTTCGGCTTTGAATTCGCGATCGGGCTTCACCTTCATTTCCGTGGTCATCGTGGCGAGGAACTCGCGGCTCTTTTCGACGAGCAATTGCACCTCGGTATCGCCGGGTTTCCGCGCAAAGAGGCCGCGCAGGCGGGCCGCGCGAGATTCGCCGCTGCGCTTGCCCGCTTCCACGGGGACGCGAATCGAAACCAGCAGCGGAAACTTGATGAAGGCGTTGCGCAAGGGGACGATATCGAGGACGGAGATCTTCGGCGGGCCGTTCTCTTCCGGAAGGACGCTGCCCGTAACGAGCACGGCTTCGTCTTCCTTGATCTGCTCTCCGAGTTGTTCATAGTGCTTGGCGAAGCAGACCAGATCGATGGTTCCGAGCCAGTCTTCGAGCACCATGGAGGCCCAGGGGCGACCCTCTTTGTTGCGGCGGCGCTGGATGCCGCTGAAGACTCCGCAGAGCTTCACTTCCTGGCCGCGCGGCAACTCTTCGAGGCCATCGCTTTCGTGCGTGCGAAGATCCATGACGAGGTCGCGGTATTCGTCGAGGGGGTGGCCGGTGACGTAGAATCCGAGCAGTTCTTTCTCATAGCCGAGCGATTGCCGGTCTCCCCAATCCGGCACGCGGGGGAGGGAGGCGCCGGATTTCGCGACCGCTCCCATCTCGAAGCCGAAGAGTCCGGTCTGGCCGGAGGCGCGATCCCGCCAGACTTTGGCGGCGGCTTCGAGAGCCATTTCCACGGCCTCGAATTTTTGAGCACGCCGGCCTTCGAGTGAATCCATGGCCCCGGCTTTGATGAGACTTTCGACGACGCGGCGATTGATGGCGGAAGGGTCAATCTCTTCGCAGAACTGGAAGAGGTCCGTGAAGCGGCCCACCTTGGCGCGGGCGGCGGCGATGGATTCCACCGCGCCCTGGCCCACGTTCTTGATGGCGCCGAGACCGAAGCGGATGGCTTCCCCATCGGGAGTGAAGTTCCAATCCGAGGCGTTCACGTCCGGCGGGAGCACCTTGATGCCCATTTCGCGGCACTCCTGGATGTATTTGACGACCTTCGTCGTGTTGCCCGTTTCCGAGGTGAGCAGGGCGGCCATGAACTCGATGGGGTAGTGGGCCTTGAGGTAACCGGTGATGTAGGCGAGGAACGCATAGGCGGCGGAGTGCGATTTGTTGAAGCCGTAGCCGGCGAACTGCGCCATGAGCTCGAAGATCTTCTCCACCTTCTTCTCGGGGAGCCGTTTGCGGGCCGCGCCTTCGAGGAAGCGCACGCGCTGCTGCTCCATCTCTTCGGCCTTCTTCTTGCCCATGGCGCGGCGCAGGATGTCGGCTTCGCCGAGGGAATAGCCCGCGAGCTTGTTGGCAATCTGCATCACCTGTTCCTGGTAGACGATGACGCCCAGGGTTTCCGCGAGAATCTCCTCGAGTTCGGGCAATTCGTAAGCCACTTTTTTGCGGCCGTGCTTGCGATCAATGAAATCGTCGATCATGCCGCCCTGGATGGGTCCGGGGCGGTAGAGCGCGTTGAGGGCGATGAGGTCTTCGATGCGGCTGGGCTCATAGCGGCGCAGGACGTCCCGCATGCCGGAGGATTCAAACTGGAAGACGCCACTCGTGAGGGCGCGAGCGAAGATGCGGTAGGCATCGGGATCGTCGAGCGGAATCTCTTCCGGCACGATCTTGACACCCCTGGTTTTCTCAATGAGGCCGAGCGCGTCCTCAATGATGGTGAGCGTGGTGAGGCCCAGAAAATCCATCTTGAGCAGCGAGAGTTTCTCAAGACCGCCCATGTCGTACTGGGTGACAATTTCGTCCTTGTTCGTCTTATAGAGCGGGACAATTTCCTTGAGCGGGATGGGCGAAATCACGACGCCCGCGGCATGGACGCCGGCGTTGCGGGCCTTGCCTTCGAGGCGCTGGGCGAGTTCGAGCACCTCCTTCACGCGAGAATCCTTTTCGGCGGCATCGCGGAGATTGGGCTCCTGCTCAATGGCGTCCTTGAGCTTGATGTTGAGCACCGGGGGCACCATCTTCGTGATGCGGTCCACTTCAGCGAAGCTCATATCGAGCACGCGCCCGACATCCTTAATGGCGCCCTTTGCGGCGAGGGAGTTGAAGGTGATGATCTGCGCCACCTGCTCCCGCCCGTATTTCTCCGTGACGTATTGGATGACCTCGCCGCGGCGGCGCGTGCAGAAATCGATATCGACGTCGGGGAAGCTGATGCGCTCCGGATTCAGGAAGCGCTCGAAGAGCAGGTTGTACTGGAGAGGGTCGATATCCGTGATGCGCAGGCAGTAGGAAACGAGGCTGCCGGCGGCGGAACCGCGCCCCGGCCCCACGGGAATCTGCTGCGAGCGGGCATAGCGGATGAAATCCCAGACGATGAGGAAGTAGCCGGTGAACTTCATCTCCTCGATCAGCCGGATCTCGCGCTCCAGACGCTCTTCGTAGTCCGCGATGGAGTGCTTCAGGAGGCCCCGGGCTTCCTGCTGAAGCAGGGCAGCGCGGCGCATCTCGAAGCCCTGCCGGGTGACGTACTCGAAGTAGGTTTCGAGAGTGTGCTCCGGGGGCACGGCGAACTCCGGGAAGGGGTTCGCCACTTTCTCCAGCTTCACGCCGCAGCGCTGGGCGATCTCCCAGGTGTTCTCGAGCGCTTCCGGGACTTCGCCGAAGAGGCGCTGCATTTCGGCTTTCGACTTGAGGTAGAACTCCTGCACATCGAGGCGCAACCGCGCGGGATCCGACATGGTTTTTCCCGTGGAGATGCAGAGCAGCACTTCCTGCAGGCGGGCATCGCGCTTCTCGATGTAGTGGGCGTCGTTGGTGGCGATGAGCGGCATGCCCGTATCGCGGGAGAGCCGCACGATCTCGCGCATCACGATGGGGTCCTGCCCCAGGCCGTGATCCTGCAATTCGAGATAGAAATTGCCCTTGCCGAAGATGTCCTGATACTCGTAGGCGAGGCGCTTGGCTTCGCTGTAGTTCCCCGCCACGACAGCCTGATTGATATCGCCCTTGAGACAGGCGGAACCGCAGATAATGCCCTTGGCGTGCTGTGCCAGCAGGTGCTTATCGATGCGCGGCTTGTAATAGAACCCTTCGAG
Organism: Bryobacterales bacterium; assembly: GCA_020847315.1. Lineage (GTDB taxonomy): Bacteria > Acidobacteriota > Terriglobia > Bryobacterales > Bryobacteraceae > JACTMJ01. The sequence goes on along the minus strand of JADLCF010000085.1, from coordinate 32,436 downwards.
ATACGCGGTGGAGACGAGCTTGACGAGATTGCGGTAGCCTTCCTGGGTTTCCGAGAGCAGCAGAAGGTGGTTGTAGTTGGCTCCGTCCTGACGGTCCTTGAGATCGCCTGGAGTTACGTAGACCTCGCAGCCGATGATCGGGTTCAGGCCCTTTGACTTGGCCGTGTTGTAGAATTCGACCGCTCCGAAGAGGTTGCCATGGTCGGTCATCGCGATGGCCGGCATCTCCAGCTTCGCCGCGGTGTCAATGAGGGTAGGGATGTCGCAGGCTCCATCGAGCATGGAGTAGTCGGTGTGGCAGTGAAGGTGGATGAAGGGAGCGTCAGACATCGTTTCTCAGAACCCTGGGCAAAAAGCGGCTGCGAGCGGCAGCCCGATGGGGGGTACTTCCAGTATAGGTCCAGCGTTCGGCGCGCCACTGGGATGCCGGCTGGGCGATGCCGGCTGGGCGATGCCGGCACAGCGATGCCACGCGGGAATGGGATCTCCGTGCTAGGCGAGCAGGCCGCGCTTCGCGAGGTTGCGCATCAGGGAGGCGAGGCCGAAGGTCCAGGGTTCGATGGCCTCCGAGTGGTTCACGCGGTTCGCCAGCATGCCCAGGGAACGGGAGCGGATGCGCACAATGTCGCCCAGTTTGTGCGTGAAGCCTTTGCCGGGCTCGTCGCGATCCATGACGGGCGCAAACATGGTCCCCAGGAACAGAACGAAGCCGTCGGGGTACTGATGATGGGCGCCGATGGTCTGGTTGACGATCGCCTGGGGATCCCGGCTAATGCGGCTCATGGCGCTGGCGGCTTCGAGGCGGAACCCGTCCGGACCCGTCACCTCCATGCGGATCTCCATGCGGCGCACATCGTCGAAGGTAAAGGTGCGGTCAAAGAGCCGGAAAAACGGGCCGATTGCGCAACTGGCGTTGTTATCCTTGGCCTTGCTGAGCAGCAATGCGCTGCGGCCTTCGAAATCGCGGAGATTCACATCGTTGCCAAGCGTGGCTCCGACGACCTTCCCCCGGTTGTTCACGGCCAGCACCACCTCCGGCTCCGGGTTGTTCCAGGTGGATTTCGAATAAATGCCCACGTCCGCGCCCACGCCCACAGCGGAGAGACTGGCGCACTTGGTAAAGACTTCGGCATCCGGCCCGATGGCGACTTCCAGATACTGAGACCAGATGCCGCGCTCGATGAGCAGTTGCTTGAGACGGGCGGCCTCCGGGCTGCCGGGCACGATCGCGGAGAGGTCGCCACCCAGGGCCGCGGTGATGCCCTCCCGAATCTCCACCGCCTTGCCGGCATCACCGCGGGCGCGCTCTTCGATGACGCGCTCAAGGAGACTTGCGATGAACGTGACGCCGCCCGCCTTCACCACCTGCAAATCGCAGGGGGCGAGAAACCAGGGGAGGCTCGTATCGCAGCGGGAGCGATCACTGTTCTCGAGGATGGCGGCCACGCCGCCGATGCGCGGGAGCGAAGGCAACCCGGCGAGGAGCCCGGCGGGATCCTCGAGGTTGAGGATCTCGCTCATCGTGGGGGCGACGCGGGAAAGATCAAAGACGCCATCCTCGCGGACGAGCACGGGGCTGGGGCCTTCGTGGGCGGGAATCCACGCTCTGCCCGCGAGCAGCCCGGCGCAGTTGTCTTCGGGGAGACACTCCCGCCAATCAAAGAGAGGCAACGCCATGGCGAAGACATCCTTTCAACGCTATTTCGGCTCCGCGGGCGCGGGATCGCCGGGCGGGGGACTCTTCACGTATTTGTCGAGCCAGGTAATCGATTCCCAAAGCACGTGCTCAATGCTTTCCCGAGCGCGGTAGCCGTGGGATTCATGAGGTAGCATCACCAGCCGGGCGAGGCCGCCATTGCCGCGGATGGCCTGGTAAAGGCGCTCGCTTTGGATAGGGAAGGTGCCGGCGTTGTTATCAGCTTCGCCATGAATGAGAAGGATGGGATCCTTGATTTGATTGGCGGCGCTGAAGGGAGACAGATTGAAATAGATCTCCGGCGCTTCCCAATACGTGCGGCGTTCGGCCTGGAAGCCAAACGGGGTGAGGGTGCGGTTGTAGGCTCCGCTGCGTGCAATGCCCGCGCGGAACAGGCGGCTATGCGCAAGGAGATTCGCGGTCATGAAGGCGCCGTAGCTGTGCCCGCCGACAGCCACGCGCTTGGGATCAACTACCCCCATATCGGCGGCCTTGGCGATGGCGGCCTCGGCGCTCTCGACAATCTGCTTGATGAACGTGTCATTCGCCGTTTCGGGTGGGCCCACGACGGGCATAGCCGTATCGTCGAGCACCGCGTAGCCCGCCAGCAGGAAGAACAGGTGCGAGTAACTGTGGATGGAGGTAAAGCGATTCTCCGAGCCGCTCACCTGGCCGGCGGTGGCGGGATCGCTGAACTCCTGCGGGTATGCCCAAACCACGGCGGGCAGACGGGCGCCCTTCTTGTAGCCGGGAGGAAGATAGAGCGTAAAGGAGAGTTGCGTGCCGTCGCTGCGCTCATACTTCACGATCTGCTTCGCGATGCCGCGCAACTGGGGCGTGGGATCGGTGAACCGGGTAAGGGCGCGCTCCGCTCCGCCGCCATCTTTCACGATCAGGTTCGGCGGCACGGCGGGAGATTCCTTGCTCGTGATGAAGCTGGAGCCGTCGCCCGAGAGGGAGGTAACGACGTACTCAAACAAGCCATCCGCGCACTCAAACAATCGCTGCTTTGCGCCGCTCGCGACATCGTAGCGATCCAGAAAGGGGCGGTCTCCCCTGGATGTCGCGCCATTGCCCGAAAGCAGCAGCTTTCCTTCCTGGTAGATGGCCACGGAATAGCCGTTCGGCAGCATCTTCCGCAGGGGCGCGCCTTCGTCGTTGTACCGGTCGCGGATGTTGCGGCTGAAGAAGGAATCGCTCATCGCGCCGGGTTTCGCGAGATCCAAGAGAAAGGCGCGCGTCCAGCGTTTGTCGCGATCATAATCGCGCAGGAGAGCGAGATTTTCCGTTTCGAGCCAGGTGATGCCGGCGAAGCGCTGCTCCACCTTCAGAAACTCCCGCGGCTCATCGTGAAAGGGCGCATCGAGAAGCACGACCTTGTCGCGATGCGGAACCTTCGTGCGCGGGTCACCCCCATCGAGCGCCTCCATCCAGACCAGCTTCGCGCCGCTCCAAGGGGTCCAGGCATAGCTGCGCGGCCCGGTCTTGACGCCTTCGATGGGGATCTTGTCCTGCAGGGCTTCCTCGGTAATCAGATACTCGCGGCGGCCTCGACGGTCCACAACCTCCGCCGTAAGCGGAAAGCGGAAATAGGGCAACAGGAACGAAAACGGACGATGGATGCGCTCGACGAGGAAGTGCTTTCCGTCCGGGGAAGCGGTGATTTCGCTATAGATGGCCTTCTTCAGGAAGGGCCTTGTCTTGCCGGAGGCCGCATCCACGAGGACCGGCTGGGACGTGGCGTAGTACTCGAAGAGATCTTCGTCGTGGCTATCCTCGAGCAGGTCCTGATAAGTGCGGACGGGCGCGGCGGCGCCATCGCTCTGCTGCACGGTGGGCCCGGCCGGGACGAGAGCGGGGGTGGGGGGCGCAGGGCGGCCCGTGGGAACCGAGAGCACAAGAAGCGTATTGCCATCGGGCAGCCACTGGATGGCGGCGCTCACCGTCTGGTTGAGCGCGACCCCGGCGATGGGGCGCGCCTTGGCCGTGGCGGCGTCCACCACCCACAGTTCGACATGGCCGGGGCGGTACCACGGAAATGCAAAATACCGGCCGTTGTGGCTCCAGACGGTCTCCCCGATGGTTACGTCGGGAGGCAATGAAACGGCGCGATCTTCGCCTTCCGGCGCAACGTCGCGGATGGTGATTCCCGTATAAATCGTGGGCGCGTGGCGGCCGTTATTCGCGGGATCAATCCGTAAGCCGGCCAGGCGCTTCATAGGGCGGGCAAGCACCGCGATGGAAGGGTATGCCACGCGGTCGAGCAACAACAGCCGGTCCTTTTGCGGACTCACCGAAATCATTGGCGGCAGAGGGGCATGAAGCACGTCCAGGATTTCCCTGGGCGGCTTCTGGTAGGCGACTTGTCCATTGACGGTGACGGGCATCAAAGTGCATCCAGCCAGAACGAGCGCGGCCATTCCGGCCGGAAACGGGAAGACTCGCATAACTCGGTCTCCTTCGGCAATGGTTTGCGCAATCTCACGACCCTTTCGCCGGCGCGGACGCGCTACTCCGCTCGCGCGCCTCGCGGCAAGCGTTAAGAATTCCGCGGGCGAGCGCGCGGGTGAGTTCCTCGTCGCCCAGGAGCACCCGGTGCGGCAGCCAGAACGCATCGCCGATGGATGCCTTGGCTACGGGGCAAGGCATTACCCGGTTCGGCAATTCCCGGTAAAGCGGATTCTCATAGAGGGTGTGCGGGTAGAAGGGCGTGCAGGGGATGCCGGCCTCGCCGAGCGCGGCCGCAAACTCGTTCCGCGTGAGGCCGAGCGCGGCCGCATCCACGCGGCCTAGAACCAGATACCAACAGTTGCGGTTCACCGCCGGGGGGACCTGCTGCCAGTGAATGCCCTCCAACCCGCGCAGCTCCTCAAACAGGATCGCGGCGTTGCGCGCGCGGCGCTCGATCTGCGCATCCAGCAGATCGAGCTGCGCCATCAATACCGCGGCCTGCAGCGCGGTGATGCGGTAGTTCGATCCCAGCTCGAAGTGAGCGAAGAAACTATGGCCGGGGCGGCGCCCCTGATTGGCGATGGAACGGATGCGCGCGGCATACTCCTCCCGGTTCGCGATGACGATGCCGCCTTCGCCGGCAGTGAGCGCCTTGCCGTTCTGAAAGCTGAAGGAGCCGCAATCGCCGAAGCTTCCCGCGCGCCGGCCATTCCACTCGCAGCCATGGGCATGCGCGGCATCTTCGATGACGACGAGGCCGCTTCGGCGGGCGATGGGAAGCAAACGGTCAAGATCCGCGAGCGGGCCGCCGAAGTGGACAATGACGATCGCTTTCGTCGCGGGGGAAATGGCTTCCTCCACGCGAGCGGGATCCATATTGAAGGAGTACGGCTCGATATCCACGAAGACGGGTGTCGCGCCCATGCGGGAAACGGCGGTGGCGGTGGATACGAACGAGATGGCGGGAACGATCACTTCATCGCCGGGGCCAATATCCGCGGCTTGCAGCGCGGCTTCGAGCGTCACCGTGCCATTCATCATCGCGATGCCATGCCGACAATGCTGGTATTGCGCGAAGCGCTCTTCGAATTCGCTCACCATCGGATGAAACCCGCCCCATTGCGAGCTTTCGAGCACCTGCCGCAAGTAGCCGAAGGCGGCTTCAGAGTGAATCGGCCAATCCGGAAATTGCATCCCCTATACTGTACAGAAGTTTGGGAATCGGACGAAACATCGAGCCCGGCGAGTAGCGGGGATGCGCGGAGGAATATGTCAGCGTTTCAAGACCATGCGGAGACTCTCGAAAAGCATGAATTCATGATGGGCACGGCCCGCGGGCGCTTGGCCGTCAGCATGGACATCCTCACCGACGCGCTGGTGCTGGCCGGGCAGCACGGGGTTTATATGCAAACTGTAACGAAAGGCAGGCGCATCCCCCGTGACGTGCAGATGATGATCACCGGCATCGAGCAAGCGAAGGAACTCGTCTACAGCGTGATGGAAGAACTCAAACGGGAGAAGGAGGCGTCGCGCGAGGCTAATTCCTGAGCAGGTGCCGTAGCGCGGCGTGCAAGCCGCCATATTGGAAGCGATAGCCCGCCGCTTCCGCGGCAGCCGGCCTCACGCGATGGCTCGCGAGCAACGGCTGCGCGCCCTCGCCGAACAACAGCTTCAGGGCGGATTCCGGCGCCGGAAAGAAGGCCGGGCGCTTCAGGATGCGCGCCAGCGTCGTGGTGAATTCAGCGTTCGTGACGGGGTTCGGTGCTACGGCATTCCATACGCCTTGGATGTGCGGGTAGCGGAGCGCGAAGAGCATCATCCCCACGAGATCCCCCGCATGGATCCAGCTCATCCACTGCCCGCCGTTGCCCAGGCGTCCGCCCAGCCCAAGGCGAAAGACCGGCAACATCCGGGCCAACGCTCCGCCCTCGGCCCCGAGCACGATCCCGAAGCGCAGGCGCAGCACGCGCATGCCGAGGTCCGCGGCCCGCATTGCTTCCGCTTCCCATTCACGGCAGACATCGGAGAGAAAACCCTCGCCCGGGGCGGATTCCTCATCGAGCCACTCATCGCCGCGTGAACCGTAGTAGCCCACCGCGGACGCACAGATGAGGAGTTGGGGGCGAGACTCCGAAGCGGCCATCGCATCCACGAGGTTCCGCGTGGATGTGACGCGGCTCTCCCGAATGCGGCGTTTGATTTCGGGCGACCAGCGCTGCGCGACCGGCTCCCCCATCAGGTGAACGACGGCATCGCTCCCCTCGAAGCTATCGAGGGGAGCGAGTTCGCGGAGGGGATCCCACAGATGCGGCAACACGCCGCCGGATTGGCCGGGGCGCAACTGGCGAGTGAGCAAATGAATATCGGCGCCGGAAGGAAGCAACTGAGCGAGAAGACGCCTCCCCACAAAGCCGGTTCCGCCGCTGATGGTCACTCGCATCCGGTTGTCATTGTATGCGAACGAGGCTCGTTCGCGCTTCCGTTTCCGAAGACGGCGAAGCTGCGGCTAAATCATCCGCAGGGCGCCGCCGATGGCCAACTGACGTTCGCGCGTGAAGGTCAGCGGGGTGGTGACCCCCTCCCCCGTGGGCGTGGCGATGCTGAAGCTGAGATAGCCCGCGCCCCCCGCGCCGAGCGCCGCGGAGCAGGCGGCGTTGTGGACCACGAGAGTGGTGTTCATCGCTCTTGCGAACTTTGTGACCGTATCGACATTGCGGGAGTGGATGATGGCGGTGTGCCGGTAGCCGTGCTCCGCCTGGACGGCGGCAGCGATGGCCGCATCGGCATCGGGAACACGGACGACGGGCACGAACGGCATCATCTGTTCTTCCTGCACGAAGGCGTGGCTCGCGGCGGTTTCGCCGAAGAGCAGCGGCGTGCCCGGCGGGATCTGCACGCCCGCGGCGGCGGCAAGCACGGCGGTATCCTTTCCGACAAGTTCCTTCTTCAAATGCGCCCGTCCGCAGCCCACGCCCGGCCCGTCGAATGTGAAGGCGGCGGCGGCCAGACGCTCAATGGCGGCGGCATCCAATTGCGCGGCGCCCGCCCGCTTCAGCGCGGCGATGAAGGCGTCCGCCACACCCGCCACCACGAAGACTTCCTTCTCTCCAATGCAAAGCAGGTTGTTATCGAAGGACGCGCCGGCGACGATCGCGCGGGCGGCGGCATCGAGATCCGCCGTCTCATCCACCACCACCGGCGGATTGCCCGGGCCCGCGGCGATGACGCGCTTGCCGTGCTTCATCGCCGCCTTCACCACGGAAGGCCCGCCGGTGACGCAAAGCAGGGCGATCTGGGGGTGCTCGAAGAGTTCCCCGGCGTGACGGAGCGAGGCTTCCGCCGTGGTCACGATCAGGTTGCGCGCGCCCATTTCCCGTTCGATCTCGCGGTTAAAGGCGCGCAGGGCATGCCGCGCGCAATTCGCACCGGATGGATGCGCGCCAAAAACGGCGGTGTTGCCGGCGGCGATCACATTGATCGCGTTGCTGGCCATGGTGGGGATGGAGTGGGTGACGGGCAGCACCATGCCAATGACGCCCCAGGGCGCGTGCTCAAGAATGGAGAGTCCGCTCGAATCGCTGCGCGCCTCGGTTCGCAAGGCTTCGACGCCCAGCACTTTTGGGATCGACAGTAGCTTCTCGGTTTTGTGATCGGCGCGGCCCAGCTTGGTTTCCGCCAATTCGAGCGCGGCCCACTCGCGGGCGTGATCGACGCACATGCGGCGGATGATGGCGAGAATCTTCCCGCGATCATCGAGGCTCATCGCAGCCAGACGGAGTTGGGCTTCAGCGGCCGCTCTGACCGCTTCATCCACCGTGGCGAAAACGCCATCGCCGGTCTGCGCCGGGGCCGCCGGCGGCTCCGCGCCGCGGGTGGCGGGCCTCTCGGCCGCCGTTCCTCCGGCTCGCCACCGCGCGAGCACGGCATCTACTGTTTCCGCAACGGTCATTTCCCGGCTTGCCATACTGGTTTCCGCTCTCCGAAAACCTATTCTACCGTTGAGGAGCGGGGTGCGCGCGGATCCGGCGGCCAACGAAGCAGTGGCCAACGCGATCTAACGCTTCGAGGCGTGGCCGGCCTGATAGGGAGAGTACTTATTCAGGGTGGCTAGAAACGGCTTTGCCACCGCGGGGGCTGGAACGCGGCCTTCGAGAATGTCGCGGCTGGAGACGGCCTTGCCATAGAGTTCACGATTCTCGCCATCGTTCGGGCGAAGCGTGGACCCTTTGACGTCGATCCCCGCATAGATGCCCCGCGATTGAGAGTACGTGAGAATTTCGGCGGTCAGGAAGGCATCGGTCTCCGCGCTTGATTGGCGGCCGACGGGCCCCGCCATCACCGCCGCTTCGCCGCCCAGGGTGAACTTGCTATCGAAAAGCCGCTGCTTGCCTTTCTCGTTCAACACCACGAGGATCAGATCCACTTCGCCCGCGCCAATCTGGAAGCCGACGCTGCCCCCTTCCATCTTCACGGCAGAGGGGGCGGACCAACCGCGTGAATCCCGGCAACTCGCGATGCCGGCGCCATAACTGCCGCCGATCACGAACGCCGCGCGCTTCATCCCGGGAATCACGACAATGCAGGTGGCGTGATCCATCAGGTCTTGAGGAATGCCCCTGTCGCCCGCGGTCATCATTTCCCGCACGACTTCATTCGCCGCGCGCACGCGGTCCGCTTCATCGTCGCGCGCCACGAGTTGCGCTGCCAGCAGCCCGAGCGCCGCCAAACCGATTACCGCAAAACGCATTCTCATGATGATCTCCACGCCTTTCGAGCACGATCGCGCCGGGTTCAGGCGGCAAGAGGGAGCGCCGCCGCGGGGAGGTTGGCATCGATCTTCCGGCGAACGCGCATGAGGCGGAGCCGCACGGCAAGGGCGCTGCAGCCCAGTTTCTCGGCGATTTCGCTGCTGCTGTAGCCACTCACGTAGTGCAGGCTGAGGAGCTTCTTCTCCTCGGGCTGGCAACAACTCACTATCTCGTTCCAGAGGATGTTCGTGGCCGAAGGCCCACAAGCCGCGGTCGTTTCTTCGATCTCCTCGCTCCGCTGCACCTTGATGGCGTGGGCGCTAAACATGTGCTTGGCGATACTGGCAATCCAGACTTCGAGAGCTTCGGGGGTGCGCAGTTGATGGATGCGCTCCCAGCCGCGGCTCCACGCCGCCTGCGCGATTTCTTCCGCCGCATCTTCGTTCGCGCCACGCGAACGAAGGAAACGAACCGTGCGCTGGAACCCGGTCTGATAGGCGGCCCCATATTGCTCCACCGTGAGGGCGGGCGCGGCTTCCACGGCCTCCGCAACCACCGGTGTCTCGACATCCTGCCGCAGCGCGGCTTCGGCTTCGGAATTCTGCCCCCGCCGATGGACGCCATGCGCAGCGAGCGCTCCGTGACGATGCCCCGTTCGACCGCCGGGAGTATTGCCAATCCGGTGTGCCGGGGTGAATCGGCGAAGGGTGTTGAGAGAGTTAACTGTTGTCGCCATGCGGGAAAGAGGTGCAATCGGCTCGCCAACAACCGGGCGCCACGGCAAATCGAAATGGAACCGACTGAAATCAAACGAATTTTAGGCGTTCCCGCGTATCGGCTCCGCCGGATTACCGCTTCTTGTGAACCCCGCGATCGTCTGGATTTTGAACACTTGGCGGAATTCTGAACAGCGAATCGGGAACGCCGCACGGCGAACGGAGGGCCCCTTCCGGGTCCGAAGAAACGCTGCATCCGCTTGCGGACCTCTCCAAGAGTGTAGAGTGTTTGGAGTGCATTCCATCGCGATCCGGCCGATCTGGCAAAAGCTGGTGGTGCTCGTCTGTTCAGTGGCCATTGCTGTGGCGGCAGGCGATCTCTCTCAGCATTACCTCGGCGACCAGTTCGAGACGACGTTCGGGCTGCTGGCCGTCGTGGTTTCCGGCATTTTCGGGGGGGCGCGGTTTGGACTGTTGGCGGCAATCTGCGCGGGATTTCTTACCAATTTCGCGAGTTCCGGCGCTCCGTTTCTGTTTACGCCTCCCACGCTCTCCACGGTGATCGCGCTTGCCATTTTTCTCGCGATCGCCGTCATCGTGGTCGCGATTATCCACCAGCTTCAGCATTACGCGGCCAATCTGGAGCGCAAGGAACGGGCGCTGCGGCTGGCGCAACAGGAGGGCGAATCGGAACGTCTTCTGCGCCGCGCGGCGGAATCTCATTACGCGCGGGAGGCCATCCGGTTTGAAACCGTGCTTTCCGGAATCCTTGACGCCGTGGTTTCGGTGGATCGCGAGGGGCTTGTGCGCTTCGCGAACGCAGCCGCGCTGGATTTCTCCGGTTTGACGATCGAAGATTGTCTGGGCAAGCCGATCTCTGAGATGTGGACCATCGAATCCGCGGCGACCGGGGAAAGAATCGAGCAGTTGGTTCTCACCGTCCTTCGAACCGGCGAGGGAGCGCGAGAAGCAGGGGGACGCCTACTTGTGCCGAGAGGGAGCCGGCCAAGGCATGTAAGCGTTTCCGCCGCGCCGGTACGGGATGAAGCAGGCGCGCTGATGGGCGCGGTGAGTATTCTGAGGGACACGACGGAGACGCGTGTTGCGGAACAGAAGCTGAAAGATTACGAGCAGCGTTTCCGGCTCGCGACCGACGCGGCGAATATCGGCATCTGGGTCTGGAACCCGGAAACCGACGCCGCGTTCTGGAATCGGAACCTGGCGCAGATGCTGGGGCTGGGCGATTCCGAATATGAGGGTTCGATCAACGCATTCTACGCCCGCGTGGCGCCGCACGAGCGGGGGCCGCTGCAGGAGACGATCCTCTCCTCCGTGAAGAGCGGAAAGCCGTTTTACCGTGAGTTTCTTCTGGATCCGGAGACGGGCGAGCGGACCTGGCTGGCTGGAGCGGGCGCCGGGGTCTACGACGAGAAGACGGGCAAGATCCGGTTCATGGCCGGGGTAAGTCTCGACATTTCGGACCGGAAGGCCGCCGAAGAGCGAATTCGCAACCTTAACGAAAGCCTTGCGGAAAGCGCGAACCAATTGCAGCGCGCGAATCGCGATCTGCAGGAACGAACACGGCAGTTGGAATCGATTCTCTCGGAGAGGACCGCATTCCTATCCAGCATGAGCCATGAGTTGCGAACGCCCCTGCATTCGATCAGCGGTTTTCTGGAACTGCTCTTCGAGGATCCAGAAAGCGAGGACCTGAACGAACGGCAGCGCCGCTTTCTTGGAAATATCGCGAGCAGCACGCAGCATCTGATTCGCGTGGTGAACGACGTGCTCGACCTTTCACGCATTTCCGCGGGGCGCTTGCGGCTCAATCTCGAGCAGTTCGACCTGCACGTGGTCGCGGAAGCCGTGGTCATCTCGCTGCTTCCCATCGCCAGGGATCAGGGCGTGGATCTCTCCCTGCTTCAAACGGCTCACCCGTCGCTGATCGCGGATCCGGAACGCATTCGCCAGATCCTCACGAACCTGGTCGGCAACGCGATCAAGTACACACCCGCGGGAGGGCGGGCGACGGTTACTCTCGGCCAGGCGGAGGGCCGTGTCTTCGCCGAAGTGGAGGACACGGGCATTGGCATTTGCGATGAGGATCTGGAGAGAATCTTCGGCGAGTTCGAGCAGGTGCATCATCCGACATTCCGGCCAAAGCTGCGGGGCAGCGGGCTCGGCCTGGCGATCACCCGAAAGCTGGTGGAAATGCAAGGTGGCCGAATCGAGGTGGAAAGCGCGCCGGACAAGGGGAGCCGGTTCCGAATCTCGTTTCCGGTAGAGCCGCGGACGAACCTCGACGTCGGGACGCCGGAAGAATAGGCGCTCAGGCGAGCGCGTCCACTGTATCCGGCGGATCGGCCGGCTGCGGTTCCGGCCCTTCTTTCTCGCTGAGCATCTTATAGAGGGTTGCCCTGGAGATCCCCAGTAGCTCCGCGGCTCTCGCTTTATTCCCATGCGTCACGTCCAGCGCATGGCGAGCGTATCGCCTGCCGATCTCCGCCAGCGTGGGGAGTCTCTCCAGCGGAAAAGCAGGAAACGACTCCGCATTTGCTTCACTGTATTCGGGAGGGAAGTCATCGAGATCGATCATGGAGCTTTCGGCCATCATCGCGGCATGGCCGATGACGTTCTCCAGTTCCCGGATGTTTCCAGGCCAGGGATGACGGACCAGCGCCGCCATGGCGCGGGTGGTGATATCGGAAACTTCCTTGCCGTACTCCTTGGCGAAGGCCGCGATGAAATGCCGCGCGAGCAAGGGGATATCGTCGGGCCGCTGGGAGAGGGAAGGCAGCTTCACCTCCACCATCGCGAGCCGGTAGTACAAGTCTTCCCGAAAGCCGCCCGCCGCCATCATCCCATGGAGGTCTCGGTTGGTGGCGCCGATGATCCGCACGCTCACGCGAACCGCCTCCGGCGAACCCACGCGCTGCACTTCCTGATTCTGGATAGCCCGCAGCAGTTTGGTTTGCATGGCCAGCGGCAAATCACCCAACTCGTCGAGGAAGAGCGTGCCGCCGTTCGCGGCTTCGAAAAAGCCGACCTTGTTCGCGGTGGCTCCCGTGAACGAGCCTTTGACGTGGCCGAACAATTCGCTTTCAAACAGGGTTTCCGCCACGGCGGAACAATTGCAAACGACGAAAGGTCCGTTGGCCACCGGACTCAACTCATGAATCGCGCGAGAGACGAGTTCTTTCCCTGTGCCCGTATCCCCCAGCACGAGCACGCTGCGATAATGCGGAGCAATGCGACGAATCCGGGCAAACACATCCGCCATCGCGGAACTTCGCCCGATGATGCCGTGAAAACTATTGGCCGCGGCAGCTTCTTTCTCGATCTCCGTCGCGCGCAGGCGTCGCTCACTCTCGGCGAGATAGGCGCCGATCTTCGCGCGAAGGTCCCGTACCGAAATTGGCTTGGTTAGGTAGTCCGACGCGCCACGCTGGATGGCCTCCACGGCGGATTCCGTGGAATAGTGGCCGGTGAGGAGCACGACATCGCACTGGGGAACCACCGTGAGCAGCTCATCGAGCATGTCGAGGCCGCTCGACCCCGGCAGAATCAGATCGACGATCGCCACTTCCGGTCGCCATTTGCGCGCGAGCGCGAGGCCGCCGGCAGCCGTTTCCGCCGTGATCACCTTGACCGATTCGGAACTCAGCGCGTCTTGCACCAATTCCAGGGCAACCGGGTCGTCATCAACCGCAAGCACGCAGATGGTCCTATCGCTTGCCATTCCCCCAACATTATCCAACTTTTGGAAAAGCGTTTCCGCGCGCTGTGCGCCGCGATGGCGTCCGGGTGATGGAACAGCCCCGCTAGTGGGTGGTGTTCGCAGGGTGATCGCTCAGCAGGCGGCTAATGGTTTGCCGGAGGGTCTTTACCGGAACGGGCTTCGAGAGATACTCGTCAAATCCGCGCTTCAAAATGCGGGATGCATCGCTGACCATCGCATACGCGGTTACGGCAACCATCGGCACGGCGTCGAACTTTGGATTCTCACGAACTTTCGCGAGAAACTCGAACCCGTCCATATAGGGCATCTGAATATCCACCAGCATCACGGCCGGGCGCAGGTCCTCAAGAACACGCAACCCTTCGACGCCGTCCGCAACGGCGACCACCTGAAACTGCTGCGGAGATAGTGCGTCAGCCAGCAACTCCCGCGACATGGGATCGTCGTCGACAATCAGGACAACGGGGATCTGACCGGTCTCGGCCGGGCACGCTTGCGATTGCGTCGAGTTCTTCCGCGACAGCAAATTCATCGGACGCCAATCATCCATCGCACCGCTTGCGCCGTAGTCGACAGCGTGTAACCACCTTCCGGTGTCCTTTCTAATACTTACGGACTTCATTACGACCCCCAACAATCCGGCTCCTATCCGGAACTCGCTTGTTGGAAGCAGGGCGAAAGTGAATTGTTTCAAATTCGAAAGGAGGCGGGTTTGCTTCTTCACCGCCCGTTTCACAATTCGCTTCGAGCGCGCCCGGCTCGATTGTCGCCGCGCTTGCTTGCAGCGCACAACGAAGCCACTCAAACATTAATGATTCTAAATTAGTATAGAACTGTCTTAAAGGCAAGAATCGATGTGAACTCCGCGCCTTCCGAGGGTAGATTCCGGGCCTTGGCAGCCAGTGCACGATAAAAGATCCACCCTCCGAAGGCGCCGGCGCACGCGGATCAGAAGGTGAAGCCGACCAGCACCTCCGCCTGATTCTTGTTGGATTCAAGGATATTCTTCACGCCATCCGCGAAGTTATTGACGCCCCAGCGGGTGAAGCGAATCTCCGGACTGATGCGCAACGAGCCCAGCTTGAGCGCGAGGCCGCCACCGGCGACGAACCCGACGTTGAACTTATCATCCACTTCGTCGAAATCCTGGCCAGTGACGAAGTTGCCGATTTGATCGATTCCGCTCCAGTTGCGAAAGGATGCGCCCGCATTGAGGAACGGAGCCACCCTGCCGGGAGCCGTCCACTTGAGGAGTACCGGGAACTCCCAGGAATTGCCTGTGGAATCTTTGGCCGGGAAATTGCCGACGAAACCGCCGGGCCGCCCAAACGAGAAGCGTTTGTAAAGCGCATCGGCCTGCACGGAAACGCCGCCGGGAAAATTCACGGCCACCGTCGGGCCAAACGTGTATTGCCGGGTACTGGAAAAAAGATCCCGCTGCTCATTGGCGTTAACCAGATCCGTGAGGGGCACGCCGGCCCGGACGCCAATCGAAACCGGTTTCTCCGCAAGGGCCGGGCGCGCTCCGGCGCACAGCAGAAGCGAGAGGAAGAATAGGGTATGAATCGTCTTCATGGTCAAGATGCCTCATTCGATGTAGTTGGTGATTTCTCGCGGATGGTTTCCGCTACTCTCATACCGTTTGCCGGCCACCGGCCCCGTACATTCGAGGCCTGCCGGCCTTCGATATCCAATGAAGACGAAGGTGGCGGATACCGGGTTTCCCGCCACGCCCGCATCCCGGCGCGCGATTCGAGCTGGGCGGTGGGTCTCGAAAGCCGCCACCGCCAAGGCAGGAAATGGAAGATCTGCCCTCACTCGATTGTTCGAAGCCGCAGCCGGACTGGATGCGGAATCACACTCGGGGCGCATGGCCCTGCCGCAGATATGCCGGGGTCTCGAGATCGTCGAGATCGAAAAGATTCGAATCGGCGTCCACGGCTTGCGGCTCCACCGGAGTCTCGCCAAAGAGGGGTGATGCCGCTTCGGGCATTCCCGCCGCGGCGACACCATCATAGAGCCCCGGCGCGACGAAGCGATAATCCAGTTCCGGCTCCTCCTCCAGGGCATCCGCGGTGGGGGTTTCCCGCGTTTCGTCGACGGGAGCGTCCCCGCGCCAGCGAGAGATGTCCCCTTCCGGGGCTTGCGGCGCCGCCACCTGGATGGGAGCGGGGCTGAATGCGGCAACGGCTTCCTCCACCGAGGCTACGGCAGCCGCGCGCGGCATTTCACGCAAGGCGGTGGGCGCTGCCTGCGGTTTGGCTGGGGCCTGCGCCGCGGGAACGGGCCTGGCCCCGGTGGAGCGGGCAGCCACCGGCTCTGAGCGCTGTGACAATGCGGCGGGAACCGCGGCGGGCGGAGCAACCGGCTGCGTGGCGGCAGCATGGGGAACGTAGGCGGCGGCAAGCGCTTCATCGAAGGAAGTCGCGATGACGGTCACCTTCACTTTGTCGCCGAACGCTTCGTCCAGGCTGAGGCCGAGATTCACGTGGAGATCGGGGTTATTCGCGGCCTTCCGTATGAATTCCGTGGCGTCATAAACGTCGTGAAGCTGCAGTTTGGGGCTGCCCATGACGTGCAGCAGCACCACACGAGCACCCGCTATGCCATGGGCGTCGAGCATCGGGCATTCGATGGCGCGGCGCGCGGCGTCCACCACATTATCCGCGCCCTCCGCGGTGGCGCTCCCCAACCGCACGGTTCCCATGCCGGAAAGCGTGGCCTTGACGTCGGAGAAGTCGCGATTGATAATGCCGGGTCGCAGAACGATATCTCCGATGCCGTTGACGGTTTGAGCGAGCACGTCGTCCACCATCCGCAGGGCGTCCTTGAAGCTGGTGCCGCGCGGGGCGATGTCGAGCAAACGGTCATTGGGCACGATCAGCACATTATCGAGCACCTGTGAAAGCTCTTCGAGGCCCTTCTCGGCCACCTCCATCTTGCGCGGCCCTTCGAAAGAGAAAGGCCGGGTGACAATCCCGATAGTGAGTGCGTTCATTTCGCGCGCGAGGGAGGCAATCACCGGCGCGGCTCCGGTTCCGGTGCCGCCGCCCAGCCCCGCGGCGATGATCACGAGGTCCGCGCCATCGAGGATTTCGAGAATCGCCTCGGTGTCGTCCAGAGCCGATTGCCGCCCGACCGACGGGTTGGCCCCTGTGCCGCGCCCTCCCGTCGTCTTTGCGCCGAGCAAGTGCTTGTTCGCGACGGGGGAGGCATCGAGCGCGCGGTGATCCGTGTTCAGAATGTAGTATTCCGCGCCCTCTGGACCCTGCTCCACGATGCGTGACACCGCATTCGATCCGGCGCCGCCGATGCCGATCACCTTGATCCGCGTGGGGGTGTGGGATTCTTCCTGAATCTCGAACTTCAAGTTATCGAAAGCGGTGTCCATGAGCTTCTCCAGTGCGCGTGCCATTCATTCTAAGGTTCCA
The DNA here is from genome assembly GCA_020847315.1 of Bryobacterales bacterium. Taxonomy (GTDB): domain Bacteria; phylum Acidobacteriota; class Terriglobia; order Bryobacterales; family Bryobacteraceae; genus JACTMJ01. The sequence goes on along the minus strand of JADLCF010000085.1, from coordinate 15,655 downwards.
CGAATACGCCTTGCTTTCAAGACATTTTACATGCGAATTGTTCCGATTTAGCCGAAGAGCCGGACGAGCAAGCCCTCCTGCTCCCGGCGGTTCTTTTCCTGGGTGCGCAGCCGCGAGGCATACATGGCCAAGCCGGCGGCGGTGCTCCACGAAGCGTGGTTGGCGGGATCCGGCAGATCCCGCACGCCGATGGGCAGGGCGAGACGCGCCGGGCAGTTGAGCACCTGTTCGGCAAGGTCGCAAATTCCGGGAAGCAGCGCGCCGCCGCCGGCGATGACGATCCCGGTTCCCAGGTTTTCCGCCATTCCCACGGAGGCCAGTTGCTGCCGGACCATCTCCATCAACTCCCTGCCCCGTTCCTGGAGCACGTAGTTCAGGAAGCGGCGCTCCCGCTCCCGGCGGTCCTGCCCATTGAGCGGGGGTAATTCGATGAGGCTGTTGTCGGCGGTGAGGCCCACCAGCGCGCAGCCGTACTCGACCTTGACGCGTTCCGCATCGGGCGGCGAGACTTGTAGCCCGCGGGCGACATCGCGCGTGAAGTGCTCCGCCGAAATCGGCAGCGTGGAGCTATGCACCAGGATGTCCTTCCAATAAACAATCAACTCCGTGTTGTGCAGGCCGATATCGATGAGCGCGACGCCATCCTGGCGGTCTTCTGGCAGTATGGAGGCGAGTGCGGTGGCCACGGGCTCAAAGACCGTATCTTCGATTTCGAGAAACGCCTGATTGCAAATGCCGATCAGGTTCTCATGGTCGCTCTTCGAAGTAACGATGATGTGGACATTGGCTTCAAGCAGACTGCCGGGAATGCCGCGGGGGTCGCGATACTCCGCGTCTTCGTCCACCGTGAAGAATTGCGGGAAGACCTGAAGAATCATCTGGTCTTCCATGAATTGCAGACCGCAAGCTTTCTCGATGGCGCGATTCACGTCGAGCTGGTCGATCTCGCGCCGGTGGCCCAACTCGCGCAGCCCCCGGCTGTTGAGGCTTCGAACGGTGGGGCCGCCGATGCCAAGCACGGCGGATTCAATCGGGACTCCCGCCGCGGCCTCCGTTTGCGAGAGTAACTTGCGCAGCGCCGCCAGGAGCGCGTTCGGATCCGTGACGCGGCCTCTCTGCCAACCGGAGGAAGGCGCCTCTTCACTCGCCAGATAGCGCAGGGAATCACGCTCTATCGCCGCGGCGAAGCAACGCAGGTGGTTGCTGCCGAGATCGATTCCCACGACGGTGTTCCGCTTCTCAGCCACCGTTAAGCCCTTCTCTGGAGGAGACGATTTGATTCTCCAGGCGCATGTCGAAGAGGTTTGCCTGCGGATTTGCCTTCAGCAATTCCGGAAGGCGCTCGAGGAACGTCTGCACGCGCTCCAGATACTTCTCGCGGCCCAACATCAACCGGAGGCTCTTGCCCTCAATCGCCAGGCTCACGCGCAGGTTGGCGGGATCTGAAATGTCGATTTCGCTCAACCCCACGCCGAGCGGCTTGATCTCCGATTGAACGGTCAGCACGAGATCCGCTTTCGCCTCGCGATAATCCACGGATTGATTGAACGTAAGGCCAAAAACCACGGGGAGATCGAACTGTGCCTGGCGCGGCCGGCGCATCAGAACGCCGTTACGGTCCATAAGCATCATCTGGTAAGCGTCGCCGCGGCGCCCGGTGGCGATGGCGGCCAATGCCACCGGGACGCGCTCCTTCACTTCCACGTGCAACCGGTCCGGCCATAGACGGGTGATACTGGCCTCTTCCACCCAATCCACGGCGAGCAACTGCTCTCGACGGGCATCCAGCGGCAGCAAATACAGGCTGCGGCCCACGTCGCGCTCAAATATGGAAAACACTTCCTGCGCGGGTACATGCTCCAGACCCACCAGGTCAATGGGACCGTCGGCAATCACCAACCCGCCTCTGGAGAAGGGCCGCAGGACAAAGCGGGGATCCGTGGCCAGGAAGGTATCCATCTGGTAAACCAGCGCCACCGCCGCGATGAAGACCACAAGAAAGAACAGAAACACGACCGCGAGCAGAATGCGCTTCCGCGCGAGGTGTTCCGGAGCCGCTCTTGCCACCGTCCGAGGACGGCGAGGCTTCGCTTCCAACTCTGGAAGGCTCTCGTCTTCGAATTCCAACGCGCGGCTCTCGCGAGATCTGGCCATCGCTTCCCTTCTCGCCGGCGCGAAGCACCGAGAGATTTGGGCGTCGTCCGGTCCCGCGCGGAAGCCCGGAACAGAATTGCACCCGATTGTTCTATCGTCACCCGTTTGCCCGCTCCGCCGCAACGCCCCGGTTTACCGGATCGTCCAAGCAAAGCGAACTACCCATCTACTCCGCCGGCAGGCACGTCTCCGCGAGCGGATTGCCGCCGGCCCGTTGAGACTCCGCCTTCCCGAGAATCGCGAGGATCCGCTCCCCGGCCTGGCTCACGCTCCCCGCGCCCATCGTCACAATCACGTCGCCCGGTTCGACGAGCGCGCAAAGCGCTTCGGCCGCAGCCTCAAGCGAAACCTCAAACTGCGCGCCGCGGTTGCCGAACTCGCGCATCCGTTCCACAAGCCGCTCCGAGGTCACTCCCGGCAGAGGCGGCTCGCTGGCGGCGTAAATCGGAACGACGCCCACGGTGGTGGCGAGATTGAAGCACCCCGCGAAATCGTCCAGCAATTCCTTCGTTCGCGAATATCGGTGCGGCTGGAAAAGCACGTGAATCCGGTTGTACTGCGTCACGCGAAGCGCTTCGAGCGTCGCGCGAATCTCCGTCGGGTGGTGCGCATAGTCGTCCACGACGGCAACGCCGTTCCGATTCCCTTTCAGTTGAAAGCGGCGCTCCACGCCTTCGTAGGCTGCTACGCCCTGGCGGATGCTCGCAAGATCCACCTCCAACTCGAGCGCGGCGGCAACGGCGGCGCCGGCATTGAGCACATTGTGGAAGCCGGGAACCTGAAGGCGAAACTCGCCGAGATCGCGGCCGCGAAACTCCAGCCGGAAGGTGCTCCCCATCCCCGCGGCCTCCCAGTTCGCGACGCGCAGATCCGCCTGCGCGCTAACGCCGTAGGTGATGATGCGGCGCTGGATGCGGGGCAGAATGTGCTGGATATTCGGGTCGTCCAGGCAGAGGATGGCAGCGCCATAGAACGGCACTTTGTTGATGAACTCGACGAAGGCGTCGCGGATTTCATCGAGCGACTTGTAGTGGTCCAGATGCTCCAGATCGATGTTGGTGACGATCGCCACGATGGGGGAGAGCTTGAGAAATGAGCGGTCGCTCTCATCGGACTCGACGACCAGAAAATCACTCTTGCCGACGCGCGCGTTGGAGCCGCCAAAGGTGCTGACACGCCCGCCCACGACAACCGTGGGATCGAGTTCCGCCTGGCTAAGCACGGTTGCCGCCATCGTGGTGGTCGTCGTCTTCCCATGGCTGCCCGCCACGGCCACGCCGAACTTGAGGCGCATCAGTTCGGCCAGCAGTTCTCCGCGCGGGATGACCGGAATGCCGAGGGAGCGCGCCTCCCGCACTTCGGGGTTCGAGGCGTCGAGGGCGGACGTGGTCACCAGCACTTTCGCGCCTTGGATGTTTGAAGCGTTATGACCGGAAAAAATGGTAGCGCCCAGGCGCGTCAACCGTTCCGTGATGGGGGTCGCGCGAAGGTCTGAACCGCTGATCCGGTAACCCAGGTTCAGCAGCACCTCCGCGATGCCGCTCATCCCGATGCCGCCGATCCCGACGAAATGAATGTGTTGTTTCTTGAAAAACATCGTGCTTCGCCGCCGCTGTTCTCGATTCGCATGGTGCGCGCGGGCGGTTGCCCGGGCGGATTTACTGCGACGCTGCCTCCTCTTCCAGAATATCGGCAGCGGCCTGGGCAGCGCCTCGGCGGGCGAAGACTCCGGCCTGAGAGCCCATCGCGGAGAGCACGGCGGGATCCCGAAACAGGCGCAGCGCTTCCGCGGCAAGGCGCTCTCCGCTGAGGGCGGGTTCCTCAATGAGAAGGGCGGCCCCTGCCTTCGCCATGGCTTGCGCATTCTTGCGCTGATGATCGTCCGCGGCGCGAGGGAACGGAACAAGAATGGACGGCTTCCGCGCCGCCGCGAGTTCCGCCACGGCTCCCGCGCCCGCGCGGCCCACGATGAGGTCCGCTTGTTCAAAGACCGAGGACATATCGTCGATAAAACCGAAGACCTCTCCGTCAAGCCCGGTGGCGGCGAAAGCGGCGGCGACCTCCGCGGCCTGCGCATTCCCCGCCTGATGGAGAATCCGCAAGGGGACTTTCGCCGCGGCGAAATGGGGCCAGGCTTCGCGCATCGCGCGATTCAACGCGGACGAACCCTGGCTGCCTCCGGTCACGAAAAGCGCATAGGGGGGTGACGGCCTGCGTTGCTCGATGGCGAAAAACGCCTCCCGCACCGGCACGCCGGTAAGCTGAGCGATCCCCGGTGGGAAGTGCCCCATCGTTTCTTCGAAATTGACCAGTGCCTTGCGAACGATCCTCGCAGTCCATCGCGCGGTGAGTCCCGGATAGGCGTTTGGCTCCATGATGATCATGGGCGCGCCGGTGAGCCGGCCGGCCGCCATCACGGGGCCGGAGACATATCCGCCCATGCTGAAAATGACATCGGGGCGGAAGGCGCGGATCTCACTCACCGCCGAGAGCACCGAGCCGGGAAGAAGCGCAATGCTGCGGACGACGTTCACGAGCCCTACCCGGTTCAGGCCCTGCACTTTCAGAAAATGAATCGGGAAGCCATGCTGGGGCACGAGGCGGGCTTCCATCCCTCGCTCCACTCCCAGAAAGAGCACCTCGTGCCCGCGGCGGCGCACCTCCTCCGCAACGGCCAGCGCGGGGATCACGTGGCCGCCGGTTCCTCCCCCGGCAAATAGGATTCGATACGTCATTCGTTTCGCGGGCGGCTCTCCTTTTAGCTTGTCCGTTCACTCACGCTCAGCAGCAGGCCGAAGCAAATCATCGAACTCAGCAAGGAACTTCCTCCATAGCTGACCATGGGCAGCGGAATCCCCTTGGTGGGCGCGATTCCCAGCACGACACTGATGTTCATTAAGGCCTGGAAGATAATCAACACCGTGACCCCGAGGGCAAGGTACTTGCCAAAGAGATCGTCCGTGCGGAGGAAGATGCGGATCCCTCGCCAGGTGATCACGAGAAACAGCCCAAGGGTGAACATCGTCCCCACGAAACCCAGCTCCTCTCCAATCACGGCAAAGATAAAGTCCGTGTGCGCCTCGGGAAGATAGAGCAATTTCTGCTTGCCCTCCATGAGGCCCGCGCCCGCAAGCCCGCCCGCGCCCACCGCGACGACGGATTGCTTCACCTGGTAGGTGGCGTCTCTGCCCTTCATCCGGTTCTGCGCTTCATAGTTTTCCGCCCACTCCGGGTGAAGCGTCCTTATGATTTTCAAGTTTGGATCGACGAACCCGATGACCCGGAAGAGGCGGTAGGGCTTCAATGCAATCGCCGCCACAAGGAAGCAGCCGGCGAGCGCGACGGCGATCACAATGTACCGCCACTTCAGCCCGGCCACGAGAAAGAGCAGCACCGCGGTCGTCACCAGAACCACGGCGGTCCCCAGGTCCCCGACAATGACCGCGCCGCCCAGGATACCGACCGCGATCGAGGCGGGCAGCACGGTGTGGCGGTCATTGATCGCCTTCATTCGCTTGGCGATGAAGTAGGCGCAGAATACAATCAGTGCCGGTTTCGCGAACTCGGATGGTTGCGCCTGGATCGATCCCAACCGGATCCAACGGTTCGCGCTCGGGTCCAGCAGAATTCCCGCGAACACCGCAATTGTGATTCCTCCCATGAGAAGGAAGGCCCACGCAGGACGATTCAGGAGCCGGAAATCCATCCGCGACAGAAAGAGCAGCAGCGGCACGCCCGCCAGCGCGAACGTTGCCTGGCGGCCGATGTAATACCATTCCCCTCTGCCCCGCAACCCGCCCACCACGCTGCCGGCGCTGTAACAAATCACAAAGCCGAAGGCCAGCAGGGCAACCACGCTGCCGAACAGAATCCAATCCATTTCCCGTGCCCGGTTCATCCGTTATCCTCCTCCGAAAGCGCGTCTACCAGACTCTTAAACACACGCCCCCGGTGTTCGTAGCTTTGAAACTGATCGAAGCTGGCGCATGCGGGCGCAAGCAGCACCACCTCGCCCATCCGCGCGTGATGGAACGCATAATCGACCGCGCCGCTGATGGTGTCGCAGGGTACCGTGGGCACTGCGGGAGAGATCTGGGAAGCAATCAAGCCGGCGGCCTTTCCAATGAGCAGGGCATTGCGCACCTTGCCCCGGAGCGCGGCGGCGAGCGGGCGGTAATCGCTGTTTTTATCCTTGCCGCCCAGAATGATCCAGAGCGGTTGAGAAAAGGCTTCAATGGCCTTCAGCGCGGCATCGACGTTGGTTGCTTTCGAATCGTTGTACCACAACACGCCATTCAGTCTGCGCACAAACTCCAGGCGGTGTTCGACGCCGGGAAAACTGGAGACGCCCTGGGCAACCGCCTTCGGCTCCGCACCGGCCAGCAGCGCGGCCAGAGAAGCGGCCATGACGTTTTCCACGTTGTGCAGACCAAGCAGAGGAATCTCCTTGCGGCCGATCAGAGTCTCTCTGCGATAAACGATTTGGTCTCCGCGCAACTCCATCTCGCACTTTCCGTTCGTGAGCCGGGAAAAGAAATGCATGGTGGCCTGGCTCGCGCCGCCGTAGCTTGCCGTGACCGGATCGTCGGCATTCAGAACGGCGTGCGCCCCGGGAACTTGCGTCTCAAAGAGGCGGCGTTTTTGGGCAACGTAGGTTTCCATGGTGTGGTGACGGTCGAGGTGATCCGGCGTCACATTCAGGCACACCGCGATGTCAGCGCGGAAATCACGGATAGTCTCCAACTGGAAGCTCGAAAGCTCCAGGACATTCCATCGGTCCTCGGCCGACGTGGCGATTAGATCGCATACCGGGGTGCCGATGTTGCCGCCGATCTGGGCGGGCACGCCCGCGGATTTCAACAGATGCCCGGCTAGCGCGGTGGTGGTGGTCTTCCCATTAGTGCCCGTAATGGCCATCACCGGCCCTTTCAAATAGCCCGCCGCCAGTTCGACTTCCCCCACCACCGGAATGCCCGCGGCGCGCGCCGCTTCGAGGATGGGCAGATCGATGGGAACTCCTGGCGAGATCGCCACCAGATCAAAACCGGCAACTTCGCCGAGCGCTTCCTCCTGCGTCAGGAACGCCTGCGACAGCGAGACGATCTGCGCGGAGATGTTCTCCAATTCCGCGAGCGGCTTGGCGTCCGAAGCGGTTGCGGCCCCGCCCTGCCGTTGAACGAGGCGCAGCATGGCCAAGCCGGATTTCCCCATGCCCATCACCAGCGCGCGCTTTCCTGTCAGTTCCATATCCACGCTTTCTAGCGAATCTTGAGCGTGGTGAGCGCGAACAGCGCCAGCACCAGGCCTACAATCCAGAATCTCGCAATGATCTTCGATTCCTGCCACCCTAGCGCTTCAAAATGATGATGGATCGGGGACATCTTGAAGATGCGCTTGCCCGTCAGCTTGAAGCTCGCCACCTGAAGGATCACGGATAGGGTTTCGATCACGAATACGCCGCCGATGAACAGCAGCAGAATTTCCTGTTTGATGAGCACGGCCACGACACCCAGGCTCCCCCCCAGGGAGAGTGAGCCGACGTCTCCCATGAAGATCTGCGCCGGGTGTGCGTTGTACCAGAGGAAGCCAATCGAGGCCCCCGTCATCGCTCCGCAGAAGATGGTGAGTTCTCCCACGTTCGCAACGCGTTCAATTTCGAGATAGCGGCTCCACTCCGCGTGTCCACTGATGTATGTGAGCGCCGTCAGCGCGCCCGCCGCGATTACCATCAACCCGATAGCCAGGCCATCGAGGCCGTCCGTCAGATTGACGCCGTTCGATGCGCCCACCACGACGATGAGAAGAAAGAGGTAGACGATCGCGAAGCTGAGCGGATAGGTCCACCAGTTATCCGCCAGGGAGTGAATGAGCAGGTCGGGCCGCAGTTGCTTAAAAAAAGGAACGTTCATTCGCGTGGTGTAACTGCCCTGCGCATGCAGCACCATCAACGCCGCGCAAACCGCGAGCGCAATCAGGCATTGCAGCCCGAATTTCTTCCGGCTGCTGAGGCCGAGGTTTCTCCGCCGGGTGACTTTCATGTAGTCGTCGTAGAAACCGATGGAGCCGTAGGCCACAATGCTGAAAATCGCGATCCAGACCATTGGGTTTGTCAGATTCGCCCAGAGAAGGGTGGCAATGACAATCGAGATGACAATCAGCACTCCCCCCATGGTGGGGGTGCCGGCCTTTTTCTGATGGCTCTTGGGACCCTCTTCGCGAATGTACTGGCCGATCTGCAGGTGGCGTAAGCGCTCGATCAGAAATGGGCCAAGCACGATGCACAAAAAGAGCGCGGTGAGGCTCGCCAGCGCCACCCGGAACGTGAGATAGCCGAAGATGCGCAGGGGGCTGAAGTGAGATTGGAGTTGTTCAAAGAGGAGCCAATAGAGCATCGTGGTTTACCTCAGGAACTCCTCAAGCGCGCGCTCAATATGGGTGCCGCGGGAACCCTTAAACAACAGGATATCGCCGGGCCTCGCGAGCTTTCGCGCGGCGGCGCCCGCTTCTTCGGGGGTATGGTAGAACGCCGCGGCATCCGGCGGCAGGCCTGAAGCGGCAGCCTCGCTGCGCAGGTGCGCCGCATCCCCTCGGACGGCAATCAGATGATCGATCCCCATTTCATAAACTGCGCGGCCGATCTCGCGGTGCAAGTACTCCGAGCGGTTGCCGAGTTCCCGCATCTCTCCGAGAATCGCGATGCGCCTCCCCTCGGGCGAGGCTTTCGGGAAGCCGCTCAACACACGCAGCATCGCGAGCATCGCGTCGGGGTTCGCGTTATAGGAATCGTCGATCACCGTGGCCCCGCGGCACTCCCGGATTTCGCCGCGCATCGGCCCCGGCTGTAGAGCGGCGACGGCTTCGCGCAGATCTTCGAGCGCGATTCCGAAGACCGTCGCGGCGGCCAAGCCCGCCAGCACATTCGACAAATTGTGGCGGCCGCGCAGCGCCGTCTGAAAGGGAACGCCGCGCACCGAGAAGCGCGTTCCCGCTTCTCCGGAAACCGCGTTCTCCGCGCGCAGATCCGCTTCCGGCGAGAATCCGTAGCGCAGCACCGGCCCGGCGTGAATCTGGGCAAACGCACTCACTCTGGAATCATCCGCATTCAGGATTGCCGTCCCCTCGGCGGGAAGGGCCTCAATGAGTTCCCGCTTCGCCATCGCGACGCCTTCCACGGATTCGAAATGCTCCACATGGGCGTATCCCACATTCGTCACCAGCCCATGATCGGGGCGGGCAATTCCGGCGAGCAAAGCGATCTCGCCCGCATGATTCATCCCGAGTTCGAGCACGGCTGCTTCCGCATCATCCGGCAATCTCAGCACAGAAAGCGGGAGGCCCACGTGGTTGTTGAAATTCCCCATGGTGCGGCCGGTTCGATAGCGGATGCCCAGCAGATCCGCGCAGATATCCTTGGTCGTCGTCTTGCCGGCGCTGCCCGTGAGGCCCAGAACCGGCCTTCCCCATTGGCCTCGCGCCCACGCGGCCAGGCGCTGCAACGCTTGAAGCGAATCGGGAACCTCAAAATGCGGCGCCGCATACGTCCCAGGCTGCTCCACCACCAGCGCTTTGGCCCCGTTCGCAATCGCTTGCGGAATGAACTGGTGGCCATCGAGGGATTCTCCACGCATGGCGAAAAAGAGATCGCCGGGCTGGACGCGCCGGGAATCGGTCTCATACCCACTAACCACTTCGCCGGTAGCCGGTTGGGGCAGAGCGAGCGCTTCCGCAATGGATCGAAGGGAGAGCTTCATGAACCCTCCCCCGGAGGAGCGGAAAATCCACGATCGCAGAGCGCAGCCAGTGCCGCCTCCCGGTCGTCAAAATGGATAGGGCCATCGGCGAAGATCTGGTTCGTTTCGTGGCCCTTGCCCGCGATCAGAACGATATCGCCTGCCTCCGCCATGCGAATCGCGCGCCGGATGGCCTCCGCTCGATCGACTTCGAGAAGCCGCGGCGTATCAAAGCGCTGCAAACCCACGAGCGCGTCGTTCATGATGTCGAGCGGCGCCTCCGAGCGCGGATTATCCGACGTCAGCACCACAAAGTCACTGAGCGATGCGGCCGCTTCGGCCATGTGCGGGCGCTTCGACCGGTCCCGGTTTCCCCCGCAGCCAAACACCGTGATCACGCGGGCCGGCTTCATTTTTCGTGCCGATTGGAGCAGGTTGAGGAGGGCATCCGGCGTGTGCGCGTAGTCCACTACCACCGCAAAGGGTTGGCCGGCGTCCACTCGCTCAAACCGTCCGGGCACGGCGGCGGCATGCGCAAGCCCCTCGTGAATGGATTGCCGGTCAATGCCGTAGCTCAGGCAGACGGCATAGGCGCCGAGCAGGTTGTGTACATTGAACTCTCCCAGCATGGGAGAATACAGCGGCAAGCGCTTGCCTTGCCACTCGGCATCGAACGAAACGCCCTGGAATCCGGTCTCCACATTCAGCGCCCGAAGATCCGCCGTCTGGTTCAACCCAAAGCGAATCGCTTCCGTTTGGGGAGCTAGCGGAGTGTGGTTCGCGTAAGGATCGTCGGCATTCAACACCGCCCAGGCGGGCGGTTGCGCGCGCTCCGGCGAGAAGAGCAGCCCTTTCGCTTCGAAATAGGCATCCATGGTGTGGTGAAAATCGAGGTGGTCCTGAGTAAGGTTCGTGAAAACCGCGGTCTGGTAGTGGATGCCGTGGACGCGCCCCAACGCCAAGGCGTGCGAAGAGACCTCCATGGTGAGATATCGCCCGCCGAGATCGGAAAGGCGCTGGATCAACTCATAGATATCGAGCGATTCCGGTGTCGTATTGGCGGCGGGCAGCAGGGAATCCCCGATCCGGTAGTTCACGGTGCCGATCAGCGCCGTGCGTTCGCCCGTGGCGCGGAGTACCGCGTCGATCAGCCAGGCTGTGGTGGTCTTCCCGTTGGTGCCCGTAATCCCCGTGAGAATGGTTCGCTCCGCCGCTTCCCGATAAAACGCACGGGCGGCGGTAGCAAGCGCGCGGCGGCCGTGGGGAACGCGGATCCAGGGAACGGCAATCCCAGCCGGCGCGGGGCTTTCGCTCACCACGGCCACCGCGCCCCGCTGCATCGCATCGAGCGCAAAGCGATTGCCATCCGTATGCTCTCCGGAAAACGCGAAGAACAAGGCGCCCGGTTTCACCGCGCGCGAGTCATAGGCCAACCCGCGCACGTCCAGCGAGGAAAGATCTGGAGTGATCTCCACGCCGTCCCGTAGTTCGCGAAATAGTTCCGCTAGACGCATCGAATGCCGGGCTTCGTCCTCTCGTTTCTCTACTCGGTTGCTCCAACTTTGGAGACTTACGGGGTGAACAGTACGCGAACCGGTTCCCCTTCGGGCAACTCGACGCCGGCGGGAGGGATTTGCGCGCGGGCGATGCCGCGCCCATACGCCTGGATCTCGAACCCGCCTTCGAGCGCGTCGCTCATGACCTCCCGCATGGATTTCCCCGCGAATCCGGGCGCGGGGCGGCGCTTCAGATACAGACTCACCTTCCGGCTGGGTACCGTCTGGCCCGCCACCCCGGATCCGTTCGCATAGCGGCGGGCTTCCTCTTCGAACTGCTTCTCCGGAGAAATTTCCTCCTCGGACGGGGGCGCGCTCGCCGCCGGGCTGGATTCGCCGGCGCGGATGCCGGAAGCGTCTGATTGCCCGGCCCCCGTCTGAATCGAGGCCAGGGAGGAGCGCTCCGGCGGCGTCATCCAATCCTCAAGGTCAGGGTCCACCTTGATCGCATCCGAGAGCAGCCGGACGAGTTGACGGCGAGTGTCGGGCAAGAGCTTGGCCGCATCCACGGGCACTGCACCGTTCGCCAGCGTGAAATCCCCCTCTTCCATCTCCGCGGGATCCGGTTTCTGCAGCTTTGCGATCGCCGTGGCGGGGTTGTCCATCGGGATACCCAGCACGCGAAGGCTCTCCGCGGCCACTTCCTGGAAGACCGGGGCCGCCACTGTGCCGCCGTATGCTTTCGAGCGGTCCAGCGTGACAACAACGACGATCGCCGGATTGTGGATCGGCGCGAATCCCATGAACGAGGAATAGTATTCGTGGAGATAGCGGCGCTGATCGAGATCGAAGATCTGGGCCGTGCCCGTCTTTCCGCCTGCGGTCCATCCGGCCAGGCGCGCACCTTTGCCGGTGCCGTCAAGAACCACCGTCTCCATCATCTTTCGCATGGTGATCGCGGTCTCCGGCCTCACAACGCGGTTGCCCTTCTTCACCGGCTCCAGCGTCTCCACTCCTTCCGGGCTACGCGTTTCGAGCAGCATGCGCGGCCTCACGAGGGTGCCGCCGTTGGCGATCACGGAGCAAGCCTGAGCCAGTTGCAGTGTCGTCGTGCTGATCTGGTGCCCCATGGCCACGGAAGCCAGGATGTTCGAGTAGACCCGCGGCGTCTCAATCTTCTGCATCGGCCACACGTAACCGGGCTCTTCGAAGGGCAACTCGATCCCGGTTCGTTCACCGAAGCCGAACGCGCGGATATAGCCGTACATCGCATTCTTCCCCACAACATTGGCGATGTTGATGGCGCCGATGTTGCTTGATTTCGCGAGCACCATCTCCATGCTGAGCGAGCGGTAACTGTGGTGATCCCGTACCACCCGGCCGGGCAGGCGGATCGAGCCGTTGCCGCAATCGATGATGGAATCGGGCTTGAGCTTGGTCTTCTCGAGCGCCGCCGCCAGCGTGATCACCTTGAACACAGACCCCGGCTCATAAATGAGAGACATGCTCCGGTTGATCCGCTTCTCCAGTTCTGCATTCGTCCGCGGGCGGATATTCGGGTCGAAATCCGGAAAACTCGTCATCGCCAGAATGTCGCCGGTATGGGGATCCATCACGACGACACTGCCGGAGGGAAGCTTCGCGGTGTGAATCGCCTTCTTCAGGGCGGTCTCCGCGGCGTGCTGGATGCGCTCGTCAATCGAGATGCGGATACTCGAACCGGGGCGCGGCGCCTTCGTGATTTGGGATTCGATCCCGCGCTGCCGCACATCCTGCAGCACCGTCGCCTCGCCGTGATGGCCGCTCAGCACCTTCTCCAGCTTGTACTCAATGCCGAAGAGCCCCGATTCCTCAACGCCCACGCTGCCGAGAACATGGCTCGCCAGTTCATGCTTCGGATAGTAGCGTTTGTGCTCCTTGTAGAACTCGATCCAATCGGCGCGGATCTTCTTGTCGCTCCGCAATGCGTGGGCAGCCGCGGATTCTTCCGGCGTGGACCAGCGCCGGATCCAAAGAAAGCCCCAACGTTCCTCCTTGTAGCGGGCAATCTTCGCCTCAAGCGCTTTCGCATCCAAATGAAAAATGGGGGCGAGAAGGCGGGCCGCCTCGGCCGGATCCGGCGCCCGCAGGGGGTTGATGGCGATCGAATCCTGCTCCAGGCTCAGTGCGAGCGCATTCCCGTTGCGATCGTAGATCGCGCCGCGCGGCGCCAGCAGTTTCACGGTCTGCGTTTGCTGGCTGGCCGCATAGCGGGCATACTGCTCGCCTTGAACCAGTTGCAATTGCACGAGCCGGATTACGATGCCGAGCACCCATAGCACGAGGAAAATCGCAAGAATGCCGACCCTCTTCCGAGCCACCGTTTTGATCGGATTGCGCACTACTGAAGGCCTCCCCCGAGGAATCGCTTCCTACTTGAGCTTCGCCTCCAGGACTTCCTTGGATCTGGGTTTCGCCAGCGGATTCAGGTAGAACACCTGCTGCGGACCGGGCTCCACCAGGTTATTCTCGCGGGCGATCGCGTTCATGCGCTTGGGATCCATCAAACGCGACTCTTCGAGCTCAATGGCATCGTGATCCGTCACCAGCGCGCGCCGTTCCTCCTCGAGCGCGTGGATCTGCATGCCCGCCATCAGGTTCATCAGGTGCGGCATCATGAGCAGAATCAGCATCGCCGCGAAGCCGATGCCGCCGGCCATCAGGCCCACCGCCTTCCGGCGCGAGACCGGATCCTCCGGCTTGACCAGCCGGCTGTTGTTTATCCGCTTGGAATAAAAATAAACGTCCTCGTTTGGGATCGATCGCAGCTTGTACGCTTCGGTACGCTCCCGCCATGTGTTCCTGGTTCCATTGTTGCGCGCGTTGCCCAGGTTGTCTTCCGCCCCCATCTCCCATTGCACTGCCGTTGCCATTGCCGCCTTCCCTTCGCCTAGATCCTCTCCATTGCCCGCAACACCGCGCTCCGCGATGCGGGATTAGCCGCTATTTCCTCCGCGCCGGGCTTCACCACATGCTTGGTGAGCACCTTCGCCATGCCTTCTCTAGCCAAGTCTTTGAGGCGGTTCTTCGCGATTCGGTCTTCGAGGCTCATAAATGAGATCACGACCAGCCGCCCGCCTCGTTTTAACAATCCCGGCGCCACATCGAAGAAGGCGCGCAATTGCCCGTCTTCTTCATTCACCGCGCGGCGCAGAGCCAGGAATGTCTGCGTCGCTGGCGCGATCCGCCCTCTACGGGGCAGTACCTGCTCAACCGCCCGCGAAAGCTCCATCGTGCTCCGGATCGGCCGGTTTCGCACGATGCTTTTCGCGATCCGCCTCGAATGCCGCTCTTCACCCAGTTCATAGATCAGGTCGGCGAGTTCCTTCTCCGGCGTGGCGTTGACGATTTCGGCGGCGGTGATGCCCTTACTCTGGTCCATCCGCATGTCCAGAGGTCCGTCCGCCTGCAGGGAGAATCCTCTCTCCGCGCTCGTGAGCTGATACCGGCTCACGCCGAAATCGGCGACCAACCCATCCACCGCTTCTACCCCCGCCTCGCGAAGCGCCTCAGGCAGCGTCGAAAAATCCCCTTGACGGAATCGCATCCGATCCGCATATTCCGCGCAGTTTGCGCGGGCCATTGCGAGCGACACGGCATCGCGATCATTCGCAATCACCAACCCGCCGTCGAGCCGCGCGGCAATCGCGCCGCTGTGTCCGCCCATCCCGGCGGTGGCGTCGAGGTAAATTCCTCCGGGCCGGATCGCCAGGTACTCAAGAACCTCCGGAAGCATCACCGGGTAGTGCATTTCGGCCTAAATAAACTGCTTGGCCTTGAGTTGCAACAACACTTCAGCGCGACGCTCCATCGCTTCGGCAACCTTCTTGTCAAACACGGAATCCCGCATGACGTCGATGCGGCCCTTAAAACAATTAGCCTTCAGCGGCTCACTCGTCAAATCCAGCGCGTCCCGCAACTTCGCCGGAATCAGAACTCTCCCCTGGCTGTCCATCTCCGTGGCAGCGCCCATCGCGTGCAGAAGAAAGGTCATCGTCTCCGCGGCGGTAGGGTCTTCGAAACTCTCCTGCATGACCGCTACGTTGTGCTGCCAAACTTCCGCCGGATAGATTGCCAGTACGCCGTCCTCAATCGTGGTAACGTACAAACGATTGTCCGATTGACCCTGGAGGAACTTTTGGAACGATGTGGAGAGCTTCACCCTCCCCTTGTCGTCGATACTTGCGTTCGAGCTGCCAAAAGGTGCGGCGTTGATTTTCTCTTCGGAGAGTCGCG
>JADLCF010000084.1 GCA_020847315.1 Bryobacterales bacterium | reverse complement strand
GGCCTTATCCACCTACCCATCCACCCAGCCCCGGCGCGATGGTTCGTTTCGGCGAACCCGAAACGTAGAATCAATCGTGCGGGAGAATTCCGTGTACCGGCAGATCCTGCATTCGCTCAGGCAGGCTCGCTTGCGAGCGTGCTCTTTGAAAATGGAATCGATCCATTCCATCGAGCGCGCAGCAGGTGCGGGAATTGCCCGTTTTGTCCGGAGAAATCCGGACAAACCCGGACAAAACGGCAACGGCCCATCCAGGCATAACCATTGAGGGATCAATACGTTGGAGCAGCCGTGCGGATCGTGCGGAGGAGATGATTTTTTCCATGTGCGCAAACGGGAGCTCCCGGAGCGAAGCCATGCGGATGAGGATACGCGGAAGCCGACACACTCGCATTCCGCACCCACTGCCTAACCACCGGAACGGGAGCCTACCCTGCAACGACAGACACAGAATCAACAACATGCAGCGAAAATCCGGGGAACGAACCCATTTGTTCGCCCTAGGGCGAAAGTCGATCATACCCAGGAGCGCTGCAACAAGAATGGACATTCATGGAAAGCCAATCCGGCGTGGTATGCCAAGGAACAGGTTAAACATGCCGATGCTGGGAACACGAATCGCAAATCGCGCGCGGGCGAGTGCCCTCACCGTACTCCGTTCTCTTCGGGGAGAGGCGACCGGGCGAGGGAGGAAACGTGCAAGTGCTTCGCGGGATCACGGTAGAATGCGATTTCCCCTTCGTTTGACATGCAGACTCTCATTTGCCGCTTATTTCTGATCACCGTGATGCTAATTGCCGCGCATGCCACCATTGCCGCCCAGAGTGCCGAGCCAATCCGGCACACGCTGCGCTTTCCCGAGGCGAAGAACCACTATGTTCACGTCGAAAGTGTCTTTCCCACTGGAGGCGCCCCGGAGATTGAAGTGTTCATGGCGGTGTGGACGCCGGGCTCCTACCTCGTGCGGGAGTATGCGCGGAACGTCGATCGCGTGGAGGCGGTGGACGGGGCGGGCCATCCGCTGCCTGTGGGGAAGAGCCGCAAGAACCGTTGGCTCGTGAAGACAGGCGGCGCGGAAGCCGTTACGCTGCGTTACCCGGTTTATTGCCGCGAGATGACGGTGCGCACGAACTTCGTCGACGAATCGTTCGCGATGCTGCAGGGGGCCGCGACGTACCTCTCGCTCGTGGGCCAGAATTCGCGGCCGCACCGCGTGACGGTGGAACTGCCCTCGCGATGGAAGCGCAGCGTCTCCGTCCTTCCGCCGGCTCCTGGAGGGGGCGCGAATACATACGAGGCTGCCGATTACGACACGCTCGTGGATAGCCCGATCGTCGCGGGCAATCCGGACGTCCACGAGTTCGAAGTGCGGGGCAAGCAGCATCTGATCGTGAATACACCGGCCAGTGAACTGTGGGATGGCCCGAAGAGTGTTGCGGCTGTCCGCAAGATCGTGGAGGAGTATGCGGCGATGTGGGGGCAACTCCCTTACGAGCGTTACGTATTCTTCAACATGCTGGTGGAGGCTGGCGGCGGCTTGGAGCACAAGAACTCCACGATGCTGATGACAAGCGCCCTGGCCTCGCGGAGCGGCGACGCCTTCTATGGAAACCCCAACGCGAAGCCGCCCCAGGGTGGATGGCTCTCTCTGGTGAGTCACGAGTATTTCCACGTCTGGAACGTGAAGCGCCTGCGCCCGCGAGCGCTTGGTCCGTTCGATTACGAATCCGAGAACTATACCGAAAGCCTTTGGGTGGCCGAAGGGATCACCTCCTACTACGCGGATCTGGCCTTGGCCCGCGCGGGCTTGATTGACCGCGGTGACTATTTGGCGAGGCTCTCCGGCGCGATTACGGATCTGGAGATGCAGCCGGGCCGCCTGGTGCAATCGGCCGCGGAGTCCTCCTATGATGCCTGGATCAAGGCGTACCGCCCCGATGAGAATTCGCCGAATTCCGGCATCAGCTATTACACGAAGGGCAACGTGATGGGCTTCCTGCTCGATGCCCGCATTCGCCAGGCAACCGGCGGAGCGAAGAGCCTGGATGATGTGATGCGCCTCGCCTACCAGCGCTATTCCGGGGCGCAGGGCTATCGCCCGGAGGACTTCCGGGATTGCGCGCGGGAGGTTGCGGGTTCCGCCGTGGCGGCCTGGGTGGAGAAAGCGGAACAGCAGATCACGGATCTCGATTACAACGAAGCGCTGGACCATTTCGGTTTGCGCTTTCGCGCGCCTGCCGCGCCCGCGGCGGGGAACCCTGGCCGGGACATGCCCGTGCGGGGCTGGCTGGGCGCGGAAACGAAGGCGAATGGAGCGAGCGTCTTCGTCACCGCGGTGTTGCGTGGCGCCCCGGCCTTCGACGCGGGCCTCAGCGTGGACGATGAAATCCTCGCCATCGGAGACCGTCGGATTCCCGCATCGCTCTGGCCCCGGCTGGGCGAGTATTACCACGCCGGCGAGACGGTGGACCTGCTCGTGGCGCGCCTGGGCCAGCTCGTGAAGATCCCGGTTACTTTCCGGGAAGAGCCGCGACGCTCCTGGCAGTTAGAGGTGCTGCCGAACCCGGCAAACGCGCAGCGTGACGCTCTCGATGCATGGCTAGGGCAGCGATAAGCAAAGGCTGCTTCAGGCCGGTTGCTGCTGCGTCATGCAGTGCAGCGTGCCCAAGCCCAGCACGAGATCCCGGCAATAGATGGGGATGACGCTGCGTTCCGGCATCAGGCGCGCAAGCGTATTCAAGGCCACGCGGTCGGCGGGGTCGT
>JADLCF010000083.1 GCA_020847315.1 Bryobacterales bacterium | reverse complement strand
TTCTCGCTAATGACGTTCGTGACGGTGGTGATCGGGGAAGTCGTTCCCAAGAACGTCGCGATCGAGAATAGCGCCCGGTTCGCGACGCTGGTGGCGCCGGTGTTGCTGGTGTTCTACCGGGTGGTGGAACCCTTCGTCTGGCTGATTGAGACGTCTTCTTCCCGGCTTAGCCGGCTGCTGGGCGTGCGATCCGGGGGGGGCGGCGGCGCGCATTCCATCGAGGAACTGAAATATATCGCGACGGCGGGGAAGGCGAGCGAACACTACGGCGATTTCGAAGAGCGTGTGATTCACCGGACGCTCGATCTGCAAGACCTCTCCGCGCGCGAGATCATGGTGCCCTGGAACGATGTGGTTTCCCTGAACGTGGACGCCAAGCTCAGCCAGGTGCTCGATTGCGTCATGAGCAGCCAGTATTCCCGGATTCCCGTTTACGAAGACGAGCCCCGCAACATCATCGGCATTTTCCACTTCAAGGATTTGCTGCGCGTTTGGGATACGCGGCGCAACGCCAATCGCGTCAAGCGGCCCACCCCTCCCTTTAAGCTGCGGCACCTGCTGCGGCGCCATCTGGTGGCGCCGGAGAGCAAGCCGGTGAACGAATTGCTCACCGAGTTCCTGGAAGGACGAGTGCAGATGGCGATGGTCGTCGACGAATTTGGCTTGATCGTGGGGTTGGTAACCGTCGAGGATGCGCTTGAGCAAATCGTCGGAGAGATTCAGGACGAACACGACCAGCGCGTGGCCCGGCCGAAGCTCGAAAGCCCGTCGTTCACAGTGGAAGGCACCATCCCAATTCGCGACCTCGCCAACCAATATTCCATTGAATTGCCCACCGACGCGGGGTTTGAAACGTTGGCGGGCTTCCTTCTTGATCGCTTCGACGATATTCCCAAGGAAGCCGATGTCGCCGAATACAAGGAATTGCGCTTTACCGTTCTGGAGATGGACCGCAACCGCATTGCCAAGGTTCTAATTGAGCGGCTGACTCCGCGAGAAACCTCGGAAGATGATGAGGCGCGGAACGAAGACGATGAGTGATTGTTGCGGCCCGCGCTGGGGATGGAGGCGAAGCCGCGGAAGCGGGCTCCTCCGGCGGGACGTTGACAAATCCCCGCGCGGCATCGCGGAATAGAAGGTGCAGGGCGGGAGTCAGTGATGAATTCGATTGCAAGCAACGCTTCGCTCCATCTGGAATACCCCGGTTGCGAATCCGGCATCGGCGATGTGATCCTCGTCCCGGATTCCGCGAAACTTATCCAAGGCGTACGAATTGAACCTTACGCGCTGTGGCCGGACGACCGGGGCTACTTTCTCGAAGTGATGCGAGGCGGCCAGGGCCTGGTGGCAGGCTTTCCTCCCGAGACGACGCAGGTTTCCGCGGCGTGTAACTATCCGGGCATCATCAAGGCTTTCCACTACCATTTGGAGCAAACCGATTGCTGGGCGCCCGCCCACGGCATGCTGCAGGTGGCACTGGTGGATTTGCGGAAAGACTCTCCCACGTTCGGACGGAAGAACACCATCTATGCGGGCGAACTCCGGCCCTGGAAGATCCAGATTCCGCCCGGAGTCGGGCATGGCTACAAGGTCATTGGCAATGCGCCGTCGATGCTCGTCTATGTGACGGATCGCACTTACAATCCCAAGGATGAGGGGCGGATTGCCTACAACCACCCGCTCATCGCCTACGATTGGGAACTGCAGTACAAATAGTTCCAGCCTATGGAAGACGGACATACGCGGGGGGGATCCCCTGGCAAGCCCGGCATGCGGATTCTGCTTGACGGAGGACCGTTGACGGTCGCAACCGGCGGTATCCGCCGCTATGTCGAGGAGTTGGCCCTGGCCTTGGCGTCACAGGCCCCGGACGACGAAATTCACCTGGTGACGGACCGCCCCATTGAAGGCGGCGCGCGGCTCGAGGGAACGGGTATTCATATCCACGCCGAGTTTCGCAAAGGATGGGATCGCCGATGGTGGCTGCTTGGGCTGCCCCGCCTCTGCAGCCAACTGAACGCCACCGTGTTTCACGGCACGGATTTCGCGGCGCCCCTGTGGCATCGCGTTCCCGCGGTGGTCACGATTCATGACTTGTCGCCGTGGCTCCGGGCGGAATGGCAGCCCGCGGCGCAACGCATCCGGCGCCGTCTGCCGTGGACGCTGCGGTTTGGCCTCGCCGATCAGGTGATCACGGTAAGCGAGGCTGCGCGGAGAGAGATTCTCTCGTACTTCCGGATACCGCCCGATCGTGTCCATGCGATCCCGCTCGCGGCGGACGAGCGCTTTCGGCCCGTAATCGTTCACCCCCCTGTGAATCCCTATTTCCTTTGTGTGGGCACCCTGGAACCGCGCAAGAATCTTCGGGAATTGGTCGAGGCCTGGAGGCCGGTTTTCTCCGCTACGGGCATCCCCCTGAAGATCGCCGGGCGCCCGCGGGAAGATTTCGCGCCCCCACCGGTTGAGCCGGGCCTGGAGTATCTCGGCGCCGTCGCGGATGATGTGTTGCCCGCGCTCTATTCGGGTGCGCTCGCCGTCGTCTACCCGTCTGAATATGAGGGATTCGGCTTGCCGGTGCTCGAAGCGATGCAGTGCGGTACGCCGGTGATCGTAGGGAAAGCGGCGGCGCTATCGGAGTTGGTGGCGGATGATGGCATTGTGGTGGATGCGAAATGCGGTGAATCCTTGCGGACGGCGATTCAGCGCTTTGCCGGGGAGCCGGATTTTCGGCGGGAGTGGGCCGCGCGAGGGTTGCGGCGAGCCGGGCAGTTTTCCTGGAGGAAGACGGCCTGCGCGACCCGCGAAGTGTATCAAGAGGCGGTGAAGCGTTTTGAGCATGCGGCCTAGAGCATTCTTCCTCACTCCGGAATCGCCTTATCCGATGGTTGGCGGGGGAGCCTTGCGTTCCGCCTCGATCCTCGAATACCTGCTCTCCCGGTATGAGACGGACGTGTTCTGCTTCGTCCAGCACGATTCCGCGGGCAATCCACCGCGCGGGATCGACTTCCGGCCGCAAGGCGCGGGCCGCTGGACGAATCAGGCGCTCCCCTTTCACAGCAAGGCAATTCTCCCTCGGAGCCTGAGGAATGCATCAAGAGTGCTGCGCCGCGTTCCACCACTCGTGGATCGATTTGCGGGATTCGGCGACGCGCTTCGCGCGGCTATCGAAGGCCGGCGCTACGACGTGGCGATCATCGAGCATTTCTGGTGCGCTCCTTATGCGGAGATCCTTCGGCCCGTGTGTGACCGGCTTGTGATCGATCTCCACAATATCGAATCGGTATGGCATGAACGATCCGCCGCCGAGGGGAGTGCGGTCACACGCGCGATCCATTCTCGCTTCGCCGAGTCGGCAGTTACTCTGGAAGGCCAGCTGCTGCCCCGGTTCGATCTTGCGCTGGTGACCTCAAGGACGGATTGCGATTTCCTCGCGCGCCGATTCCGCGAAATCCCCGTTGCAATTGTAAAAAATACAATTCCGATGCAACCGCTGCCGTCGGTTCCGCGAGAAGATGAAATCGTCTTCAGCGGCTATATGGAGTATCTTCCGAATGAAACGGCAGTACTCGATTTTGCTGCGAAAATTTGGCCACTGGTGTCAAACTATCGGCAGAGTACGCATTGGAAGATTGTGGGGAAATCCGCGAACCGGCTGGAGAATGCGTTGGCAGGGACGCCTCGTACTCGTCTGGTGCCGGATCCCGAGGATGCGATGATAGAGATAGCGTCCGCTGCCGTCGCGGTGGTGCCGTTGCGCGTCGGCTCTGGGACTCGTCTGAAGATCGTGGAAGCCTGGGCGGCCGGAACACCTGTGGTGTCGACTACGCTAGGGGCCGAAGGGTTGGAATGTGAGCCGGGACGCGATCTATGGATTGCCGACGAGCCGGAGGCGTTTGCGAAGAAAGTGATAGAGCTGTTGGAGAATCCCCGCTTGGCGCGGGAAACCGCCGCCAACGGGAGACGCCGGTTTGAAGCCGCATATACTTGGCGGACCGCGTGGGATGAACTGGCAGCATGTAATATATGAACCCCGGATACGATCAGAACGACAATGCGGGAGGGGCGCGATGCGCATCGCGATAGACGCTCACGCCATTGGGAACCGGCAGACGGGGAACGAGGTTTACGTCCGCAGCTTGCTGCGGCACTTCGTGGAGCTTGAGCCGCGCAACGATTATC
>JADLCF010000082.1 GCA_020847315.1 Bryobacterales bacterium | reverse complement strand
GTCGCGAACCGGGCGCTATTCTCGATCGCGACGTTCTTGGGAACGACTTCCCCGATCACCACCGTCACGAACGTCATTAGCGAGAAAGTAAGGGCAAGCGCGACACCACGCATCGCCCATTCGGTGGCGGGGGTCACCAGCGGCCCGGCCAAAGCCATCAGGCTGGCAAAGATCGTTTCCTCCCCCGCCCAGCCAATCCCCAGGCTGGCGAGCGTCACTCCCACCTGCACCACGGAGAGCAGCCGCTCCGTGTTTGCGAGCAAGCTTAAGGCCGCGGTCGCGCCGACATTTCCCTCGGCCGCCATCTCCCTCAGCCGGGATCGGCGCACGGAGAGCAAGGCAACTTCAGACGCGGCGAAGAATGCGTTTACTGCAACCAAAAAGAAGAGAAACGAGAAGCGGTAACCGAAGTTGGCGTCCATGAAAATGGGGTCAGCGGCCCGCGGCGCTCACCGGCAACCGTCCGGGGCGGTTCCCGATGATGTGCCACAATTCGAATGTGTCCAGGTCGAAACTGTTTGAGCGGTCTCTTAAATATATCAATTTCCTTATCCTGGCCTTCCTCCTCACGGTGCTTGGGCTGATTGGCTGGTATGGATGGCGCACCCTGCCCACGGTGAGCGGCAGCGTGGAAGCCCCGATTTCAGCCGCCGGGAAGATCGTCCGGGACTCCCTGGGCACGCCTCATATCATAGCCGCTTCCCTCGGCGATGCCATGTTTCTCCAAGGCTACGCGACCGCGCAAGACCGGCTCTGGCAGATGGATGCCATCCGGCGTTCCACAGCCGGAGAACTGGCTGAGATTGCCGGCAAGGTAGCCCTCCCGCTCGACATTCGCGCCCGGCGCATCGGTTTTGCGCGGACGGCACGGGTGCAGGAAGCCCATCTCCGCCCGGAAGACCGCGCTCTGTTCGCCGCCTATGCCCGAGGCGTGAACTACTTCATCGATACGCATCGCGATAAGCTGCCCCCGGAGTTCGCGATCCTTCGCTACGAACCCCGGCCCTGGACCATCACGGATTCCATCCTCGTGGGCCTCCGCATGGCCGCCGACCTCACCACCACCTGGGAGATGGATCTGGATAAAGAGCGCATGGCCCGCGAATTGGCCGCGACTTTCCCCGAGATGGATGAGGCGCAGTTGCGCACGCTCGTGAACGGGCTGTTCCCCGTCAGGTCTGGGAACGAGGTGCTGGCCGGGTCGAATGCCTGGGTCTTGTCCGGTGCGCACACGGAGTCCGGCAAGCCGCTGCTCGCGAACGACACGCATCTCGGGGTGAGCTTCCCCTCCGTCTGGACGATGGTCCACCTCAAGGCGCCCATGGCGGAAGGACCTCCGCTCGATGTCGCCGGCCTCACCCTGCCGGGCATGCCGGCAGTGATTATCGGCCACAACCGCCGCATCGCCTGGGGCGTTACCAGCCTCGGCGCCGATGTGCAGGATCTCTACGAAGAGCGCATGGACCTCAACGCGGGCGTTTATCAGTTTGGCGCCGAGGTTCGTCAGGCCAATCGCATCATCGAGGGCATTCGCGTCAAGGGAGAGCCGGACGTTCGTCTGAACGTCTTCGTCACCCAGCATGGCCCGCTAATCGCGCAAGCCGGCGAACCGCCGTACAACCGGAATTTGTCGCTCCAATGGACGGCGCTCGATCCCGATTTCCTGTCCTTTCCGTTCCTTGAGCTTGGGCTGGCTCAGGATTGGACCGCCTTCCGCAAGGCGCTTTCCCGTTTCAACGGCCCTGGGCAGAACTTCGTCTATGCCGATATCGATGGCAACATCGGCTTTCAAGTAGCTGCCCGCCTCCCCCGTAGAACGCACGCCCCCGGCGATATGCCGCTGCCGGGATACACGGGGCTGCACGAGTGGCAGGGCTATGTGCCCTTCGAAGAACTGCCTTCCCTCTACAATCCGCCTTCCGGACGAATCGTCACGGCCAATCAGAATCCTTTCCCGCCGGATTTCCCCGATGCCGGGTCGGGCCGTTTTTCTTCCCCGCACCGCGCGCATCAGATTCGGGCCCGCCTCGACGCAAAGCCCAAATGGAACGCCGCCGGAATGCTCGAAATTCAAAAGGATGTCTACAGCCCGTACTACGCTTTCCTCGCTCGCCAGGTGGTGGCCGCGGCGGACCGGAAGAAACCCGCGCCCGGTCTCGTGGCCGATGCAATTGAGGTTCTTCGCAACTGGAACGGCCAGGCGGAACTCGACGCCGCCGGCGCCACCATCGCCCGGCTCTACGCGATTGGGCTCCGCGCCGCGATTCTGAAGCGCCTCGCTCCCAAATGGGAACAGGCCGGCATGGGGATGGACGATACCGTAGTGGAACGCATTCTCCGCACGCGAGATCCCCTCTATGCGAAAGACTTCGACGCCTGGCTGCTTGAGGTGCTCGGCAAGGCCCTGGAGGATAACCGCCCGCGGATGGGCGGCGCTCTCGCAAACTGGAAGTATCGCGAACTGATGCATTGGGATGTGGACCATCCCGTTTTCTCCCGCCTCCCCCTCATCGGCCGCTACTTCAACATTGGCCGCGTACCCATGAGTGGGTCCCCCAGTTCCCCGAAGCAGGTAGGCCCGGCAAGCGGCCCTTCGCAGCGCTTTGTCGCCGACCTCTCCAACTGGGACGCAAGTTTCGCCAACGTCCTGGCCGGCGTCTCCGGCCATCCCCTCTCCAGCCATTACAAGGACCAGTGGAAGCCCTTCTATTACGGAACCAGCTTTCCTCTTCCTTTCGAGAAACTGGAAGCCGAAGAGATCCTGGAATTCCGGCCCTCAAAGTGAGTTAACAGGAAGAGTTTACATAACATCACGTGAAAGTCTGACGGGTTCGATCCAACGAGGTACGGGCGGCGGTTTCCCTTGGATCTAATCATCTGATTCCATTATGGATGCCGCTCATCCTGCCGCCTGGGCAGCCTGAACGCCCGCTCATCCATCGAAGTTGGGCCACCCCAGCCGACGTTCCTGCGCAGATGGCTTCGTTTCGCAAAACAGGACCTCTTCGCGAATCCGCATTCATGGCTTCCGGCCGGGGACCGGGCGCCAGCTCCGCCCCGCGCGGGGGTCGCCAGGGAGTTTCGCGAGGCGAGGATTTGCCCGCCGCCCTTGGACGTTGACACCTCTTGGCGCGTTCGCTAGCCTTAGAACGCACCATGCGACTCAAGGAATTACCCAGGATATTGATGGTGGCGTCAGAAGCGGCCCCGTACGCGAAATCGGGCGGCTTGGCGGACGTTCTGGGGGCGCTTCCCGCCGCCTTGGCGGAGCGGGGGGTTGACGTAGCGGTCCTACTGCCGCGCTACCAATCCATCCCCCGGGAGCAATTGCGCCGGGTGTATGACGATTTCCCGGTCGTCCTCGGTCCCGACGTCTATCGTGGCGAAATCTATCTCCACGAACATCGAGGCGTACGCTTCTATTTCCTCGATATCCCCGCTTTCTACAATCGCCGGGGCCTCTATTTCGAGCACGGCAAGGATTATCCGGACAACTTCCTTCGCTTCGCAGCCCTGAACGTGGCAGGCTGCGAAGCCATCCGGCGCCTCTTCCGCGCCGATATTCTGCATTGCCATGATTGGCAGGCCGGCCTCATTCCGTATTACCTGCGGAAGCGCTACGGAGTAGACCCCACATTCGCCGGCGTGAAGACCGTTTTCACAATCCACAATCTCGCGTACCAAGGTATTTTTGGGCGTGATGTGCTGCCCCGAATCGGGTTCAGCGACTCCGCGTTCACCAGCGGCGATCTCGAATTCTATGGCAATGTCAGCTACCTCAAGGCGGGCGTTGCCTTCGCGGATGCCATCACCACCGTGAGCCCCACCTACGCGCGGGAAATCCAGACTCCCGAGTCGGGCTGGGGCGTGGACGGGTTGCTCCGCGCCCGCGCCCAGGATCTTCATGGCATCCTTAACGGCGCCGATTACACGGTTTGGGACCCAGCCACTGACCCACACATTGCCGCGCCTTACGATTCGCGGAAGCCCGATGGAAAAGCGGCGTGCCGCGAGGATCTTCTGCGCGCCGTTGGCCTTGATCCGGAGGCCCTAAAGTCCACCGCCATTATCGGCATCGTCGCGCGGCTTTCCTCGCAGAAGGGGTTCGACCTGGTTGAATCCGTCTCCGGCGAACTGATGAACGAGAATCTGGCGCTCGTGGTGTTGGGCGCCGGCGAGCACCGCTACGAAGCCGTGTTCCACAACCTGGCGGAGCGCTATACGGGCCGCGTGGCCTTCCGCAACGGCTACGACGAAGCCCTCGCGCACAAGATCGAGGCAGGCGCGGATCTCTTCCTCATGCCCAGCCTGTACGAGCCGTGCGGCCTTAACCAGATCTATAGCCTGCGCTACGGCACGGTTCCGGTGGTGCGGGCGGTTGGCGGCCTGGAGGATACGGTAACGGACGAAACGGGCTTCAAGTTCTCCGGATACACGGGGCACGAACTGCTGGCGGCGGTACGGGAAGCTCTGAAAGCGTTTGAAAACAAAAAGGCATGGAAGAAGCGGATGCTGGCCGGCATGAAGCAGGATTTCTCGTGGGAAACCTCCGCCGGGCACATGCTCGATCTCTACCAAACCCTCGCGCCCTGAAACTTTTTGGCGGAATCTGAATCTTAAGGAATGTCACCTTGGGGGAAATGAATGGCAGGAATTAATACCCTTACTTTTACCGACACGAACTTCGATACCGAAGTGCTGAATGCGGACGTGCCTGTGCTCGTGGACTTTTGGGCGGAATGGTGCGGGCCTTGCCGCATGATGGGTCCGACGATTGACGCTTTGGCTTCCGATTTCGCCGGAAAGGCGAAGGTGGGCAAAGTGGATGTGGATTCGAATATCAACACCGCAGGCCGCTACCAGATCCGTGGAATCCCGACGTTGCTCCTGTTCAAGGGCGGCAAGGTCGTGGATCAGAAGGTGGGCGCGATTCCCAAGTCCGAAGTGGAATCGATGCTGAACGCCCACGTCTAGACGGCGTTCCATTCTTGTGAAAGAAACAGGGAGAGGCTCCGTGCTTCTCCCTGTTTCTTTTTTGTTAGGTCCCCTCGGCATCGCCACTCCCTGAATGGGATCCTGGACCCGAAGCGGCCTCCCAGAACGATTCCGGATTCGATACGCTATTCGAAGCCGCTCGCCACCAGGGAGGAAAGCCATGGACCGACGATCTATCCTGAAGACCGCGCTCGCCGTGGGAATTACCACGGAGTCCGGAGCGGCGCCGGCATTCCTCGCCGGGCAACCCCGCCGCGCATCCCGTCCAAACATCCTCTTCCTCATGGACGATCAGCACCGCGGCGATTGCACCCATGCGGACGGCAACGCGGCGATTCATACGCCCAATATCGACCGCATCGGCATGGAGGGAGTCCGCTTCCGGCGGGCTTACTCCTGCACCCCGACCTGCACGCCCGCGCGCAGCGGTTTGCTGACGGGCCTGTCGCCCTGGAATCACGGCATGCTGCACATGGTCGCAATGGGCGAACACTATCCGTTCACAAAGCCGCAAGCGATGCGGGACGCGGGCTACTACACCACGGCCATCGGCAAGATGCATTACCATCCGCAGCGCAATCCGAATGGCTACCACCAGGTATTTCTCGATGAATCCGGCCGGATTCAGAACCCCGAGTTTCGGAGCGACTATCGCTCCTGGTTCTGGAGCCAGGCTCCCACTCGGAACCCCGACGCGACCGGCATCGGATGGAACGATTACCCGGCCCGCCCCTACGCGCTGCCGGAGAACCTGCATCCGACCTATTGGACCGGGCAGACGGCAGTGAATTTCCTGAATGCTTACAATCGCCCGGAGCCCTTCTTTCTGAAGGTTTCCTTCGCGCGCCCGCACAGCCCCTACGATCCGCCGGAGCGCCTATGGAAGAAGTACGGAGAGGCGGATTTGCCCGAAGCCGGCGTGGGGGATTGGGCCGCGAAGTACGCGCCGCGTAACTCGGATCGGGATGACATCTGGCATGGCGATCTCGGCAAGGCGCAAGTGCGCGAATCCCGGCGCGGATACTATGGCTCGGTTGAGTTCGTCGATGAGCAGATTGGCCGCATCCTCGAAGCCTTGGAGAAGCGCGGCTGGCTGGAGAATACGCTGATCGTGTTCACCTCGGATCACGGCGATATGACGGGTGACCATCACCTCTGGAGGAAGTCCTACCCTTATGAGGCCTCAGCAAGAATTCCGATGGCGATGCGCTGGCCCGAAGGACTCGTTTCCGCCCAACGTGGCCAGGTGCGCTCGGAAACCGTGGAATTACGTGACCTGCTGCCCACCTTCCTCGATGCCGCGGGGTCGCCCACGAGCCGGCCGTTGGACGGCGCGAGCCTGCTCGGCCTCTTCCGCAACAATGCTCCCGCGTGGCGGGAATATCTCGACCTCGAACACGGCGTCTGCTACAGCCCGGAGAACAACTGGACCGGGCTCACCGATGGAAGGATGAAGTATATCTTCCACGCCTATCACGGGAACGAACAATTATTTGACCTGGTGGCGGACCCTCACGAACTGCGAGACCTTTCCGGAATCCCGCAACAGGAGGCGGTGCTACGCATGTGGCGGGAGCGGATGGTGCGGCATCTCGAGATTCGTGGGGATGCCTGGGTGAAGGGCGGCAAGCTGCAAATTCGCCGCCAGCCGATCCCCCGTTCCCCCAACTTCCCCACCTCCGGCGCGTGATTCGCCAAGCCCGAGCCGCGCGTTCGCTAGGAACTGAGGCATCGTTGGTTTTATGCTATGAACTTGCGGATTCGCGGCACGCCCGCGGATTACGCCATTCTCCTTGGGATTTGTTTGTCCAATGAAGAAGCTATCGACGCGGTTGTTGTGGATTGGAATTGCGGCGCTCGGCGCCTATGCCTTCGGGGGGATCGCGCTCACTAGGGGCGAGAGCGTGGATTCAATCTGGCTGATCGTCGCCGCGGTGTGCTTCTACCTGATCGGGTTCCGGTTCTACGCGAAGTTCATCGCCACTAAGGTGATGATGCTCGACGACGCAAGACCGACGCCGTCGGTGCGTCTGCGGGATGGCCACGACTTCGAGCCCACGAATAAATGGATCGTCTTCGGCCACCACTTCGCCGCGATTGCGGGGCCTGGCCCCTTGGTAGGTCCAACTCTTGCCGCGCAGTTTGGCTATCTGCCGGGAACACTCTGGATCATCGTCGGCGCGGTGCTCGGCGGATGCGTGCAGGATTTTGTGATCCTGGTTGGCTCCATGCGGCGCGACGGCAAATCGCTGGGCCAGATGGCCCGCGAGGAGATCGGCAAACTGGGCGGCTTTACGGCGCTCTTGACGGTGTTGTTGATCATGATTATCCTGTTGGCCGTCATCGCGCTTGTAGTCGTGAATGCCCTCAAGGATTCGCCTTGGGGAACCTTCACCATCGCCGCCACGATGCCCATTGCCATCTTCATGGGCATCTACCTTCGCTTCCTCCGCCCCGGCCGCGTCCTCGAGGTTTCGATCATCGGTTTCGTCCTGGTAGTGGCGGCGATCTTCGGCGGGGAGGCGGTAGCGCATAGCGAGTCCTGGGCGCCGTGGTTCACCTTCGGCGGCATGGCACTCGCCTGGATGGTGATTGTCTATGGCTTTCTGGCGAGCGCGCTGCCCGTTTGGCTGCTGCTCGCCCCGCGCGATTATCTTTCCACGTTCGTCAAGCTCGGGGTGGTGATGCTACTGGCCGTGGGCATTCTCTTTGTGCAGCCCGAATTGCAGATGCCGCCTCTCACGCGCTTCATCGACGGCACAGGCCCCATTTTCGCCGGAAAGATTTTTCCCTTCTGCTTCATCACCGTCGCATGCGGAGCGGTGAGCGGCTTTCATGCGCTCATCTCGAGCGGCACCACCCCCAAGCTGATCGAAAAGGAATGGCACTCCTGGCCCATCGGCTACGGCGCCATGGCCCTCGAATCCTTCGTCGCCATCATGGCAATGGTCGCCGCCTGCGTGCTTGAGCCGGGCGTCTTCTTCGCGGTGAACTCCCCGGCGGGCATCGTGGGCGCTACCGCGCAGGAGGCTGTGGCGACCATCTCCGGCTGGGGCTTCCCGGTAACCACGGAGGCGATGGCCTCGCTCGCGAAGAGCGTGGGCGAGGAAACTCTCTTCTATCGAACGGGCGGCGCGCCCTCCCTCGCCCTTGGCATGGCGCACATCTTCGCGTCCACGGGCAGCGGCAGCGCCATTCTCGGTTTCTGGTATCACTTCGCGATTATGTTTGAGGCGCTCTTCATCCTCACCATTATCGATGCCGGCACCCGAGTGGGCCGCTTCATGCTGCAGGATATGCTGGGCCACATCCACCCCAAACTGGGCCGCATCGGCTGGACGCCCGGCGTGATTCTCACAAGCGCCTTGATCGTGGGCGCGTGGGGTTACTTTCTCATCCAGGGCGTGCAGGATCCACTTGGCGGCATCAATTCGCTCTGGCCGCTTTTCGGCATCGCCAACCAATTGCTGGCGGCCGTCGCGCTCTGCGTGGGCACCACCCTTCTCGTGAAGACGCACCGGTTGAAGTATATGTGGATCACGCTGATTCCTCTCGTCTGGCTGGTGATCGTCTGCTACTCGGCGGCATTCATCAAGATCTTCAGCCCGGTTCCCAGGCTGGGCTTTCTGGCGCAGGCCGACGCGTTGGCGGCGGAGATCGCCGCTGGAAAAGTTGCCGCGGCCAACCTGGCCTCCGTCCACGCCCAGATTTTCAACAACCGGCTGGATGCCGTGATCTGCGGCCTCTTTCTGGTGCTGGTGACGATCATTTTGCTCGATTCCATTTGGGTTTGGATCCGGCACATCAGTTCGCCGCCGCCGGGAGTGCTGGCCGGCGCGGGGCCGGATCCGTTGCCCGCCACGCCCAGTGCGCGCGGTTCGTTCATGGCCTTCCTGCGCGAGCTTTCAAGCGAAGCGGCCTATGCGCGTTACCTGTTGCGGCATGCCCGCAAGCATAGCCCGGCGGAATGGAAACACTTCAGCGATCATCACCTGAGGCGCAAGTATTCGAATGCCAAGTGCTGCTGAAGCGGATGGGAGCGTGGCCCTCTGAGCGCTCCCGCGTTTCTGTACCAC
The DNA here is from genome assembly GCA_020847315.1 of Bryobacterales bacterium. GTDB lineage: Bacteria > Acidobacteriota > Terriglobia > Bryobacterales > Bryobacteraceae > JACTMJ01. The sequence goes on along the minus strand of JADLCF010000082.1, from coordinate 31,644 downwards.
TTGCGTTAGACTCGGCGCCTCCTTGACAGCGGGCGCTCTACTCCCATAAGGTTCTCATTCATGTGGCAACAGAATTATGTGCCGGTGGACGGCAGCCTCGCCTTTTCCGCGCTACTGGCGCTCGTCCCGCTGCTGGGCTTGCTGCTGCTGATCGGCGTCTTCCGCAAACCGTCGTGGGTCGCGGCCACTTCCGGCCTGCTTCTGGCCATTCTGGTCGCATTGTTCGGCTACGGCATGCCTGTCCCGCTCGTGATTTCCTCCGCTCTGATGGGCGCGGCATTCGGGCTCTTTCCGATTTGTTGGATCCTCTTTAACGCCATCCTGCTTTACCAACTCACCGTCCGCGCGGGGAAGTTCGAGATCATCAAGCACTCGCTGGGCAACCTGACGGCGGATCGCCGCCTGCAGGCGCTGCTGATCGCCTTCGCCTTCGGCGCCTTTCTCGAAGGGGGCGCGGGCTTCGGCTCCCCCGTCGCCGTTGCCGCCGCCATGCTGGCCGGCTTGGGCTTCACGCCCTTCTACGCCGCCGTACTCTGCCTTCTGGCAAATACGGCGCCCGTCGCCTTCGGCTCCATTGGTATCCCGGTGGTCACGCTGGCCGGGATCACGAACCTGCCCCTGGACCGCCTCAGCGCGGGCGTGGGCCGCATCTGCGCACCCGTTTCCGTCTTCGTTCCGGCCTATCTGATGGTAGTAATGAGCGGCTTTCGCGGTTTGATGGGGGTTTGGCCGGCCGCGGCGCTCTGCGGAATCACCTTCGCGGGAACTCAGTTCCTGGTCTCGAATTTCGTCGGCCCGGAGTTGACCGATATCCTCGCCGCGCTCGCCTCGATCGTCGGGCTGGTCGCGCTGTTAAAGCTGTGGAAGCCGCGCGAGATCCAAACGACAATCGTGAACGATGCGGGGGCGAAGGATTCGCCGGCGGCCAAGACCGCTTCGTACACGGTCTCCCACTCGGGCGGCGAAGTTTTCGGCGCCTGGATGCCCTATCTGCTGTTGGTTGGCTTCGTCCTGGCCTGGGGCATCCCCGCAGTGAAACCGTTCCTGGACACCTTCACGTTCCCCGTTGCCTGGCCCGGCCTGCACAACGCCGTGGAGCGCGTCGCTCCGCTGGTGGAAACCCCCTCCCCCTACCCGGCCATGTTCAAACTGGATTTGCTGGCCGCCTCCGGCACTGCCTGCCTGATCTCCTGCATCTTCGCGGCCCTCTTCCTGCGAATCTCGCCAAGGGAGTTTGCTGCGACCGCGAAAGACGTCGCCGTTCAGATGGCAAAACCCGCCCTCACCATCAGTTCCGTGCTGGCGCTCTCCTTTCTGATGAACTATTCGGGTTCCACCATGACGCTCGGCCTTGCGTTCGCCGCCACGGGATCTCTTTTCCCCTTCTTCAGCGCGATTCTGGGCTGGGTGGGCGTTTTCCTCACAGGATCAGACACAGCGGCCAACGCCCTCTTCGGCAATCTGCAGGTGGTAACCGCCAAGACGCTCAATCTGAACCCCGTTCTGATGGCCGCATCGAATTCAAGCGGCGGCGTGATGGGGAAGATGATCAGCCTCCAGAGCATTGCCGTCGCCGTGGCCGCCGCGGGGATGGCCACCAGCGAGGAATCCCGGCTCTTTCGCTACACCCTCCGGCACAGCATCTTCCTGGCCTCGGCGATCGGGTTAGTTGTCGTATTCTATGCATACGTGGTTCCGGCGTGGGCGCCCTAGCGCCCTCGTCATGCGCGCCGCGCCCGGTTAATCTTGCCGGTGAAAGGCGAATTTAGGACTCTATAGTCCTGTATGTGGTATGCTGGAGCTTCTTTAGGTCGCGCCCCCTTCCCCGCCCGGCAGCATCGGGACGGGTGGGGAATGCTTCGCGAACCGCGGAAATCGGACATCGCCAGAGGGTCAACGAGCACAATGGACGAGAACCAGACACCGCAACCGGCGCCGGAAAGCACGAGCGCGAAGCAAACAGGACCGGCCCCACCCGAGGCAAGCACCCCTGTAGCCGCCACCCCTCCCTCCGCCGCAAAACTCGCGCCCAAGCCCGCCGCCAAGGCCCCCGCGGTGATGGAAGCCGTTCCTTGGGAAGGGGAGATCCCCTCCGCCGCGCGGGAGGCGCTCGGGGAAGAAATCCTCCGCGCCGCTACATACCGGGAGCAGGACTTTTTCGAAGTGAGCGCGGATGCGCTCGTACCCTTGCTCACCTTGCTGCGCGATGGGTTCGATTACGACTACCTGGTCGAGGAAACCGCTGTCGACTATCCGAAAGACGAGAAGCGTTTCGAACTCGTTTATATCGTCTACAGTTTCGCGAGGAACCATCGCATCCGCCTCAAGACGCGGGTGGCAGAGAATGAACCGATCGCAAGCGCAGTACCGGTCTACGCGGCTGCGAACTGGATGGAGCGTGAAATCTTCGACATGTTCGGCGTGCGCTTCCACGGCCATCCCGAACTCCGCCGTATCCTCCTTCCCGATGAGTGGCAGGGGCACCCGCTGCGGAAAGACTACAGCATTATTCAACAGGACGAGCGCTGGGTGCGGGAGAACCTGGGCATTGAGAGTGGACAATAGCGAGGGCAGGCGTGGCCGAAGCAACTTTTCTCGATAGCAACGAACTCGTCATCAACATGGGGCCTCAGCACCCATCGACGCATGGCGTGCTGCGCGTGATTCTTAAGCTCGATGGCGAAAAGGTGATGGGTACGGATTGCGTGATCGGCTATCTGCACCGCGGCGTGGAGAAGATTGGCGAGAACCGGACGTACACTCAGTTCGCGCCCTACGTCGACCGCATGGATTACATTGCCGCGGTCAGCAATGGGCTCGGCTATTGCCTCGCCGTCGAAAAGCTCTTGAATGCCGAAGCGCCGCCCCGGGCGCAGGTGACCCGCGTGATCCTCACCGAACTCAATCGCATTGCGAGCCACCTGATCTGGCTGGGCACGCACGCGCTTGATATCGGGGCCATCTCGCCGCTCTTTTACACCCTTCGCGAGCGCGAAGAAATTCTCAATATCTTTGAAGAATATTGCGGCGCGCGGTTAACCACGCACGCCTTCCGCATTGGCGGCTTGCAGTACGATCTCTACGACAAGTTCGTCGAGGACGTAATTACATTTTGCGATCGCTTTTCGCCGCGCGTGGATGAATACGAGGCTTTGCTTACGAACAACCGTATCTGGGTCTCGCGACTGCGCGGCGTGGGGATTCTCGACGCCGCCGATTGCAAGCAATATGGCGTCACGGGTCCCGTTCTGCGAGCCGCGGGGGTCAAGTGGGATATCCGCAAAGCTCTGCCCTACTCGGGATACGAGAACTACGATTTCGATATCCCGGTTGGAACGAACGCCGACACCTACGACCGGTATCTGGTGCGCATGGAAGAAATGCGCCAATCCGTCCGCATCATCCGGCAGGCGGTGGCGAACATCCCCGACGGTCCCATTATGGGCAAGGTGCCCAAGGTACTCAAGCCGCCCGTCGGGGAGGTATACGTTTCGATCGAAGCGCCCAAGGGGGAGCTTGGCTATTTCATCGTGAGCGACGGCACGATTCAGCCGTACCGCCTTCGCGTGCGGCCGCCGTCGTTCATCAACCTGCAGGCGCTCGACAAGATGGTGCGCGGGACGTTGATCGCCGATTGTGTCGCGGTGATTGGAACCATTGACATCGTTCTGGGGGAAGTGGACCGTTAAGAGAGGAAAGGGGCAACCGTCATGAAGCTTTGGGACAAGTTCCTGTTTACCGATCTCGTGCAGGGCCTGCTGACGACCTTCCGGCAGCAACACCCGAAGGACATCGTGACGGAGCAATATCCCGCCGAGCGGCCCGCCATCGCGGAGCGCTACCGTGGGGCGCCCCGCCTCAATGTTGACGTGGAAACGAACGAAACACTTTGCATCGGCTGCAATCTTTGCGCGCTGGCCTGCCCCGAGAATCTGATCGTGGTGACCACGATCCGTAACGCGGAGACGAAGAAAAAGGAACTCACCACGTTCACCTACGACACGTCCCGCTGCATGTTCTGCGGCCTCTGCGAAGATGCATGTCCCGTGGACGCGCTCGAGCTGACGCAGGATTTCGAACTCGCCAGCTACACGCGCGATGGAGCCGTCTGGGACCGGCAGATGTTAGAGGAGGGGCCGAAGCCCACCAAGTATGACTTCTAGCGTCCAATGGACTTTCACCCGGAAACCGCCATGCCGGGCGGGCCGCCCCGAGGAGACCGCATGCTGATGAATGCAATCTTTTTCTATTCGTTCGCGCTGCTCGCGGTCGCAGGCGCGATTCTGACAATCACACGCGCGAACGCGGTACACAGCGCCCTCAGCCTGATCGGCTCTCTCATCGGAGTTGCGGGCCTGTTTTTGCTGCAAGAGGCGGAGTTTCTCTTCGCCGTGCAGATCCTGCTCTACATCGGCGGCGTCACTGTCCTGTTCCTGTTCGTGATCATGCTCGTGAACCTCGACGAGGCGGTAAAACTTCGCCAGTTCAACCGGCTCTGGGGGCTCGCTCTGGTGGCGGTGCTGGGCACGGGATTGCTCACCATCGGCGGAATCGCCCGCTACCAGCATCAGCAGACTGCGCGCCCGGATTGGGCCATCGCCGCCGCGCCCCAGGTGGCCGCCGAAGGGAACACGGAACGCATCGCCGACGTGCTGTTTTCCGAGTATCTGGTTCCTTTTGAAGCGACGTCGCTGCTGCTGATCGTCGCCGTCATCGGCGCGGTGCTGCTCGCCCGGAAGCGGGAAGCGCTCGACACCTCCATGGACACTGCCAAAGCCCGCGGAGAGGAGATCTGACGATGGAAGGGCTGCTCTACCCCATCACGCTCACGCACTATCTCGTCCTCGGCGCCGCCCTCTTCCTAATCGGAACTCTAGGCGTGCTCACGCGGCGCAATCTGGTCATCATTCTGATGTCGATCGAACTGATGCTCAATGGCGTCAACGTCAACCTGATTGCGTTCTCCCGGCTCCATGGCGACGTGCAAGGGCAGATATTCGCGATTTTCATCATCGCCGTGGCGGTGGCGGAAGCCGCGATCGGCCTCGGCATCCTGATCGCCCTTTTCCGGAACAAGATGACGGTACAGGCGGATGAAATTCGGTTATTGAAATGGTAAGGCGGCATCCATGAACTTCCTCGATCTCATCTGGTTGATTCCGCTCTTCCCCTTGCTGGGAGCGGTGACGATGCTCCTGCTGGGCCGCAAGCTCGACCCTCAGGGGCCGTCGAGGGACGCCATCGCACCGGCGCTGCGCGAGGCGCTGGACCGCGGCACGGTAGTCCCGGAAGCCCACCATATCCACGGCGATACAGCCCCGAATGCGATGCCCCTTGGCCTGCATGCGGAGGATGCCCAACTCCCCCATTCCGGCGCCGCGGCTAAACGTCTGATTAGCTACCTGTGCCCCGGGTTCGTGCTTCTCAGCTTCCTCCTGAGCGCGGCGGCTACCATCCAACTGGCCGGCCTCGCCGCGCGTGCCCATGAAGTGGTTCTCTACGAATGGATCGCAGGCATGCCGCTCAAGCTGATCGGCGGCGGAGCTTCCTCTTTGAGCGCGCAGCTCGGCTTTCTGCTTGATCCCTTGAGCGCCGTGATGATCCTCACGGTCTCCGGCATCGGCTTCTTGATCCATGTATATTCCGTCGGCTACATGGCCCACGATGGCGGGTACTACCGATTCTTTGGCTACCTCAATCTCTTTGTCTTCTTCATGCTCCTGCTTGTGCTCGCGAACAACTACCTATTGCTGTTCGTAGGCTGGGAGGGCGTCGGTCTGTGCAGCTACCTGCTGATTGGCTTCTACTTTCACAAGAAGTCCGCGAGTGACGCGGGGAACAAGGCGTTCCTGGTCAACCGCATCGGGGATACCGCCTTTCTACTCGCCACCATGTTGTTGTTCGTTGTGTTCGGCACAGTGCGTTTCGTGGATCTAGGCGTGCTGGCCGAAACCTATGGGCGGCAGTTCGCGCTTGCCGCATGGGGCCCCATCGCCGTCATTTGCATCCTCCTATTGTTCGCCAGCACCGGCAAGAGCGCCCAGTTTCCGCTCTTCGTCTGGCTGCCGGACGCAATGGAAGGGCCCACGCCGGTCTCTGCCCTGATCCATGCCGCCACGATGGTGACCGCCGGCGTCTATATGATCGCCCGCTCGAACGCCCTGTTCCGCCTTGCCCCGGAGGTGAGCGTCATCGTGGCGGTGGTGGGCGCGTTCACGGCCATCCTCGCCGCTTCCATCGCCCTGGTGCAGAATGACATCAAGCGCGTGCTGGCGTATTCCACGGTGAGCCAGCTCGGCTACATGTTCCTCGCGCTCGGCGTGGGCGCGTATTGGGTAGCAGTCTTCCACCTCTTCACTCACGCCTTTTTCAAGGCCCTTCTTTTCCTCGGCTCCGGCTCCGTGATTCACGCCCTGGGAGGTCAGCAGGATATTCGGTTCATGGGCGGGTTGAAAGTGAAAATTCCTGTCACGTTCCGCACCATGTTCATCGGCTCACTCGCGATCGCGGGCATCCCGGGCCTGGCGGGGGTCTTCTCACAAGACGAGATCCTCTGGCAGACGTTCTCCTCCCCCCTGGGCTCAAAGGCGCTCTATGCAGTGGGCCTCGCCACTGCGGCGATGACCGCGTTCTACATGTGGCGCATGATGTTCCTGACCTTCTACGGCAAGCCGCGCATGGACGAACAAACCCTTGCCCATGTTCACGAATCGCCTCTGACGATGACGGCTCCGCTGGTGGTGCTCTCCGCCGGCAGCATCCTGGTTGGATGGCTTGCCGTGCCCAAGGTCTGGAGCTTCTTACCGGATCTCTTCCGGTCTTTTGAACACTGGCTGGAACCCGTCACCGGAGCCACCATGGCTGCGCTTCGCACGGAAGCGCTCGTCCATGCCGCGGAATCCGGCGGCCACGAAGCGGAGGAATGGGCTCTGATGGGCCTGAGCACCGCGCTTGCGGTAGGCGGGATTCTGCTCGCCCGGTCGCTTTACCTGCACCACCCGGCACGCGTCGAAACCTTGCGGGAAAAGGCGGGCGACTTCTACACCGTTCTCTTGAACAAGTGGTACCTCGATGAGATCTATAATGCGGTCTTCGTCCGGGGGCTCACCCTTGGCGGCGGCCGCTTGCTGGCGCGGACGGACCATGCCGTGGTGGACGGCGGCGTGAATGGCGCGGGCCGTCTCACCAAAGCCTTCTCCACCATCTCCATCTGGCTTGACACCTACGTGGTGGATGGGGCCGTTCGCCTGACTGCGTTCGCCACTCGCCTGGCCTCGATTCCGGTGCGGCTTGCGCAAAGCGGCTCCGTGCAGAGTTATGCCCTGGTGATCGTCATCGGCGTCCTTATCCTGTTCGGTATTTACGGGAGGATGAACTAGCGCCATGCCCATCCCCGTGCTCTCCCTGGTTTTGCTTACGCCGCTCGCCGGCATGCTGGTGCTGCTGTTTCTGCCGTCCGGAAACAAGAGACTCATCCGCCTCTGGGCCAACATCGCCGGCCTTCTTGGCTTTCTGGCCTCCGTGCCCCTTGTCCTCCAGTTCGACAAGACATTGCCCGGGTTCCAGTTCACGGAGGACCTGAACTGGATTCCCTTCCTTGGCGTTCGCTACACGCTTGGCCTCGATGGCATCAGCCTGCTGCTTGTCATGCTCACCACGGTGATGAGCTCTCTCGCGATCCTCTGCTCCTGGAGCGCCGTCGAGGACCGCCTCAAATCGTATTACGCCATGCTGCTTCTGCTTGAGACGGGGATGATCGGCGTGTTCCTCGCCCTCGATTTCTTCCTCTTCTACGTGTTCTGGGAAGTGGTGCTGGTTCCGATGTATTTCCTCATCGGCGTCTGGGGCGGGCCGCGCAAACTCTACGCCGCCATCAAGTTCTTCCTCTACACGCTCACGGGAAGCGTTCTGATGCTGGTGGCGATGCTGGTGCTTTACTTCGCCCACCACGCGCAATTCGGCGTCTACACGTTCAACATTCAGGAACTGCTCCGCACCGCGATGCCAATCGCGACGCAGCAATGGGTATTCTGGCTGCTCTTCATTGGCTTCGCTATTAAGGTCCCGATGTTTCCCTTCCATACCTGGCTGCCCGACGCGCATACGGAGGCCCCCACGGCGGGCTCCGTCCTCCTCGCGGCAATCCTTCTCAAGATGGGTACGTACGGCTTTCTGCGCTTCTCGCTGCCGCTGCTTCCCGATGCGTCGGGAAGCCTCGTGATCGTGCGCGCGCTGGTGACGCTTTCCCTCATCGGCATCCTCTACGGCGCTCTGGTCAGCCTGGTGCAGAAGGATTGGAAGAAGCTCGTGGCGTACTCTTCCGTCAGCCACCTCGGCTTCTGCACGCTGGGCATTTTTGCCCTGAATCCGAACGGGATCGCGGGAAGCGTCATCCAGCAGGTCAACCACGGGATTTCCACGGGCATGCTCTTTCTCATCGTGGGCGTGATCTATGAGCGCCGCCACACCCGTGAGATCAGCGAGTATGGGGGCCTCGCGCATGTGATGCCCAAGTTCGCCACCGTCTTCGCCATCGCGATGCTCAGCTCCGCGGGGCTCCCGATGCTCAACGGATTCGTGGGGGAATTTACAATCTTGCAGGGGGCCTTTGAGAGCAATCCCCTCTGGGCCGCGGTGGCGGTGATCGGCGTGATTTTGGGCGCGGCGTATCTGCTCTGGCTCTTCCAGCGCACCATGCTCGGCCAGATTACCAACATCAAGAATCTCGGGCTGCCCGACCTCAATCTGCGCGAGATCGCCATCTTCACGCCTTTGATTGCCTGGGCGCTCTGGATCGGTATTTACCCGAAGCCGTATTTCGACCTGCTTGAGAAACCCGTCGCACAGATTGTCGAACGGGTGCGGCCCGGCTATTACCAGGGCATCCCCGCGGAAAAACCAGTGGAGGCTGCGCAGCGATGAGTGAGTTTTACACGAGTCTAGACCACTTCGCGATTTTGCCCGCGCTGTTGATGGGCCTCTTCGGCTGCGCGATTTTTCTCTTCGATTTGTGGCTGTTTCCGTCCGCGCGCGAAAAGCGGTATCTCGCATGGTTTGTCATCGTCGCCGAAATTTTCGTGGGCGTGGCCCTGTTCCGCCAGTTCGTCTACCTCGAATCTACCGGGGTCTCGTCAGTTGCGGCCTTCAAGGGATTGCTCTCGATCGATGGCTTCTCCATCTTCTTCAACTTCATGTTCCTCGTAGCCGCGCTGCTGGCCGCCATGGTCAGCTATCGCTACCTCGAAGAGGAACGGGAGAATCACGGGGAATACTACGCCCTTCTGTTGATGGCGCAATGCGGAATGTTCTTTCTGGCCTCGGCCACCGAGCTCGTAAGCCTGTTCATCGGCGTCGAGTTGATGACGATCACTTTTTACGTGCTGGTGGGCTTCCTCGCACGGGACAAGCGCTCGAATGAAGCCGCCATCAAGTACTTCATCCTGGGCTCGTTTTCAAGCGCCTTCCTCGCGTACGGGTTTTCTCTGCTCTATGGCTTGACGGGTTCCACGCGTCTCGCGGAAATCACCGCCGCGCTCGTCTCCCGGCCTCTCGACGAGCCCCTGCTGGTGATCGCGATCATCACAACTACCGTGGGCGTTCTGTTCAAACTCGCGGCCGCTCCGTTCCACATGTGGGCGCCGGATGTCTATGAAGGCGCGCCGACTCCGGTAACGGCTTACCTGGCGGTGGGCTCAAAAGCCGCTGCGGTCGCACTGCTTCTGCGTCTCTTTGAAGGGCCGTTGGCCAGTTCCCGCGAAGTTTGGGAGCCGATGATTGCGCTCGTTGCCATCGTGACAATCACGGTCGGCAATCTTGGCGCGCTCAGCCAGCACAACATCAAGCGCATGCTTGCATATAGCGCTATCGCGCACGCCGGCTATATGCTCCTCGGACTCGTGGCCGGGAACGAGACCGGCATCAAGGGTGTCGTGATCTACGCTTTTGTTTACACTTTCATGAACTTCGGCGCGTTCCTGGTGCTGATTGGCCTGCGGCAGCAAGACGCGAGCGGAGAGACCATGGAAGAACTGCACGGGCTGATGCGGCGAAATGGGCCCGCCTCGGTCATGATGCTCGTGTTCCTCGTCTCGCTCGCGGGCATTCCGCCCACCGCGGGCTTCATCGCGAAGTACTTCATCTTCCTCGCCCTCATTGAGACCGGCCATTACTGGCTGGCCCTCATCGGCGTGCTCTATGTCGCGGTGGCGATTTACTACTACTTCCGCGTGGTCCGGGCGATGTTCCTGGAATCGCCCTCCAGCACGATGAACCTTATTCCCAGCCTGGGGCTGCGATTGGCGATTGTGGGGGCCGGCGTGGGAACGATCGGCCTGGGCGTGGTTGCCGAGCCGTTCCTCAGGCTGGCGGGAATGTCGATTCTGCGTTAGGAGAAGCTCGATGGGCGAAATGATGGCACATCCCTACTTCGTACCACTGGCCACCGGCGTGGCGATCATCGCGCTATTTCCGCTGGTGGCCGGGTATCTGGTGCTCGTCGAACGGAAAGTGCTTGCCGACATGCAGACCCGCCTGGGCCCCATGCGCACCGGACCCCACGGCTTTCTGCAGCCCATCGCCGATGCGCTCAAGCTCCTGCTGAAGGAAGATACAATTCCCGACGACGCCGACCGCCGGATCTTCTGGATCGCCCCCGTCATTGCCGCCATCACCGCGCTTGCCGCGCTGGGCTTCATTCCTTTTGGCGCGGGAATCATCGTGGCGGACGTGAACGTGGGCGTTCTCGCCGTGGCGGCGATGTCATCCGTGGGGATTATCGGCGTGATCTTGGGCGGCTGGAGTTCGAACTCGCATTACTCTCTGCTGGGCTCGCTCCGCAGTGCCGCCCAGTTGGTGAGCTACGAAGTGGCGCTGGCCCTCGGCTTGCTCGGCGGAGTGATGGCCGCCGGGTCCCTCAGTATGGTCGCCGCCGTCGAGAAGCAGCAGCACCAGCACCTGTGGGGCATCTTCGATAATTACGGACTGATGATCGTCTCGTTTGTGATTTACTTCATTGCGTCCACGGCCGAAACGAACCGCGCGCCTTTCGATCTTCCTGAAGCGGAATCGGAACTCGTGGCCGGCTATATGACGGAGTACAGCGGCTTCCGCTGGGCGCTCTTCTTTCTCGCGGAGTATGCCGCGATGTGCGTCGTCGCCGGGGTTGCCGTCACACTGTTCCTCGGCGGTTGGCTGCGCCCGTTCGCCAATGTGGCTTTCCTGGAAGTTCCGCTCAATGTGGGAGTTCCCGTCCTCGTTTTCGGTCTCTCGGGCCTCGGTTCGCTCCACCTCGTGCGCAGGCTGAAACTCATGCATCAGCGCCTGGTATTGATCGCCGTGGGGGTGTTCCTGCTCGGCTGCGCCGCGCTGTTCCTGTTTCCCCCGATCGCCGCGGCCCTCTCCGGACCCTTCTGGTTTTTCTCAAAGCTCAGCCTGCTCATCTATTCGATGATCTGGATCCGCGGCACCTTCCCCCGCCTCCGCTACGATCAACTCATGAACGTCGGCTGGCGCTACCTGATCCCTCTGGGCATGGGGATGCTCCTGGTCCACGCGGTCATCGGCGTTGCAAAGGGTTAACAAGCGAGTGCGGCTCGCCACGGCTCCCGCGTACCCTTCCGGCATTCGGCAACCAGTCCCATCGATTGGCTCCGATTCCGCCGGTCTGCCCCTACACTGGTAGGGTGATGGTGGATGTTCCGGCGGCTCTTGTCACGGCTCGAATGCTGGCGACATTCCTGTGCCTCGGCCTGAGTCTGCCGATGCAATCCCACCCGCAGCCGCCCGCGAAGCATTCCGTGGAATCGGACGGCGTCGTTGTGCTTGACGAGGGCGACTTTGAACGGGTTCCGGAGGCGGTGCGCGGGCAGACGCTGGGCGCGCCGGGCGCCACGAGCCGATCACAGACCGGAGGGTCCGCCGAAGTCCTCGAATTTGATCCGCGCCGTGATGCCTCCGCCGATATCCGCGCCGCCGTCGCCGCGGCGGGCCGCGAGGGAAAGCTCGTCCTTCTCGAAGTGGGTGGAACCTGGTGCCCTTACTGCAAGATCCTGGATCGCTTTTTTGATGAGCAATCCGAAATCGCGGATCTTCGGCGCAGGAACTATGTGTTTGTAAAGGTGAACTTTAGCGCTGAAAACCAGAATGCCGCCACGCTTTCGAAGTATCCACTCGTTCGCGGATTTCCGCACTTCTTCGTGCTCGACGCGAAGGGGGCTCTGCTGCGTTCCCAGCGGGTAGCGACTCTCGGCACGAATACGGGCTACTCTCCGGAGCGATTCCGCGCCTTCCTCCAGGAAGCGGCGCCTAAGCGATAGACAATCCGCCACGCTCAGTCTGAGTGGGCAACTGCGCGCAGGCCGATGGGGAGAACTCCCTCGAATGAGGGATTCGAGCAGCTTCGGGGCAGTTATTCGAGATGAAACGTATGGCTCTGGGTGAGCATTTGAGCTAGCGCCCGTTTGCCTTCCGACATTCCCAGACGCTTCACGGCAATCGCTTCTACCGCGCGCGAGCGCTCACGCAAAAATGCGATTTGCCACGGATTGTTCTGCATGCTGTTCGTCGTGCCGGGCTGGATGGGCCGGAAGCTGGACGACCCACCGCCAAGTCCGATGCGGATCTTATTGAAATCGTAGCGTTTGCCCCCACCCATCGGCTCCACAAATCCCGCCAGATGAAGCAGGAGCTTCACGTCAAACCGGTCTTCGGGGAGGTACTTCCCTTTCACCTCAAGAAATTTGGCGAGCGCTACAACCAGGGGGTTCCGGTGCTCGGCCATCTCCGTTAAGGAGATGGTGCCGATGCTGGGAAGCCCGAGGTCGTAATAGGTGCTTACCTTCATCCCGATCACTCCGCATAACCAGTATGCCAGTTGATTCCCTGAGATAAACCCAAAATTTGGATGGATGAGCACATTGTTACGCTCCAGTACTCCTGAACCTGTCCTTTCTATCTCGCGTTCTCGGCTGCGTTACACCTTCACGTCCGTCGCCGAAACTGGTCTTCCGCTCTGCAATCCCTAATAACGTCAACAATCGCAGTACGTTAGAGTCGAATCCCCAAAGGATAGGGTCTGCCCGCGTCATTTCGAGGGTTGGGAAACGATTCGGACTGAAAATTCCCTATGAACGCGGGAATGAGAGCCTATTTGCAGATTTATCCTACGGTATCAATCTTCAAGTCGTCGTCTTTGGTACATGGTGAGGACTTCCATCGGTGGCCAAGTACCTTTTGCCCCGGGCCTCTTACACCGGCTCCTCTCGCATGGAGGCGAATCCTTCCTTGACTGAACGCTTCGAGCTTCCGCGGCTCGCCCCCATCCTACCGGGCTGCGTCGTACAGCAGTGGAAAGAACTGCCCGCCCATGGCCTGTCCCGCCGGGATGGGAGGCACCCTCTCGAGCGGCTCATCATCCCTCGCCGATTGCACTCCATCCCGGAAAACATTGATCACCGTGGCCCTACGGGGCCGTTCCGAGCGGTTCTCATAAGAACCATGGACCAGCAGGGAATGATGGATGGCGCACTCCCCCTTCTTCAATTCAATCGGCGCGGGCCGGAATGCCGCCTTCTGCTCCTCGCTGAGCACCGTCATGATTTCTTCCATGTTCCCGGCCAGCCCGGTGATCGGAAGCAGGTTCCACCGATGGCTACCGGGCACATAGTGCAGGCAGCCGTTCTCGACCGTGCTATCGTCCAGTGCGAGCCAGCAGGTGAGGTGGGCGATGGGAACGGTGCGGGTCCAATAAGAATAGTCCTGATGCCACGCCACCACTCCTCCGTGCTTTGCGGGCTTCGAAAACAATTGATCGTGCCAAAACCGAACAGAGCCGCCGAGAAGTTGAGACGCAGGTATCAGGAATGCGGGATTCCACAAGAGATCGTGGAATGCTTCCTCCACTCTCCAGGCGCCCAACGCATGGAACAGCACGGTATCGGCATTGGTGGACTCGTTCGAGTGATACTCGTGAAACAGCGAGTGGCGGGGATGCCCTGGGTCCGCCACGCGAGCGAGCGCCTCTCGCAGCGCCTCCACTTGCCGGTCGTCGCAGAGGCGGATCCCCGAAACGAATCCCTGTTCGTTGAACTGCGCGATCTGTTCTTCGGAGATCTTGTAAGATTCCGCCGGCCCCGGTTCCGGAAACAAGGTCCCCACCGGTTCATGTCTATGCGAAAGGTCTTCCATTGTCGCGCGCTCCTCTGGTTGGCGTAAGGTTGACATCCAGTGTATGCGAGGCGGAGTGTTGCCGCACGCTGCTTTCGCGAAACCACCGCTGCGGGTGTAACATCCTAGAAAGAGGAGGCCCGGTAACGCAATGGCCCCACCCTCGGACCGTTTCCCATCTGTTCCCAGTTCGCACCCGATTCTCGCGCATTGCGCTTCCGAAGTGGAGGCCCGCGAGATTGAAGATCTGATGCGCGATTCCGGCCTCTCCTGCATCCGTATTGATCGCGAATCCGCGTCGCTTCGAACGGGCCATCCGGTTGCTGAAGCAGCCATCATCCTTGTTAGCCGCGAAGACTATGCAAAGGCTCGCCAGCTTCTCGCGAGATCCGGCCTTCCCGCGGCCGCGCGGGAACAGCCCGAATCCGCATAGCCGTTCGCCTGGCGGCTCCCGCTAAGGCGCGAGGTACGTGGTCTTCACCGTGGTGTAGAATTCCCGCGCGTACCCGCCCTGCTCACGCGGACCATAGCTCGACGCTTTCCTTCCCCCGAACGGCACGTGATAGTCGACGCCCGCGGTGGGCAAATTCACCATCACCATGCCGGCTTCGGCATGCCGCTGGAAGTGGCTCGCGTACTTCAGGGATTGGGTGCAAATTCCGGCGCAAAGCCCGAACTCGGTATCGTTGGCTACGGCAAGCGCCTCCTCGTAATCCTTCACGCGAATCACGCTCGCACTTGGCCCGAAGATCTCTTCCCGGTTGATTCGCATTTCGTTCGTCGTATTCAGAAACAGCGCGGGCTCCAGATAGAAACCCTTGGCCTCTCTCGCAAGCAGCCGCCCTCCGCTGACTTCGGCGTTCTCCTGCCTCGCCAGATCCGTATAGAAAAGATCCTGGCGCAATTGCGCGTCGTCCACCACAGGGCCGATCTGGGTCTCCGGATGCAGTGCGTTGCCAACCACCAGCTTCGCAGCCGCTTCCTTCATTGCTTCGGCGAATGCGTCATGGATGCCCGCGGTCACAACCAGCCGGCTCGACGCCGTGCATCGCTGCCCGGTGGAGAAATACGCGCCATTCACCGCCGCATTCACCGCCACCGTTAGGTCCGCATCGTCTAGAACCACCAGCGGATTCTTACCGCCCATCTCCAGTTGCAGCTTCTTGCCGAGTTCCGCGCATCGGACGGCGATCTTGCGACCCGTGGCTACCGATCCCGTGAAAGAGATCGCGTGAATTCTGGGCGATTCCACGATGGCCTCTCCCACCACCGATCCACGCCCCATCACCAAATTGAATACACCCTTCGGGATACCTGCCTGGTGGAGCAGATCGGCGATCGCCCAGGCGCAGCCCGGCACAAGGTCGGCTGGCTTAAACACCACGCAATTGCCGAACGCCAGCGCGGGAGCGATCTTCCAGGCTGGAATGGCGATGGGAAAATTCCACGGCGTGATAATTCCCACGACGCCTACCGGTTCGCGCGTGATCTCCACCTCAACGCCCGGCCGCACGGAACTCATCTTCTCGCCGTGGATGCGCAGCGCTTCACCCGCGAAGTACTTGAAAATCTGCCCGGCACGGCCCGCTTCCCCGATCGCCTCAGCAAGCGTTTTCCCCTCTTCGCGAGCAAGCAGGCGGCCAAGCTCCTCCTTGCGGGCCAGAATGGCCGAGCCCACTTTGTCGAGGATGTCCGCGCGCTGCTGGATGCTGGAAACGGACCAACCGGGAAAAGCCCGATCCGCCGCCTCGATCGCCAGCGCGGCCGCCTTCGCGTCAGCCCGCGCATACTCCCCAATCACGTCACTGAGATCGGAGGGATTCACGTTCGATTGAAACTCCCCCGAATCGGTCCATTCTCCGGCGATCAGGTTCTGGAACTTCTCCATGGTCTTGTTCTGGCTCCTTGCGAGATCCGCTATCCCTTCGCAGTCTATCGAGAGTCAGTCTCCCGAGGCTATCCCACAGCCGTAGTTCCCGTTCGCCGCATATTCGATGTTCATGGCCACGGAGAGACGGTTACCGGTCTGCGCAGGCGGAAACGACGTTCCGCATGGGAATAAATCAGGCGGCGCGGCGCGAGACACGCGCCTGCTTCCGGGAGGTCCGTGTGCCGAAAGATCTTCAGAAATACAGGGTTTTCGCGATGGCTCTCGAGGGGTTCGCACCACAGAACCTGCGTCACGGTGGGCTCGAAAATCGCGGCGTGAAGACCAGGAATGCCCGGCACACCCCGTCCCATCACCGCGCTCCACGCCGGATCGACTTCCGGCATGTTATCCATGGAGGCCATTCCGCGAGGACCGTGCTGCATTCCACGACGGTTCGTACCGGTTCAAACGAATTGTCACGATTCTTCCCGGCGAGTTCGATATAGTCGAAATCGAAAACTCCATCCGGAATCTCTCTGCCATGCGAATGCCCAGGTATCTTCCCCCTCCCGCCCTGCTTGCGCTCGTCTTTTTTCTTTCGTTCTCTGCAAGCCTTGCGGCTCAAGGCACAACACCCGCCCACGATGCTGCATTCCTTGAGGATTCCCCCGCGTGGAAGCCTCTATTCGACGGCCATGGCCTGGGTGCGTGGCGCTTTCTGCACGACAGGGAAATCGACCCCCGTTTCTGGCGTGTGGAGAACGGCCTGTTGCGGACGTTGCCGGGCGGCCCGTGGGGAGCCGACATCATCACGCGCGATACTTTCGACAACTTCGCCTTCTGCGCGGAGTGGAAGGTGGCGCCCGGCGGCAACTCCGGCATCCTCTATAACGTGCGTGAAGATCAATGGCGCGGGCAGACCACCCTCCCAGCCACTGTACGAAACGCAGAATTGGCGATGGCCGGCGGCATCCTTCTAGGGCTCGTCCTGCTCTTCCTGCGGCGTGGCTTTCTGAAGCTCGATCTCGTGCGAGGTCTCATCCTGGGGCTTCTCGCCGCCGGCGTAGCGCACTTCACCGGACCCTTCCTGAAGCTGCTCGCCTATGACCATTACATGCGCAATTGGAAGGCAGCCGGCCTTGAAATGCAAATCTCCGACGACGGCCATTTCGAGGGGAGCCTCCAAGACCCCATCCACAGCAATGGCGCGCTTTACGACATTTTCGCCCCCACTTCCATTGAAGGCCGGTCCGCCGGGGAATGGAACGAAAGCTGCGTGGTGGTGGATGGCCAGAACGTGGAGCACTGGATGAACGGGGTACGGATTCTGCGCTACCGGATGGATTCTCCGGAGTTCGCGCAGGCGGTTGCCCGCAGCAATTACCGGAGCATCGCGGGCATCACCCGAAAGCAGCCCATGCATGTGGCCGTGCAAAACCACGACGGACAGGAAACCTGGTTCCGCAAGTTGCGGGTGCGCAGTTTCTAGCTGCGCTTGCCGGCAAGGGCGATCAGCCGGTCTTCAAAGCCGAAATCAATTTCGGTGCGGCGTACCCCGGATTCAAGGTAGGCAGCGAACGTCTGCTCCAGACCTTCGGCAAAAGGGATCGGCTCGAAATGCAGCCGGTCTTGCGCCTTCGCGATCTTCGTCGTGATGGGTGGCATATCGAAGTAGAAGCCGAAATAGAGTGGCTCCTGCGTCTGCCCGCCCCCTTCCCGCTCAATCAGGTCCCTCGGCACATAGACGATCTCCGGAGTCTTCCCCGCCGCCGCCGCCAGCGCTTCCAACACTTCGAGTTGCGTCACCGGCTCGGCTTGAGCCACATTGAACGCCTCTCCCACGGCGGAGGGTTCCTCCATCGCGCGGATCAAACAGGTCACCAGGTCCTGCACGTGGACGAACTGCATCAGGCGGCTGCCGTCGCCGGGCATCACGATCGGGCGATCCAGCAACAGACGATCCCAGAAAAACGCTTCCCGGTAGAATGGATTCCCCGGTCCGTAGATGTACGGCGGGCGGAAGGTCACGATCGGGAATCCGCTCTTCTGATGCATCCGGAAGAGGGCGCGCTCGCTCAGCGCCTTGTTGCGAGCATAGACGTCCGGGCAATCCGCCGGAGCGAGCGGATCGCTTTCGATGTGGTCGAGCCCTTCGAAGTAGGCCGCAACGCTGGACATGAAGACGTAGCGGTGGAGGCGGTCCGGTTGCGTGGCCGGCACGCAGCCCCGAACCTGTTCCGCCGTGGTGCCCCGCTCCCAGTCGTAGACGTTATCGAAAACCACATCGAAGCGTGCATCGCCGATCGCGGCCTTCACGGCTTCAGGGTCATTGCGGTCCGCTTGCAGATTCTGCACGTGGGGGCCGTAGGGGTGGCTGTCACGCCGGTGCAGGATGCTCAGTTCGTGGCCCTGCTCGAGCAACTGATTCACGAGCAACCGACCGATGAAGAGGTTGCCGCCAATAACGAGGATTCTCATGATGACGGGAGCGGGCAGAAGCGAATTGCCCCCGCCCGTCCATGCCTAATCGTAGTACTCAAGCCCGAGGTGCGTGATGAGATTCTCGCCCTTCATCCAGCGAAGCGTGTTCTTCAGCTTCATGAGTTGGATGAAGATGTCGTGCTCCGGATAGAGGCCCGGCGCCGTCATCGGCCCCTTGAAATAGAAGGAGAGCCATTCCTGGATACCGCGCATCCCGGAGCGCTGCGCGAGATCCGTGAAGAGAACCAGATCGAGAGCCAGCGGCGCCGCCAGAATCGAATCCCGGCAGAGGAAGTTCACCTTGATCTGCATCGGGTAGTTGAGCCATCCGAAGATGTCGATGTTATCCCAGCCCTCCTTGGCGTCCCCGCGCGGAGGATAGTAGTTGATCCGCACGGCATGGTAAAGGTCCTTGTAAAGTTCCGGATAAAGGTGCGGTTGGAAGATGGTGTCGAGCACCGAGAGCTTGGTTTCTTCCTTCGTCTTGAAGCTCCCTGGATCGTGCAGCACTTCGCCGTCGCGGTTGCCCAGGATATTCGTGGAAAACCAGCCGGAAACGCCCAGCATGCGGGATTTCAGCCCCGGCGCGAGCAGCGTCTTCATGAACGTCTGGCCCGTCTTGAAATCCTTGCCGGCAATGGGAATGCCATTTTCGCGCGCAAAGCCGGAGAGCGCCGGAACATCCGTGGTCAGGTTCGGCGCGCCATTGATGTAGGGCACGCCCAGCTTGAGCGCGGCATAGGCGTATACCTGGCTGGGAGCGATGGCGGGGTCGTTATTGCGCAAGCCCGCTTCGAAGGCTTCCATCGTCTCGTGGACGTGGATCTTCGAATGAAACACCTCGGTGGAACCGCACCAGATCATCACCAGGCGCGTGCAATTGTTACGCTCCTTGAACTGACGGATATCCTCCATCAGCATCTCGGCCTTATCCATCAACGTCGCGCCCTTCTTGACGTTGGGGCCATCGATTAGCTTCACGTAATTCTTGTCGAACACGGCGCTCATCGGTTGGATGGCGGCGAGTTCGTCCTTGATCGGCGCCAGCGTCTGCGGCGTAAGCACGTCCGCATTCACGGACGCTTCATACATATTCTCGGGGAAGATGTCCCAACCGCCGAAAACCAGATCGTCCAGGCTCGCGAGTGGCACGAACTCGTTGATCTTGGGGCTGCGATTCTCTGTGCGCTTGCCCAGCCGGATGGTTCCCATCTGGGTGAGCGACCCAATGGGGTTCCCCAGTCCTCTTCGGATGGCGGCAACCCCGGCGATGAACGTCGTGGTCACCGCGCCCATGCCGGGAATCAGGACTCCGAGTTTCCCTTCCGCGGGCGCGATCGACGGTGTTTGATTACTTTGCAATGGACCTCTCCTGAGCCTCGACGCCCCGAAAATGAGCGAAGGCTAATGTTGTAGTTTACCATTGTGGTTGAGGGATGGCCTTGCGGCCCACACCGGAAAGGGAGCAGTTTGGCGGCAATCTCAACGTTGATCGCGGATGACGAGGAACTGGCCCGGGAAGAACTTTCTTACCTGCTGCGGGAGTATCTGGACGTCGAGATTCTGGGCTTCGCCGCGAACGGAATCGAGGCGCTGAAACTCATCGAAGATTTTGAACCGGACCTTGTGTTTCTCGATGTCCAAATGCCCGGTTTCGACGGGCTGAACGTCATTCGAAAACTCCGGGAGAAGGAGATTCCGGCCCCCGCCGTCATCCTCACTACCGCTTTTGAGCAGTACGCCGTCGAAGCCTTCCGGGAGGAAGCCTTCGACTATCTCTTGAAGCCCATTGAGAAGGAACGGCTCGATGTGACGATAGAACGGGCCCGCCGTCAATTGGCCGAGAAGGCAAAGCTCCATCCCTCGGATCCAACCGAAGCCGCGCCCCGCGCCTTGGCGCCTCGCAACGCCAAACTGATGGTGAAAGCGCACAACCGGAATTTCATCGTCGATGAGCAGGAGATCGTCTTCGCCACCATCAATGACGGCCTCATCACCGTGGTCTGCGCGAACGTCGAAGGAACCTGCAATTTCCGCACGCTGGAGGAACTGCAATCGAGCCTGGATTTGGACCTCTTCTGGCGCGTGCATCGTTCCTACCTGGTGAACATTAACCACATCCGGGAAGTGATTCCGTGGTTCAAGTCGAGCTATCAGATCCGGATGGACGATAAGAGCCAGGCGGTGGTGCCGGTAAGCCGCGTGCAGACGAAGCGTCTGCGAAGCATGCTGAAGCTCTAGCGCCGATCGTTAGAACATGCGGCGCGCCTCCCTTCCGCGCCAACCGTCCGAAGCCGGTTCCCGCGCGAACGATTCTTCGATATTCTGAAATTTCTGGTCCTTTCGAGGTGCTTGTGTCTCTATTCGAAGGCGTCATTGCCGCATCGGTGACTCCGCTGCGAGCCGATAGCTACGAGCCCAATCTGGCTGCGTTTCTGGAGGCGGTCGATTTCCTTTGCCAATACCCGCTCGCGGGAATCGTCGTTCTCGGCAGCACCGGGGATATGGTCCATTTCGACGTTCCCGAGCGGATCAAGATCCTGGAGTTCGCCCGCAAGCGCTCCGCGCTGCCGGTAATCGCAGGCGTAACCCACTCGACGCTCGAAGGAACCGTCGAACTTGCCCAGCATGCCGTGGAAATTGGCTGCGACGGCTTGCTGGTGATGCCGCCCTACTACTTCCGCTATGGGCAGGAAGAACTGAAGACGTTTTACCGCGAAGTCGCCCGCCGCGTCGGCGTCAAACTGCCGATACTGGCTTACCATATCCCCGCCTTCACCAACCCGCTGGCATTGGAGACGGTATGGCGACTCATCGAAGAAGGCGCTGTCGCCGGAGTGAAGGATTCGAGCGGCGAAGCGGAGCGGATGGAATGGCTGATCGAGAAGCGGTCGCTGCGTCCATTTCACCTCCTGAATGGAGCGGATCGCCTCCTGCGCGAAGTCTGGCATCACCCGGGGATCGGGTGCATTTCAGGGATTGCGAGTGCGGCGCCGGAGTTATTCCTGGCCTACCATTCGGCCATGTCGAAAGGGCGCGAGGCGGATTCCGCCCGCCTGGGCGGCTACGTACAGGAGTTCTGCAACTGGTTCGATGAATTCCCTGACGCCGTGGCCGTGAAGACCGCGGTGGCGTTGCGCCGCCGCCTTGAGATTCCGCCCGCCATTCCGCTGAGCTTCGAACGGCAGCAGAAGCTGGCGGAATTTCAAGGGTGGTTCGAATCGTGGTTGCCTGTTGTCCTTGAAGCCTCCGCCGCGGCGTCCGCATCCGGCTAGCGAAGGCAGGCCGGCGGCCGGCGCAGCCAGCGCACCCCGGCCTTGCCATCCATGCGAACGGCTGCGGTGGCCCCTCCCACCAGATCCTTGCGTGGCTCGAAATAGCTCGTGAGTTCAACCAGGCGGATTGCGATATCTTCGGCAATATCCGCGGAGCCTGCGAAATAGGTCTTCCATTGCGCCGTTTCCTCCTTGGCGCGAGGGGTCTTGCCTGCCAGAAACTCCATGGCGATGGCGGGCATCCCAAAGGCGAGAAAGCGCGTCCCGGTGGTGGGAATCTCCACCGGAATCACGTTGGTGCGGGCATCCATCTTTCCACCGGCTGCGGCAACCGGTTGCACGGTAGCCCTCACCAGGTTTACCTCATCCGCGCGATCAAGACCGGCGAAGAGCGCGGAAGTCTGCGATTCCGCTTGAGGCTCCCCGAAGATCGCCGGTGGGAGCGTCCGGATCTTTGCCGCCATTGCCCTGGCCCACGCCTCGGCCAGGCTCCCCAGCGAACTCCCGCTCAAATACGGGTTATCCCCCACAATCCGCAGCGCGGCGCTCTTTGCTTCGTCGGCGGCGCTCCAATCGCCCACGCCAACCAGCCCCGATGCCGCGAAAAGCACCTTATTCGCGGGCACGGCAAGTTTGCAGACTTCGTCCTGGAATCCGTCGGTGCGGAAACTGGCCTTGCTATCCGCGGCAATCACGATACGCTCCCGGGAACAGGCCGCCACGATAATCGTTCCACCCTCCAAGAGCACAGTCGGCTTCCAGCCGGTCTGCTGCCCGCCCGCGAATCCGGGAACCGCCCCCAGCATCGCGAGGCCCCATTGCCGCCGCGTAAGGCACGAAGGTCCAGAAGTTGCATCAGACCGCATTAGGCTTCCCCCTTCCGTTGGCGGCCTCGCGCAGCCTTCCCTTCCCTACGCTCGCTCCGGCTGAGTTTCGCGGGCATCCGGATCGCCAGATCTTCCGGGGCATTCACGATCAGAAGAATCGCCACAACCAGTAACGGCCAAGTGTGCACCCAAATTCGATGAAGCGATGCGGAAAGGGTGGGGCCGGGCCGTCCGCCCATCAGCAGAAACGAAACCAGATAGCCCGCCCAAAGCAGCGCGAGCGTCGCGCACGCCGCGAGTGCCGCGGAGTTCTTGGAACGGCCCCGGCAAATCCCGAGCAAAAGAAGCGGTAGAGCAAGTAGAAGAAACGGATGTGCGAGCCAGCCGCCGAGAGTACCGAAAAGTTGCCATAGTTGCTCGGCGATTTCGCCATAGCGGCTCAGATCCAGGACGCGCCCCACCAAACCGTCACCTCCCCCTCCAGCCTGAGCGCTGGCAAAGCGGCTCCCGCCTGGAACCAGCGCGTAACGAAACCAGGCGTAGAAGAGACTCGCGGGCGCGGCACTCACGGCAAACGCGGCCATCGGACGCCACCGGCGGGAGGGTTCGGCAGGCATGAACCCCGCGGCGGCGAACGCCACGACGCCGAACACCAGGAGATGCAGCAGCCCCTCCTCCTTCATCCACGGGCACAGCGAAGCGAATACCCCAGCCAGCGCGAAACAACGGATGTCCATCCCACGGTGAATTCCAATCAGGAGCACCGTCGCGGCCGCGGCGCTCAATGCCCCCATTGGCAGATCGGCATAAAGCGATGCGGACGCCGTAACCATGACGACGGGCGAGAGCAGGATGGGAATCGCCATCAGCCCCAAACTCGTTCTGCGAAGCACCCCGACGCCTGCGCCCACCGTGCCCACCAGCGAAAGCAGGTAGGCATAAGCGGAGATCTGCGGCACAAACGGGTTCGTCGCCCCCGCCACGCGCCAACTCCAGCCAAGGTAGGAGGAGAGCATTACCGGATACTCCGGATGAGAGAGACGGAAGCCGGGCGCCACCGCATTACGCCAATACTCTGCGCCGCCCGCGAAAAACTTACCCCGAAGGCTCCAGATCGCCCAGGAATCCCACGCCCCGTGAGGTGACTTCCCGAGAATCGTAGCCATGGAAGCAAAGACAGCCACAAGGCTCAACGCCGCCACCGCGCCGAAAACCCAATTGAGCGGGAAGGATGCCGCCGGCTCGACGGTGGATGCATCCCCGGCGGTCTGGCCATCCCCGCTCGATCTGAGAAGCAACCACGCGAACCCCGCTACGCCAGCCGCGAGCCCGAGCGAGGCCCAAGGCGAATCGACGCCCAACAGCAGCAGAACGAAACTGGCTAGCCCAATCAGACCGGCGCCCAGAGGAAACGCCAGGCTCAACGAGAGCAGAAGGAATGCAGGCGAACTGAATGGAAGCGCGAACCGGCGGGGAACCCGGTGAACTTGCGTCTCCACTGCTACCAATAGCGCGGCGAAGGGGGCGAGGCCCACCAGAAATGCCGCGAAGATGGGGAGAAGGTACATCGCGTTCCAAAAGCTACCGGCCCGGATGCGCCTGCTCGCCCGACGCGGGAGCCTCCGCTAACACCCGGTAAAGGACAACGCCCATGGGGAACTCCACGACAATTTCGAGACCATGCTCACGGCCGACTGCGGCATAGTCCCCCTGCCGTGTGAAGTTCCCGAGGACGAACTTCGTGCCGGGGTCATCCTCCAGCGGAACGAGCAGCGTGGGCGCAAGCACATACTGCGTCGGAAAATAGAGCTGTGCGTATGCGGAATGTTCAGGATCCAGGTCGCTCAGATAGCCCACCATGCGCTCACTTGCAATCCGTTGCTTCACGCCCGCCAGCCGGGCAATTTGCACACGAAAGGGGAGCGTATCCTCGTAGTCCTTCGCCTCCGCCAATCGCGTAACGGAATACACGAGCGTCATCACGCCCAGGAGAGCGGTAAGCAGATAGAGCTTCGCCGGATATCTGAACTCAGCCATGCGTGCGGCCGCGCCGGGCGCTCCACTGTGAAATCGGGAGGTCTACTTCGCCTTCTCGGCAACCTCAATATTCCGGAACCAGACGCTGGTTTCCATTCTGCCATGCGCCTGAAGCGCAAGGTATCCCTCGGCGCTCACACCGGGATCGTTCGGAAGATCGACGGTCTTGCGCCCGTTCAAGTGAATCACGACGCGATTGCCAATGGCAGCCACCGCTAGTTCGCTCCAATCATCCTTCTTCACGAGCGCGTTATCTTCAGGCGCGGTCACCCACTTACGCCCACCCACCTCGTAGAGGCCGCCCGTCCCCTTCGTGGCGTCGATCTCCGCCTCATAGCCCCAGAGGTTCTCCTTCTTCGCCCGGAAAAAATATCCGCTGTTGCCGGAATCGATCTTGAACTGCAGACGGGAAACGACGTCCTTGTAGGGCCGGTCGTAGATGAGAACTCCCGCGGTGGGGTCCGCGGGATCGGTCTTGCCATGAATCACGCCGTCCGCGACCGTGAACTTCGATCCGCCTCGATGGATCCATCCCTTCGTGGTCTTTCCGTCGAAAATGCGCCTCCAAACGTGCTTCCCGTTGTCTTTGAGATAGATATTCCTCCAGCGGACTTCCGCCGGGGAATCGCCTTTGAACTGGTGTACCTGGAAGCCGATATAGCCCGTGAGGTCCATCGAGTCGATGACATCCGCGCACTTGGCTCCATTCACGAAGGTTTGGATGCGGGCGCCCTCGGCGATCACTTTGTAGTGGTTCCACTCGTTATCGCGAAACGCCTTCGCGCACTCCGGGTTGTTCGCGGGAGTAGGTTCGTACAGCCAGCCTCGGCGGGCCTCGTCGTAAATGCCGCCCGAGTTCCCCGCCTTCGTGTTGGAGATTTCTACCTGATACCCGTAAAAACGCCCCTTCGGGAACTTGCGGTTCACGAACTCTTTCCCGTTGAAGATCGTAGCCTCGGTCTCCCCGCTGTACTCGTGACTGCGCACCTGAACCCCGGAATTCAAGCGCGGATCCACCTTCACCTCATATTCAAGAACAAAATCGCCATACTCCTTTTTCGGGGTAAGGAACGTGTTTGGGCTGCCCTCGATGGTCCTGCCGATCAGTTCGAAGTTCTCCACCCGATACTTCGCGTGCCCGCTCCGGATGTCGAAATTGCGGATGTCCTTGCCGTTAAAGAGGGCAACGTACCCGGCGGGTGGCTTCGGCTGCGCCCCGAGCCCGCATGCCGCAATTAGGGCAGTGATCGCGAGCAGCGCGCGGCGCGTGGAGAATGGTCGTGACATCGGCTAGAGTTCCTCCCGTTACCCGGCGCGAAGAGGGAAGACCCTCGGGCGGGTTCCCGCCATTATATAACTTCGCGGGTAGAGAGATTGGATGAATCGGAGAGTCTTATCTGAAAGCGGACGAGGGCGGGAATCGGTCTAAGCGCCGGCGGGAGCGCGCTTCAAGTACTCCCGGAGATTCTCGTCGGAGGCGAAATAGTGCGTGCGGCCGTTGATCACCTTGGTGATGGCAATTTCTTCCGCGATATAAACCCCCGTGAGCGAATCCTTGCGCAGGACGCCTTGCTTACCCCCGCCAGTGGCGCGAGCGTTGCCGGGCCGTGCCCCCGCGGAGGTTGTCGAACGGGGCGCCCCAAGATAGGTTCCGAGGCCACGCGCAATGATGCCGGCGAAAATGCGGACGAGCGTAATCGCGAAGATCGCCGCCAGCAGGTAAATCAGCATCCGGATCATTCCGGGACCTCCTCTCCTCCATTTCCGTTCCCGGAAGTGGAACGGGCGCCACGCAGTCACGCGAGCGCCCGTTCCGCCATGCAGGGATTCACTGCCTTCATTCACGCAGCCCGGCCGGCGCGCGTGTTACTTTCTCTTGGCGGGCTTCGCCTTCTGCGCGCCCGGCGCCGTGTAGCGCGTGTCCACGGAACCGCTGAGCGTCTCAATCATCGCCTTGGCTTCCGCCGCTTGCGGAGATGTGGGGGCGAGTTCGATCACCTTCCCCAGCGCTTCGAGCGTGCCCGGGGGCGGAACGACATTTCCCTTATCGTCCATCTTGGCTTGGCCGATCAGGCTCATCGCCAGTTGGAATTGCGCGTTCACGTGGTTGGGGTTCGCTTCCGTAGCCATCTTGAAGGCCTCGGACGCGCCCGCGGCATCTCCCCGATTCGTGAGTTCCGCGCCCATGTTGTAGTAGTACATGCCCGCATTCGGCGGATCGAGTTGCGCGGCCTGCTTGAGGGCGGCCTTGGCGCCTTCGATATCGCCCAGCTTTGCCAGAATCAGCCCGCGGTTGTTATACACTGGCGCGCTCGGCTGCGTCTCCAGGCTCTTCGCATACAACTCCGCCGCCTTCTTCAGCGCCGCCGTCCGTTCGTCGCCCTTCAGCGTATCTGCTTTCTCGGCGTAAGCTCCGGCCATGTTCTCAATGATCACGGATTGCGATGGGTCAAGCGCGTAGGCCTTCTCAAAGTTCGTGATGGCGACGTCATAGTTCTTGGCCTGCCGTGCTTCCATGGCCGCGTTGAAAGCGTCGTTCAACTCCTTGTTCTTGGCCATCGCCTTCTTGCGCTCATCCATGGCTTTCTCCATGGCCGCCTTCTGCTCTTTGGTCATGCCCCGGGTCTGCTCTTCGGTCAGCTGGCCGGAGGCCGCCGCAGCCTGCGCCGCCTTCTGTTTGTCGGCGACTTCCTTCAGGTTGAAGTTGATCTCTTCTTCCCCGCCAAACTTGGTCCGGACTCCCTGGACGCGGTCCCGCTCCTGCCCGCCCACCGTCAGCACCACATTGTAGGTGCCGCTGAACGGAATACCGGCATGAAGGTACTCACCCTTCTTATTGGTCTTGACGTCGTAGTTGCCCTTCATGTCCGTGCGCTCAATTTTAATGACCGCATTCTGCAAGGGCTTGCCATCTTCACCGATCACTCTTCCGCGAATCCGCGAAAGCTGGGCCGAGGCGACACCGGTGAAAAGCAGCATCATCGCTGTGAGCGCGAACACGAGGCTGCGATTGAATTTCATTTTGAAGACCTCCAACTCTGAATCCCTTCCTCTCATTGCATCCTACTATAAATAGTAGACTTCGTCACCGTTCACGTATTGGACGGCAAGACGAGAGGGATCCGTTGCGATATCGTGAAACGAATCCCGCACCGGCAGACATCCTTCACAGAAAGGCGGGGCATGCGGGTAACTGGTTACAAACTTGATCTGGCGGAACCGATGGTGCGATCCCTACGCTTTATCATCGCATTGCTGCCCCTCTTCGCGGTGGCTGCTTTCGCCGGTACGCTTGATGAGGCATCGAATGCCGTTTCCCAACAGAATTACCAGCAGGCGATCCGTCTCCTCACAGGCAGCGGAGCGAAGTCTCTCCCGGAAACACTGCTCCTCGGCCGCGCCTATTTCCGGATCGGGCAGTTCGAGAAGGCGGAATCGGCCTTTGAACGCGCGGTTGCCCTGGATCCGAAAAATTCGAACGCCAGGAACTGGCTCGGGCGCGCCCAGGGCATGCGCGCGGATCAAGCCAACCCCTTCAGCGCATTAGGCTTAGCCAGGAAAGCCCGCGATTCCTTCGAAGCGGCGGTGAAGCTGGACCCCAAAAACCTCGAAGCGGTGAGCGACCTTTTCTCGTTCTACATGTCCGCGCCGGGTTTTCTTGGAGGCGGCGTTGAGAAAGCGCGCGCTCTCGCGGAAACCGTAAAGCCCCTCGATGCCGCGGAATACGCAACGATGCAAGGGGAAATTGCCGAAAAAGGCAACGATTACGCAGCCGCTGAGAAATTCTATCTGGCGGCCCAGGCGCACGCCCCAAAAAGCGTCGGACGTTGCATTGATCTGGCGAAATTTTACACGCGTCGCGGGATGACGGCGAAAGCCGATAGCTCGCTCGCCAGAGCGAAATCTATCGCGCCGGGCGCCCCCCGGCTGCTGTTCGACGAGGCCGCCCTGCTCGTCCGTTCGGGCAGGAACCTCAGTTTCGCCCGGGAACTCCTCGCAAAATACAAGGCTTCCTCGCGGCGCGATGAAGATCCATCGCCGTTTGAAGTTGAGCAGTTGCTTGCGAAACTGGAGAAACTGGATAAGAAGTAGCGTCAGCCGCCCATGGATCTCCGCGATATCGTCAGCTTCAGCTTTCAGGCCCTGCGCGCCAACAAGGTGCGAACGGTGCTGACTTCCCTGGGCATGGTGATCGGGAACGCCGCGGTCATTCTGGTAGTCACGATCTCGCTCACCGGGCGGGATTACATCCTTGAGCAGATACGCGGGATTGGCTCAAACCTCGTCTACGCCTACTACGAAGCAGGCAGCCGCGCCGCCCCCGAAGTGCAGGCGGATTTCGTCAAATGGGCCGATGTGGAGGCCGTGCGCCGCGAACTCGGGCCGCAAATCGTGGCTGCCACCGGCATCATGACCACCTATGACAGCATCGTCATCGATGGCCGCGAGGAGGATTTGCGCGTTATCGGTTCCGATGACGCCTACCCTGCCGTCCGGAACCTGGTGGTCGTTTCCGGCCGTTTTCTTACCGCCGATGAAGTCGCCACCCGAGCCAAGGTTGTGATGCTCACGGAGCGTCTCGCGAAAAGGCTGTTCGGCTCGCCCTCGGCGGCGATCGGGCGAATCCTCAAGATCGCGCGCCTCCAGTTCACCGTCATCGGCGTCTTCCGGGAGCGGACGGAGACGTTCGGCCTTTCGGAGCTGGGTAGCGAGACGGCGCTCATCCC
Source organism: Bryobacterales bacterium (assembly GCA_020847315.1). Classification (GTDB taxonomy): domain Bacteria; phylum Acidobacteriota; class Terriglobia; order Bryobacterales; family Bryobacteraceae; genus JACTMJ01. The sequence goes on along the minus strand of JADLCF010000082.1, from coordinate 2,264 downwards.
CATCACCGTCCTTCGCTATTTCTCACCAGTGGAGCGCATTGATCCGTTGTACGTGCAGGTGGCTTCTCCGGACGACGTGGCGCCCATTACTGCCCAGTTGCGGAAGATTCTGGAATCCCGGCACCGGCCCGGAGCGCGATATGCCGTCGAAAATCTAACGGCGATTCTCGAGGCGGCCAAGAGCATCGCGCTGGTGTTGACCGTGGTGCTCATCCTGATTTCGGCAATCGCCTTGATCATTTCCGGGATCGGCATCATGAACATCATGCTGGTAACCGTGACGGAGCGGACGCGCGAGATAGGCGTTCGCATGGCCGTTGGCGCTTCCCGCACCGTCGTCCGGCAGCAATTTCTGATTGAGGCGATGATCTTGAGCCTGGCGGGCGGGCTGCTCGGGATCCTGATCGGCGTCGCCGTGCCCGTCAGCGCCGGGTATTTTCTGGACGACTTGCAGATCCCCGTTTCGCCGGTCTCCATTCTGGTCGCTTTTGTCACCAGTTGCACAGTGGGTTTGGTGTTTGGCTATCTGCCGGCAAACCGCGCCTCCCGGCTCAATCCCACGGAAGCGCTCCGCTATGAGTGACGTTATGAGTGGGCACTGCGCCATTTCCGCGCGGAGAAGGGTACGGCCGGTTTGCCGGTGAAGGAGTTGTCGACGATGATCGCTTCCCTGCGTTCAGCATTCATCCACCGCGTTTCGGCGGTGCTCTTGATTCTCGCCGTTGTCTGCATCCTGCCCTCGCTCAGCGGCGCGCAGCGGGCTGAGCCGGCGATTTCCCCGCGAACGCTATCTCTCAAAGAATGCGTGCGGCTGGCCCTTCGTCAGAACCCCGACGTCCTCCTCGCGCGGCTTGATCAACGGGAATCGGAGATTCGCGCCCAGCAGATTGCAGATCCGTTTTCCCTGAAGTTGGGCGTGGGCAGCGGGCTCGCCTACACCAGCGGGTTTCCCATGAACGTGGGCGGTTCCGGGCCGAGCATCATCAACGCGCAGGCCTCCATGACCCTCTTTGACCGCCCGGCGCGCTACCGCATCGCCGAAGCACGCGAGCGGGCCAAGGGTGACATCCTCACGGAGCGCGAGAAGCAGGCTGCGGCCGCACTGGAGGTCGCGCGTCAGTTTCTGGATGCCGAGGCGCTCACTCTGGCCCGGCAATCCTTGCAGGCCGGGGTCGCCAGTTTGGAGCGCGTCGCCGCCATCCGGGAACGCCAATTGCAGGAAGGCCGGGCGCTCCCCCTGGACGCCAAGCGCGCCCGCGCATCGCTTGCCGCCGCCCGCTATCGCCTTCGGGAGATGGAAACCGCATCGGCCCGGGCACAAGCCGAACTCGGCTTCCTCCTTGGGCTTGCAACCGGAGAGCCGGTCGCGCCCGCCGGCGAGGAACGGGCAGCCCCAGCCGCGCCGGACCCAACTTCCGCGGCCGCCGATGCCGTGGAAGCAAGCACGGAAGTGAAGAAGCTGAAAGTGTACCTGGCCGCGAACCACTTTCGGGCGAAGGGCGCGAATGCCGCGCGCTGGCCGGTCATCCGCTTGGTGAGCCAGTACTCGATGTTCAGCAAATTTAACAATTACGACGACTACTACAACCGTTTCGAGCGTCACAATGGCCAGGTAGGAGCGAGTTTTGAATTGCCACTCTTCACCGGTAGCGCGGCAAAGGCGGAGCAATCGGAGGCGGCGGTCGAAGCGGAACGGCTCCGCTTGAACCTCCAGACGGCAGAACGCCGAGTTGCTCTCGATGCCGCCAATGCCGCGCGGGCTGCCCAGGATGCGAAGGCTTATCAGGAAGTGGCGTCTCTCGATCTCGAAGCCGCCCGCGAGCATGTCAGTGTTTTGTTGGCGCGTGTAAATGAAGGCAAGGCCCGGCTCGAAGAACTCGAAGAGGCGCGTTCCGACGAGAACCGAAAGTGGGTAGAGTACTATCGGAGTCGTGCTTCCGCCGAGCAAGCCGGCTACGACCTCCTGCACAAAACAGGCAGTTTGTTGGCATGGTTCCAATAGGATGCGAGATCCTGGCGCCAGAACGTCGGCAAGACATCAACCCGTACTTAAACGGAAAACATTGAATTGGGTGCCCGATTCGAGGAAAATTAGTATCATCATGTGGCTGTCCAGAATTGTGCCTGCTATCCGTGTGTCGGCGAAGCCCTCCGCCGCGTTCCTCCTGGTTGCATCGATGCTTTTCCTGCTGGGCGGTTGCAATCTCGACCCGGAAACCGCGAAAGTGCGTTTCGTCGAGCGAGGCAATGAGTATTTCAAGAAT
>JADLCF010000081.1 GCA_020847315.1 Bryobacterales bacterium | reverse complement strand
TGACGAAACTTGTCTTTTGACCTGCCCTCTGGTGCAGTTGGTGGATGGTTCCGGAACGGTCTCGCGTAGACATCGTGCTTGCGGGATCCGGCAAAAGGATTTCACGCCGTTCCGGGTAACAAACCTTTACTAATTGCAGCAGAGGGTTTTTTTGTCCGCAGCCTGCGTGAATCGCGCTCTCACCCGGGTCCCAGATTCGACCCGCTTCCCCCTGTTTCCGGCCCGGTGTTCGTCGAAATCGGCTTTGCCTTCATGCGGCTTTCCGCAAACAATACGACCCCGGCAAAGCTCCGGGGTCGTTCACTCGTTGAGGCTAGTTGAGCGAAAACAAATCTTGTCGCAGATGATGACCGGCGGTCAAGGGTCGTTCCTTCGGAATCAGCCGGCCAGATTCTGTACCGCCTCGATCGCGCGATCGTAATTCGCCGCGTAGGCGATCTCCTTGACGTACTCGACATACTGAAGCACGTCGTCCTTGTCCATGATGAAGATGGCCCGGGCTTCGAGACGCTGGTCCTTGATCAGCGTGCCGTAGGCCATGCCGAAAGAGCCCGTCCGGTGGTCGCTAAGCATCTTGATATGGTCCGCGCCGAAGTTCGTGCACCAACGCTTTTGGGCAAAGGGAAGATCCATGCTCACGGTATAGAAGTCCATCCCGGGATACTTCGCGGCCAGTTCGTCGAAACGCTTGGTCTGCGCGTCGCAGATGGGCGTGTCGAGCGATGGCACGACGCTGAAGAATCGAGGCCGTCCCGAGGTGTCTTGCAGGGTGACTGGGGAGAGTCTTTGATCGGTCAATTCGAAATCCGGCGCTTTGTCGCCCGCTTTCAGTTCCGGTCCGAGAACCGTTAACGGCTTGTCTTTGAGGGTGACGGCGTCTTTGCGTTCCATGGTTTCTCCTGAACTTGTGCCCCGAATCGGGAGCTTCATCCGCGGGCCAAGGGGCTATTGTACCGCGGGCCTTGAACTACAAAAGCTTCTGCAATTGCCCGGCTGTCGCAACGGGCAACTGGCAGACGAAGTTCTCACATACGAAGGCGGACGGGGCGCCATCGACGGGTTCCATGGGGCGCGTTCCCGGAGCGATAGCGTCCAGAGCCTCGCGCGAGTGGCTGTTCTTCCACAACAGCACGCGGTTCGGTGAGAAGGGCCGCTGCGCGGCCATTAGCAGGCCGATGGTGGCGTCCTCGGTGGCTTCGCCGGCGATTACCACCTGCTTCGGTGTGGCGCGAAGAAAGAGCCATGCCACCATCAATTGCGGCAACGCCGAAGGCTGGTCGCTTAGCTTCTGCCCGAAGCTCTTTAGCGCGCGTTCCGCGGATTGCCGCAAGTCGTCACGCCCGGTAATGGCGGCGAGTCGCAGGAGGTTGAGAACCGCGATGGAATTGCCGCTGGGCTCCGCGCCGTCGTAATCCTCTTTCATGCGCAGGATCAAAGCCGCATCGCCTTCCTGCGAGCTATAAAACGCGCCACCTTTCTTGTCCTCGAACCGCTCAAGCATTTGCTCCGTCAAATGCAGCGCCATCACAAGGTGAGCCGGCTCGAAATCCGCTTCGTAAAGATCGAGCAGAGCCTGGGCAACGCAAGCATAGTCGTCGAGGAACCCGTCGATTGCCACAACTCCTCCGCGCATCCGTCGCAGCAGTTTTCGTTCGTCCGGCACGTAAAGGTTGGTAATGATTGCTCCCATCGCCCGCTGCGCCACGGCCAGGAGCTTCCGGTCGTTCAGCACTCGCGCGCCCACAGCGAAGGCGGAAATCATGAGGCCGTTCCAGGAGGCCAGCACCTTGTCGTCGAGATGAGGCCGGACGCGCCGGTTGCGCAGCGCGAGAACCTTCTCTTCAGCGTCGGAAAGTGTGTCGCGCACTGTCTCGACGGGCTTGCCGAACTTCGCGGCCGTTTCTTCGGGCGTATGGGCGCGAAAGAGGATGTTGCGCCCGGTGAACTCGCCGTGAGGGTCGTCGTGTACATTGCCTTGCGGACTCACGCCGTAGCGGTAAGCGAAGAGGTTCGCGGTCTCCTGGCCCAGGAGCTTTACGAGTTCGTCTTCGTAGCTGTAAATATAGAAAGCGCCTTCGCCCTTCTCGCCAGGTTTCGCCGCATCGATCACGCTATCAGCGTCTTCGGCGGAGTGAAAAGCGCCCGTGGCGTCCGTCAGGTCGCGCTCCACGTAGCGGAAGATGCGCCGCGCTTCGTCGGCGAAGTCTTCGCGGCCCGTCACCTGGAAGCACTCCAGGTAGGCGGTGGCAAGCTGCGCTTGGTCGTAGAGCATCTTCTCGAAGTGCGGCACGAACCAGCGCTCATCCACCGAATACCGATGGAAGCCGCCGCCCAACTGATCGTTCATGCCGCCCTTGGCCATTTCTTCCAAGGTCTTCTCAACCATTGCCAGCGCTTCCGGCTCCCCGTGGATCTTGTGATAGCGAAGCAGAAAGTTGAGGACGCTCGGGCGGGGAAACTTGGGCGCGCCGCCGAAGCCGCCCAACCGTTGGTCAAAGCCGCGCCGGAACGCGAAATAACAGCTTGCGATGGTCTTCTCATCCGGCAGGAAGCTGCTGCTCACGCGCGCGTATTTTTCGAGCTGTTCCATGATCTGGTCGCTTGAAGAATCGACGCGGAAACGCTGGTCTTTCCATTGCGCTGCGATGTGCTCCAGCACGGTTCGAAATCCGGGCCGCCCATAGCGGTCTTCGGGCGGGAAGTATGTGCCTCCAAAAAACGGCTTCAACTCCGGCGTAAGGAACACCGACATCGGCCAGCCTCCGCCCCCGGTCGTGGCCTGCACGAAGGTCATGTAGACCCGGTCTACGTCCGGCCGCTCTTCGCGGTCCAGTTTGATACTGATGAAGCTCCGATTCAGCACCTCGGCGACCGCTTCGTTCTCAAACGATTCCCGCTCCATCACGTGGCACCAGTGGCAGGTGGAGTAACCCACTGAGAGAAAGATCGGCTTGTCTTCGGCGCGCGCTTTCTCAAACGCCTCAGTGCCCCAGGGGAACCAGTCCACGGGATTGTGGGCGTGCTGCAACAGGTACGGGCTCTGTTCCTGGGCGAGTCGGTTGGCGTTCATAATAGCGATCTTAACTAGGACTAAAAAGGTACATTATCAGCCTAGCGCGAGTGGCGTCGTTTCGGCTACGATCAGGGCGGAAACCGACATGCGCCCCACTCTCACCCTTACGGAAGCCGGCCGGCATCAGACTTTGGAGGAATTGAAGGCGTTCCTGCGAATTCCTTCGATCAGCGCACAGCCGGAGCACAAAGAGGATGTGCGCGCCGCGGCGGAATGGCTGAAGTCCGCGTTGGAACGGGCAGGGCTTGAGCATGCGCGGCTCATTGAGGGGGAGGGCCATCCGCTCGTCGCCGCGGACTGGCTCCATGCGTCGGGCAAGCCCACGGTTCTCTTTTATGGCCACTACGATGTGCAGCCACCGGATCCCCTCGACGAGTGGCAATCCGCTCCGTTCGAGCCGGAGTTGCGTGGGGAAAATCTCTACGCCCGGGGCGCCGCCGACGACAAGGGGCCCACGCTCCTTTGGGTGAAGGCTCTCGAAGCACTCATTGCCAGTTCAGGCGAACTGCCCGTCAACGTGCGTGTGCTCTGCGAGGGTGAGGAGGAATCGAACGGAGAACACATCGCCCAGTGGCTCGACGAACACGCGAGCGAGATTCCGAGCGATGCGGTGATCGTTTGCGACACGGAGATGTTCGCGAAGGATTGGCCCTCGATCACTGTGGGATTACGGGGCATTGTCTACGTAGAGATCGAAGTTCGCGGAGCGCGCGCCGATTTGCATTCCGGCCAGTATGGCGGGACTGCGCCCAACGCTGTGATGGCGGCGGCGGAGATCGTCACGGCGCTCAAGGATCGCGACGGATGCATCCGCGTGAACCACTTCTTTGACGACGTGATCGCGCCGAGCGAAGAGGAACTTGCTCAGTGGGCCGCGCTTCCGTTCGACGAAGAGGCCTACCTCGAAGAGGAGATCGGCTCCACCTCGCTAACGGGTGAGCCAGGCTATTCCGTTCTCGAGCGCGTCTGGGCGCGGCCCACGCTAGAGGTGCATGGCATCCGGGGAGGGTATACCGGCGAAGGTTCGAAGACCGTGATTCCTGCGAGAGCCACGATCAAGCTCTCCTGCCGGCTCGTGCCGGGCCAGATCGCCGGAGACATCGTGCGCAGGCTCGAGGATGCGCTCAAGCTCGCGACTCCCGCCGGGGTCACTGCCTCGCTCACCGTGCTTGGCAGCGCGCCCGCGAGCCTTGTGGACCCCTCTCACCCTTGCCTGAAGCTTGCGCTTGAAACGATGTCGGCGCACTTTCCGAATCCGGCGTCCTTCATCCGCAGCGGAGGCGCAATTCCTATTGTGGGCAAATTTCAATCCACGCTTAAGGCGCCCTGCATCCTGTTCGGCTTCGGCCTGCCGGACGACAACCTTCACGCTCCGAATGAGAAGTTCTATATACCCAATTTCTGGCGGGGCATGGAAGTCATTGCGGACTATTTGCGTCGCCTTGCAATACACGGCTAAGTCCGTGCAAGTGTAAATTCGTTCGCTCCTCTCATGGCCCGGAAAGTTTTCTCTTGACGGTATTTCAATTTCAGCATATCTGTACCTGAAGGGGTTTTATACCATGATGGGTAAGGTTGTGGCTCCCCGGAAGATCGCTTTGAGAAAAGAAGGGCTCCGGCGGCCGCTAATCCGCGCCGGACGCCGGGCGGCCGCAGTTTCGTTATCCACCAGCCCCGAACTGAAATGGTTGGAGGAAATATCAGCGAATGCGTGTATCCATCCTGTTTCTACTCATCGTGGCCGCCACGTTATCGTGGGCCCAGTCCGATCGAGGCGTGATTACCGGGCTGGTGGCCGACCAGACCGGGGCCATGGTGGCGGGCGCCACCATCCGCGCCGTGAACGATAGCACGAAGGTGGAGGTCTCGACGACTTCAACCTCCTCTGGCAGCTATACGATTCCCTCGGTTGCGCCGGGCACGTACACCGTTATTGTGGAGTCCCCCGGCTTCAAGCAATTGCGCCGGACGAATGTGGTGGTTGCCGCGGGCAGCACGGTGGCCGCGAACGCCGCTCTCGAGGTGGGGCAGGTGAGCGAATCCATCTCCGTGGAGAGCAGCGCGGTGCAGCTTCAAACCGAGACTTCGAAAACCTCCACCGCCGTGAATAGCCGCCAGGTGGATGAACTGCCGCTGGTAGTGGGCGGCGCGATGCGTGGCGCGTTTGACCTTGCCCTGATCGCGCCGCAAGCGAGCAAACCGCAGGGCGCTCCGGGCGGCGAAGACAAGGCCTTCAGCATAGGGGGCGGGCAAGCGGCTTCGTACGGCGCCACCCTCGACGGCGTTTCCGTCCTGACAGGCCGCTTCAATTCGGTGGAATGGGCCAATGTGAATACGCCCTCCGTGGATGCCCTCACGGAATTCGCGGTAGAAACCAACGGGTTCAAGGCGGAGTATGGCCGGGGGTCCGGCGGCATGATTACGTTTGCCTCCAAATCCGGAACGAACGAGTTCCACGGCACGGCTTATGAATTCCTGCGCAACAATGTGCTCGACGCCCGGCGCTTCTTTGAGGCCAAGCGCGGCACGTATAAGCAGAACGACTTTGGCTTTTCCGCCGGTGGCCCCGTCTTTATTCCAAAGTTCTACGATGGCCGCAACAAGACCTTCGTCTTTGGCGCCATGGAATGGTTTCGAAACCGCGTGGGCGCGGCCAGTGATTTCTTCAGCGTACCCACGCCGGAAATGTATCAGGGCGATTTCAGCAACTGGGTGTTTAATGGCAATGAAAGGCTCACCATTTATGATCCGGCGACCACCCGGACGGTGAGCGGAGGAGCGAGGGTGCGCGATGCCTTCGCCAACAACCGGATTCCCGCGGCTAGAATCAGCCCGTTTGCAGCCAAGTATCTCGATGTTGTGGGGAATCTGGCCCATCCAAATACAGGAGCCGCGCCGGGTACAAGCGCTTATGTTCGCAATAATTACGTGAACAATTCGGGAACACGGCTTGACCCCTGGACGAAATGGTCCATTAAGGCGGATCACAATTTCAATACGAGCAATCGTGTCAGCTTTCTGTATAACTATGGGCTTCATCAGATCGTTCCCGGCCCGGATGGTTTTCCCGGTCTTCCGGGAGTGCTTGGCAATACGCGCCTCGGAAGACAGAAGAGCGATGTATACCGGGGCACCTTCACGAAGGTCATTTCCCCAACGCTGATCTTCTATGGCTTCGGAGGCGTGAACTTCTGGAAGGAGGCGAACTCGGCCACCACGCTCGATGGTGGTTGGGAATCGAAGGGTGTGTGCCTGGCTGGGGCCTGGGATTGCAACCGCAACCTGTTCAGCGCGCAGTTCTCAGACTATTCCCGTTGGGTTGCCGATGCCTACGACGGTTCAGAGAATTTCGTCTTCAGCTATGGCAATGATCTCACCTGGATCAAGGCGAACCACACGTTCAAGTTTGGGTACCTGTGGGAGCGCGTTCACTACAACGGTTTCGGTCAACAGAGCATCGGCGGTTTCGCTCAAGGGAACCGGCTGAGCACGAGCGTTCCCGGTGTCAACAATCTGCTCACGGGCGGCGGCAACGGTTTCGCCTCCTTCCTTCTCGGCCAAGCCTTTTCCGGGGGCACGGAAAACAACCGTTTCGTAGGCCAGCAGTTTCGAAGCCATGCGTTCTACGCACAGGATGATTGGAAGATCACGCCCCGCCTGACCATGAATATCGGCGTGCGCTACGAGTTCACCTTGCCTCCGCTTGAGCAGAAAGACCGCTGGAGCGATTTCGACCCGGTCAAGCCGAACCCGCGCGCGGGCGGAATTCCCGGCGCTCTCAAGTTCGCCGGAACGGGCGAGGGCAGGGAAGGAACCCGCACGATCACCCCAGGCTGGTTTGGCGGCATTGGCCCCCGGCTGGGCCTTGCGTACCAGATGGACGACAAGACGGTGATTCGCGCGGGCGGCGGAATCAATTACGGTGTTGTCAAAGCTGTTACCGGAAGCACGCATTTCGAGGGCGCCGTGCTGATCTTCCGGCCGTCGAGCCTCGACAACGGGATCACCCCCGCGTTCACGCTCGACGGGGGATTGCCGGGCTATACCCGGCCTCCCGTGATCGACCCCAGTTTCTCGAACGGGAACAATACCGCCTACTGGGATAACGAGGCCGTGAAGCTTCCGAAGAACTACCAGTGGTCGTTCTCCATCCAGCGCGAACTGGCGCAGGGCACGATCTTCGAGGCGACCTACAATGCGACGATGGGGTCCGGTCTGGTGGCGGGCTTGAAGCGGATCAACCAGTTGCCATTCAGCGTCCTTGATACGTATGGCCGCACCCTGCTCACATCGAACGTGGCTTCGCAGGCGGCTGTGGCGGCGGGGATCACGCGGCCCTATTCGAGCATTGATTGCGATTTCAGCCGCACGTGCGCGCCCGTGAGCGTGGCGCAAGCGATCCGCCCATTCCCGCAATATCTCGATATCCAGACTGCGGCGGGGCACGGCGATAAGAGCGGCCATTCCACGTATCACGCGGCTGTGCTCAAGCTGGAGCGGGCCTACCGGAATGGGCTCACTCTGCAAGGCTCCTATGTGTTCTCGAAGATGCTCACTGACGCGGACAGCTTCGACGCCGACAATAGCGCCCTCGACCATTACAACCGCGGTCTTGAGAAATCCATCGGGGAGTATGACGTGACGCACGACTTCAAGGCCAACTACGTCTACGAACTGCCGTTCGGAAAGGGCAAGACTTGGTTGACCAGCGGGCCGGCTTCCTGGCTGCTCGGAGACTGGCGAATTTCGGGAACCCATTTCTGGGCGAGCGGATTCCCCCTTCAACTGAACAACAGCGTCGTGTTCCCCATTTTCAATGGGCGCAACTCCGCCACGGCCGGCAGTTACGACGGGTGGCTTACCAACCTGAAGAATCCGGACTGGAAGGGGAAAGATCGCTACTTCGTGCCAGGCGCATCGTTCGGGACTCAACCTACCGATCGCCCGGGGAATCTGACCAGGAAGAATCCGAAAGCACGCGCTCCGTGGGTGCAGGAGAGCAATTTCTCCCTCTCGAAATCCATCCCGATCCGGGAGGCGCTCCGCATGGATCTTCGCTGGGAGATGTTCAATGCGTTCAATTATGCGCGCTTCAACCCTGGCAGCCAGAACATACAGGACGCCAATTTCGGTCTCGTCAACAGCACGCTGAACGAACCGCGCCGCATGCAGTTGGGTTTGAAGCTCTACTTCTGACGGCCAGCCGGCTCAGAAACGGGCAACGCGGAACAGGCCCGAGGATGGGATCCTCCGGCCTGTTCCGTGCTTGTCTTTAGCCCGGCCTTTCGCGGCCGCAGCGGTGACGGAGAGGACGGCCCAATTCTCCGGGAGCACGTCGCGTGGCCGTTCAACCGGGCTATTGGCTTTCCGACGGCGTTGCGGTGGAGGGCTCCGCCGGCGCTTCCTCGGCGGGAGGCCTCGGCGTATATTGCTCCACGATGCTCACTTTGACAGGCTGTTCGATGAACATGGGCGTTGCCCCGGCCGTGAGAATCATCAAGCTGTAGCGGCCGAACTTCACTTCCCTGCCAATGACGAACGTGATCGCGCTGTCTGTCTGTTCGACGATCTTCAGCTTCACATCGTTCGTGCCGTCGGTGAGGTAGAGTTCGTTGACATTCGCTTTGCCCAGGTTCTCCCCGCTCACAATTACCGTGTCTCCGCGCTTCGCCTCCTCCTTGTCGAGCGCCCGCATCATCGGTACACCGCTCGCTGCGAACGCGATGGCTGGGAGCGCAAGAGCAAGAGCTAATAAAAGAATAAAAGACCGTCTCATCTTCTCCTCCTGTCTCAATGCTATCCTCGCGCGGAGTGGAAATCAAGAAAAAAGACCATTCAGTCTTCTATTTTCCGAAGCTCGGATTCAAACGGGGCTCCCCTCTATCCATTCTTGCGTGGAATCATACGCTTACGCGCTTCCGGATTCTTGCAGGCAGAGTGGACGCGAGGCCGGGAGCCGTGCAAGTTCGTACCCCTGGCGATGCGAATGGAGGTCTGGAATGCGGCCCCCCGGTCTACCATGGAATCGGAGGGGCTTGGCCGCTCGTAAGGCTAAATTTCAATCACGACAAAAAGAGTCCTGTTTCAAATAGGAAATCTTTGTATCATGATGATAAGGGCAAGAACCCTACCGCATGAGGCTATTGCATTCCCGGTTCCGAGCGCTGGCGATCATCCCACAGCCGGAGAGTAATTTCTTCCCAAGCTGCCTCATGCAACGAGTCCATCGGCTGTGGCGTGGCCTGGTCGGCTAAGGACGGCTGTTCGTCATGGCTTCGTCAATTGTGTTTACCTACGTTGATTTCAAGGTGGCGCGCGGCGGCCAAGCGCTCCCGCCATTGCGATTGTTGGGAGGTCTTTCATGACAGGAGAGGTATCTCCGTCCGAGTCTCTCGTCCGCGTGGACGAGATTGACGGATTAAACTCCGTGCCGGTGACGCCCGTGGCGGGCCGGTTGGATTCCGTCGTCATCCGTTTTGCCGGGGATTCCGGCGACGGGATGCAGTTGACGGGGTCTCAGTTCGCTACCACCTCCGCGCTGATCGGCAACGATATCGCGACGATGCCGGATTTTCCCGCGGAAATCCGCGCTCCCGCGGGGACGCTGCCTGGCGTGAGCGCGTTTCAACTACAATTCTCATCGGGCGAGATCTTCACGCCGGGCGATGAACCCGACGTGCTGGTGGCCATGAACGCCGCGGCTCTGAAGGTGAATCTCGGCAGGCTGCGTCATGGGCGGACGATCATCGCAAACACGGATGGATTCGACAAGGGCAATCTCTCGAAATCGGGCTACGCGGCGGACCCGCTCGAGGACGGTTCTCTCGATGGCTATCGCTTGATTTCCATCCCGATTACCTCCCTCACCATGAAGGCGCTCGAGGGCTCGCCGCTCCCGAAGCCCGAGAAGCAGATGTCGAAGAACTTCTACGCGCTTGGGGTGCTTTATTGGCTCTATTCCCGCCCGCTCGAAGCGACCGAGAAGTGGATTCAAGCGAAGTTCGCGAAGTCCCCTGACGTCTGCGAAGCGAACCTCACCGCCTTGCGGGGCGGTTATGCGTATGCCGATGCGAGCGAGCTATTCGATGCCCGTTACGAGGTGCCCGCCGCCGCGCAGCAACCCGGCTTGTACCGGAACATCAGCGGGAATAAGGCCATGGCGCTTGGCCTTTACGCGGCGTCTGTAAAGTCCGGACTGCCGCTGTTTCTGGGTTCGTACCCGATTACGCCCGCCTCGGACATCCTCGCCGAGCTGGCCCGCCTCAAACCGCAGGGCGTGATCACGGTTCAGGCGGAAGACGAAATCGCCGCGGTTTGCGCGGCCATCGGCGCTTCGTTCGCCGGCGCCATCGGGCTTACCACCACGAGCGGCCCGGGAGTTGCGCTGAAGAGCGAGGGAATCGGCCTGGCGGTGATGACGGAACTGCCACTGGTGATCGTGAACGTGCAGCGCGGCGGCCCGTCCACCGGGTTGCCCACGAAGACCGAACAGGCCGACTTGCTTCAAGCTCTTTGCGGGCGGAATGGGGAGTGCCCCGCCGTGGTGCTCGCGCCGCAAAGCGCCGCGGATTGTTTCGATGCCGCGTTTGAAGCCGTGCGCATCGCCGTCACCCACATGACGCCCGTCTTTGTGCTCTCCGACGGATATATCGCCAACGGTTCCGAGCCTTGGGCGGTGCCGCTCGAAAGCGAACTGCCTGGGATTTCCGTGCATCACCACGTGGATCCGGAAACCTTCCAGCCCTTTAACCGGGACCCGGAAACGCTGGCGAGGCCCTGGGCGCTCCCCGGCACGCCGGGCCTCGAACACCGCGTGGGCGGCCTCGAACACAGTAACATCACCGGGAACATTTCTTACGAGCCGCTGGTTCACGAGGAGATGGTGCGCCTGCGCGCGGAGAAGGTGGCGCGCGTCGCCCGCGATTACCCGCCGCTCGAGCCATACGGCGATCCATCGGGAGACCTGCTCGTGGTGGGCTGGGGAGGCACGTTTGGCGCGCTGCGCACGGCAGTGAACCAGGCACGCTCCCGCGGCCTGAGCGTTTCCCACTTGCATCTGCGCCATCTGAATCCGCTGCCCGACGAACTGGGAGACATCCTGCGGCGATTCGACCGCGTCCTGGTAGCCGAATTGAACCTCGGGCAACTCGATATGGTGCTGCGCGCGAAGTATCTGCGCAACACCATTCTCTATAGCAAAGTGCAGGGCCAGCCTTTTCGCAGCACCGAGATCCTTGATGCGATTGACCGCGCCCTCGAAGGAGACCCGCAATGAGCACCCTTACCGTCAATGGCGACGTTCCCGCGGCGCCCGTCTACACCAAGCGCGATTTCGTCTCTGACCAAACGATCCGGTGGTGCCCTGGTTGCGGCGACTACGCCATTCTCGATGCCGTGCAGAAGGTATTCGCGAGCCTCGGCATCCCCCGTGAAAATTTTGTGATGATCTCGGGAATCGGCTGCTCGAGCCGTCTGCCTTATTACATCAACAGCTATGGCTTCCACACGATTCACGGGCGCGCGCCCGCCATCGCCACCGGCATCAAAGTGACGCGCCCGGATCTTTCCGTGTGGGTGGCCACCGGGGATGGCGACGCGCTGTCAATCGGCGGCAACCATCTGCTGCACGCCTTGCGGCGCAATGTCGATATCAAGATCCTGCTCTTCAACAACCGCATTTACGGTCTCACGAAGGGACAGTATTCGCCGACCTCGGAGGCGGGCAAGAAGACAAAGACCTCTCCCTACGGGTCAGTCGATCAGCCGGTGGATCCGATTGCGTATGCATTGGCCTCCGGCGCGACGTTCGTTGCCCGTTCGATCGATGTTTACGGCGAGCATTTGCGCAATGTGCTCACCCGCGCCGCCCACCATCGCGGCACCGCGTTTATTGAGATTCTGCAGAACTGCCCCATCTTCAACGACGGCGCTTTTGCAAGCGTGCAAGATCGCAAGGAACGCCCGGATAACACGCTGGAACTCGCGCACGGCGAACCGCTTCTCTTCGGGCGGGAGCGGAATCGCGGCATTCAGTTGCGGAACTTCATGCCGGAAAATGTGGCCGTGGAGGAAGGCGGAGAGGCGACGCAGGAACTGCTGCGCCACGACGAAACCAACCCGTCGCTGTCGTATCTGCTCAGCCAGTTGCGTCAGCCGGAGTTTCCCGTGCCGATCGGGGTTTTTCGCGCGGTGGAACAGGAATCCTACGATGCCGCCGTACACCGGCAAATTGAGGAGGCCCGCGCCGCCGCCCGTAAGCCGGGCACACTCGATAGTCTGCTGCGCCAAGGCGACGTCTGGGAGGCGGCAGCTCCGAAATCGTAGAAATGCGCCATTCGGCCCGGCACGGCCTTCGATGCGTGGACAAGCGAGCCGCGCATCGAAGGCCGTTTCCATTGATGCGCCTCCCCGGGTGCGCCGGCGTTCCCGTCGGCGCCATGTTCAACACGAGGAATTTCCGGCAGGCGGGAGACTTGAAGTTTCGATGGCGGTATACTTTCAGACCGAAAGGATGCGCTCCGTCGAATGTCCGCCGCCACCACTTATCAAGCGCCAAGCAGCACCGCTGAACTTCCCGCCGTGCCGCAACCCGATTCACAACCCAAGACCGGCGGGAGGCTGGTAAGCCTGGATGCCTACCGCGGCTTCATCATGCTGCTGCTCGTCTCGGAAGGGTTTGGCCTCGGGGTGTTGAGCAACTATCCGGGTTGGAAATGGCTGGCGGATCAGGTGGAGCATGCCGCGTGGGAAGGCTGCACATTCTGGGACCTCATCCAGCCGGCGTTCACGTTCATGGTCGGCGTCGCGATGCCGTTTGCGTTCGCGCGTCGAATTTCGAAAGGCGCGACGAACACGGAGTTGTTCCGGCATGTGGCCTGGAGAGCGTTCATGCTGATCGTGCTCAGCAATATCTACTCCAATTGGGGACGCACGAGCGGGCTGCGATTGCAGTTCATCAACGTCCTTTGCCAGATCGCCTTCGGCTACGTGTTGTGCTTCCTGATTACCCGGCTGCGCTTCAAGACGCAAGTGGCCATTGCCGCCGGAATGCTGATCGGCTTTTGGGCGCTCTTCGTTGCGTTCCCAGGGCCGAACGGGCCGTGGTCCCAGGAAGGGAATATCGGGGCGCGGATTGACCTATGGGTGCTGGGCTACAACTATTCCGATTACTACACGACGATCAACTTCATCGGGAACGCGGTCACGATTCTCTTCGGCTGTTGGGCGGGCGCACTGCTTCGCACGGAGAAATCCCACAGTGAAAAGTTACGCATCCTGGTGAGTTGCGCCGCCGCGGGCTTCGTCCTCGGGCTGGCGCTTGTCCCGGTCAACCCCATGGTGAAGCACCTGTGGACGGCTTCCTTCACGTTCTTCAGCGCCGGCTGGGTGATTCTGATGCTGGCTGCCTTCTACTGGGTGATTGAAGTCCGGCAGGTGAAGCGGTGGGCGTTTCCATTCCTCGTGTTGGGGGTGAATTCCTTGTTTGTCTACTCGCTGGGGCAGATTGGAATCAAGGGTTGGCTCAACCGGGGCTTGAGCAGTTTCACCGGGAACTTCAGCGTGTTTGGAGACTTGGGGATGATTCTGCAGCATACGCTCGTGCTATTCGGGCTATGGTACGTGTGCTATTGGCTTTATCAGCGCAAGATCATGATCAAGATTTAGGCGCAGGCGCGTATTTCGTGTGAGAATCTGAACATGCTGAGCCGTCGCAAAGCGCTTTCCCTGGCAGGGACGCCGCTGCTTTCCACCGCGGCCCAAGTTACGCCAGAAGCCAGGGTAGCGGCCCATGCCAAACTCAAGTACTCCATTCCCGAACGGTACCTGCTCGAAGAACCCAACATCCCGCCGTATTGGGTGAATGAAGTGGAGCCCGTGGAGCGGTTTCTCCAACGCACGGTGAAACGGGGGACGGTCTCCATCCTTGGCCGAACCGCGGGCAATCGGGAGATCCCGATGGTCTCCTACGGCGGCGCGCGGAAGGGCGAGGGAACGAGCACGTACTCCGGTTCGATGGGCTATGGGGATGTGCGCGCCTATCTGGGGCCGGATTGGTCCCGCAAGGTTTATTGCGCGCTGGTGGCTGTGCATGGCGGCGAGTTCGAAGGGATCGTAGGGGCGGTGAACCTGCTCTCGGTCCTCGAGACCGGAATGGACCTGCGCGGCAAGCGCTGGCCGGCTTTAACCAAGGCCGCGGCGGGAGTGGATCGTATTCTTGTGATTCCTATTTTCAACGTGGATGGCCGCGCCCGCGTGCCTCATCGGATGATCCGCCACCAGGGAACGGACGAGACCATCCATGAGTACTTCAACACAGGCGGAAAGCCCGACGGTTCTCTGATTGGCTGGCCTGATTGCAAACGGAACATTCCTCTGGACTTCAGCACGACGCAATTTCCTGGAGGCTATCCGAACGATGCGGGCGTCAACGTGCAGCACGATGACTTTCTCGGCCATCCGCAGCCGGAGACGCGGGCGCTGCTGGCGATGACGGCGATCGAACGGCCGGATCTGATTCTCAATATGCATACTGGAGCGGACTTCATGCACCCGCTGCGGCCGCAAACCGAACCTGCTCTTGACCCGGTATACGACGCCTTTTACCGGCGCACGATGACCGCTCTCACTCGCGCGGGCATGCAGCGGAGCGACGATCCGGCGGCGACATCGAACCCGGAACAGAGCCGCCGGACTGTGCCGAATCTCGATACCGCGCTGAACCTTCACTGCGGCGCGCTGGCCGTAACGGTGGAATCTCCCGCGTCCAGCTTCAGTAGTGCGAAAAGGAACGGCAAGCCTTATTTCCATACCCCCGATCAACTGCTCGACGCCCAATTGATCATGCATCAGGAAGCGCTCGGGTTCCTGGCCGAAGCGGGCGGCAGGGTTGCCTGGACGGCAAAGAAGGTTTAGGCCTGTTGCGGTTGGGGTATCCTGAACAATTCATGGCCGAATCGAAACACCCGCGGGTGATCCCGCTCGCCCCCATGCCGCCCGAGAAGGTGGCCTACGCGCTGGCGCGGTATAGCCGCTCCGCCGACAGCATTCGCGATTCGCTCGCCTGGGTGCGGACGCACGATTCCCAGAAGTTCCTGGAGAGTTTTTATTTCCAGTACGGCCACGCCTCGATTGCGGATCTGGGCCACCTGGCCGTCTGCTTTGAGGGGATTTCGGAACTCGTCGCGACCGAGATCGAGGATGAACAGCTCTGGGACGGACAGGCGAAATCGACGCGCTACCAGGATTTTTCCAAGGTGGGCGTGGTCACTCCGCCGGGGCTCGACGGAGAAGAGAGGGAATTTTACGGGAACGCCGCGCGGGCACTGCTCACGGCTTACGAAGACGTGCATGCCGGGGCGCTCTCGCACCTGAAGACAAGACTGCCGAAGCCCGAAGGAATGACGGGCGGGGCGTATGAGCGCAATCTGGCCGCGCGGGCGTTTGATGTCGCGCGCTACCTGCTCTTCTGGGGAATCCCCACCAACATCGGGCAGGTGACGAGCATCCGGACCCTGGAACGGCAGATTCGCCGCATGAAGGCGTCGCGCTACCCGGAATTGCGCGAAGTGGGCGAAGAGGCGGGTGCGGCGTGCGCTTCGCCCGATGTCTACACGCTTGCTCCGGGAGACCCCGCGGAGGCCGTGGCGCCAACGCTCGCCAAGTACGTCGATGCGGATGAATTTGAGCCGGCCTCGCGGCGGGCGCTCGCCGCGTGGGCTGCCGCGAATCTGCCCAACGAGCGGGTTTCGTTCACGGAACATGTGGATTTGACCAAGCCCCCGGAAGGCCTCGCGGACATCGTGGCGACACTGCTTTATCCGGTATGCAAGCTGCCGTTCCGCCGGCTGTATGAACTGGCTGCTTCCTGGCCGGAAGCGAGGCTGCGCGAGGTGATTTCAGCGGCCCTCGCGAGCCGCGGGCGATACGACGAATTACCTCGCGCGTTTCGCAATGCGCCTTACGTGTTCGACATCGTGATGGATATAGGCGCGTACCGGGATCTGCACCGGCACCGCCGCTGCCAGCAGTTCCGGCAGGAGTATACGGCGGCGCTCGACCCCCAGGCGAACCTCGGTTACGAAACGCCCGCGCTGCTTGTGGACGCGGGATTGGTGGAGCGTTACCACGCGGCCATGGAAGCGGCGCTCGGCGCCGCGCGGCAACTGCCCGCTCCCGCTAGTGAGTATCTGCTGCCCTTCGGCTGCCGCGCGCGATTCCTTTTCCGCATGGATTTCGCCGAAGCGGAGTACATAGCAAAGCTGCGCAGCGGCGTGAAGGGGCACTTCAGTTACCGCAATATCGCGTGGCTCATGCGCGAGAAGATGTGCATGATGGAACCGGTGCTGGGCGAGTGGATGGAGGCGACGCCGCCGGAAATTGAAGATCCGCTCACGCGGTAGAGGAACCGCGAAGGAGGATTTTTCTACGAGGCCAGTTCCAGGCTTCTTATCTTGGCGGTGAGGGTGGTGCGTTTGAGCCGAAGCAGCTCGGCGGCGGCGCGCTTGTTCCCCTTGCTCCGGTCGAGCGCCTGCATGAGCAGCGCACGCTCCAGCGCGGAGACGGTAGCTTCGAAATCCAGGCCGTCTTCCGGGAGCCGGGGGATTTCTCCGGGGGCGGTCTCAAGCCCCGCGTCATCCCGGCCCTTCGGCCGGGATGGCAGACGGAAATCCCCGGGCAACAGGATTTCGCGATCTCCACTCAGCACCACGGCCATTTCCATCACGTTCTCGAGCTGCCGTACATTCCCGGGCCAGTGGTAGGTGCATAGGTGGTGCATGGCTTCCTGGAGGATTCGTTTGCGGGGAATCTCCTCATCGCGGCAGGTTTTTTCGACAAAGGTCTGGGCCAGCAGAGGGACATCGCTCATGCGCTCGCGCAGCGGTGGAATGGAGATAGGGACGACGTTCAGGCGATAGAAGAGGTCTTCCCG
>JADLCF010000080.1 GCA_020847315.1 Bryobacterales bacterium | reverse complement strand
ATTGCGGCGCACGTTCCAGTGGAAGCATGGCGGCCTGATCCCGCCCGGCCAGTTCAATGCGCCAGGAAGCCGTTCTTAAGATGGGGGACCCTCGAATGACCGTGGCGAGACGGACGGTGGTCCGATCAATCTTGTGGAGCGCGATCTCCCTCGCGTGGATATCCTGTGGAGGAGCTGAGCAAGTGGCAAAAGACAAAATCGTTCTCTCGGACTGGGAAAAGACGATGCACGTGAAGTTCCCAGCCGGCACGGAAGCCCTGGGGCTGATGCAACTCGATGAGCGGGATCGTATGGTCCGCCTCAAGGTGAAAATGCCCGCGGCGTCGTGGCCCGAATTCCTTGGCAGCGCTCCCATCGATGAGCGGGACCTCACGGACAAGCGGCGTTTCTTTCTGGGGCCGGACAAAGATTGGTGGGACCCGTCGAAGCCCCCTTCCGTGCCAACCGCGCAGGCTCGCCTGGAGAATGGAAGCATCCTGAATATCGGCGTGGATCAGAGCAATGGCAAGGACGCCATCGTCTATCTGTTCTGGCATGAAACCTAATCCCGCATTGGCGCGCGAAGCCCATCGGGCCTAACCGGTTCCTCCAGTGC
Organism: Bryobacterales bacterium; assembly: GCA_020847315.1. Taxonomy (GTDB): domain Bacteria; phylum Acidobacteriota; class Terriglobia; order Bryobacterales; family Bryobacteraceae; genus JACTMJ01. The sequence continues at coordinate 5,076 of JADLCF010000080.1, read as the reverse complement.
GAGAGCGGCCGGCGTCTCGCGCCCGTCCCCAAACCGAGTGCGAACGAAAAACGGGGTAGCCCTTCCCTTTCCGGCAGGCTACCCCGTTCTTGCGATCCGGAGGCCGGGCCTGTGAAGCCCCGCCCCGTTATGGTTCCGCTCGCGCCCTATGGTTCCACGCGCACATAGACGCCCGTGCGGGTGAACACGCCATCCAGTTCCGCGACGATCTCGTGATCGCCCAATGGCAGCGATGGCACGGTGACGTTGAACTGGTCGAGGCCCGCGCCCGAGAGCCCCGCGAAGCCGACCGTGGCGGGAACGCCGCCGATCGTGATCTTCAGCAGATCCCGGTCAACCAGCGGAGCCGCGCCTTGGAAGAGGCGGGCGGGGTCCACGGGCGGGTTGGTAGCGCCAAACCCCGTGCCGAAGACCTGGATCACGTTGCCGGGTTTCGCCGGGCGCGAGACCGGCGCGGTGGTGATCAACCCCGCCGGGCCTACCGGGCTGCTATCGAGATGCAGCGCCGCCGCGTACTTGCCGTTCATCGGGCCGAACGTGAAGAACGCGGGCAGCACGGGCGTCAGATAAACCTTTGCTGACTCGGAGAGCGTGCCATTCACGCTCACCACCACTTCCGCGCCACCGAGCGGCGCGCCTGCCTGCGGCAGCAAATTGATCTGGCCGGGGCTCACATAAGCGATTGCGGCCTTCTTTCCGCCGATCGTCACTTCCACGCCGTCGAGGTTCGTGGGAAGCAACCCGCCGTGGAAGTCGGAGGATCGCCAGGAGCGTGATGTCTTTGCCAGGTTCGATCCGAAGATACTGAGCCAGGTGTTCACTGCGGCGCCTTGCTCGAAGCTCGCCCCATTCACGATGCCGCCCGAACTGATGTAGGGGTTGCCCATGGGCGCCAGTTGCACCCGGTAGGCCACCGGAATTTCAAAGGTCTGGAACTGGTTTGCCGGGCTGGAGACCGTAATCGCCGCCTCGTAGAGCCCGGGCAGGAAGTTCAAGTTGCGGAGAGAGGCGGTAATCGTCGTGCCTCCCGGTTCGGAGAGAGCCACTGCTTGCAGCCAGGTTGCCGAGGGTGGAATGCTCAGCGTTGCCGTGAGCAACTCCCCTGGACGGCCCAGCGTTACGACCTGCGCCGCAGGCAGCGCGTCCCCGCTGATGCGGGAGAAGTAAAGTGAGCGCGGGCTCACGGGCGCCACTTCGGGAGTGCCCGGCGGAGGCGTTACGCGGATGCGCGCGGGCAGTTCCACCACAGCGCTGTTCGAGGTCGAACGGAGCCGGATGGTGCCGAGCAGGGTGCCCCGCGTGAGTCCCGTTGGGTTCGCCGTGAACAGGATTGTCCGCGGAGTTGTGCCCGTCGTCGTGCGCGCGCGCAACCACGGGGCGCCGCTTACTTCCACTTCGAAGTTCAGTGGGTCGCCCGTGCTTCCGATCGCCAGGCTTTGCGAGATTTCCGTCGTGCTGCCTTCGGACACCGTGAAGTTCACGATTCCGCTTGAAAGGGAGAACGTGGAACTCGGGGTCGGGTTACCTCCCGCATCGGGGTTTGCCGCCTGGTTTACCGTGAAGATCGCGCTCCCCAGCCGAACCACGCCCTGCCGCGCCTGCGTGGTGGAGTTCGCCTGTACGGTGTAGCTTACATTGCCGCTTCCGGTCAGTTGGGGCGGCGAAACGAGAATCCATGGTGCTCCCGAGACGGCCGCCCATGCCGTATCTTCCGGATTCACCGCTACCTGAACCGTCCCCGCGCCACCCTCTTTGGGAACGCTCACGTTGTTCGGGGAAAGGCTGAACGTGGCGGGCGCGCCGCCGGCCTGCACCACAGTGAGGGACTTGTCGAGAATCGAGACAGTCCCGGTGCGCGGCGCAATGCTCGTATTCGTGGCCACCGCGATTCCCAATGTGCCGCTCCCCACATCCGGAGGCGTGATCACCGTGATCCAGGAGGCATTCGATTTCGCTTGCCAGCTCAGATTCGCCGGTTGCACAATCACGGTGATGTTGCGGGGGCCTCCCGTCGCGCTCATCGAGATTTGGTCCGGCAGAAACTGGATCACCGCGAACAACGGCTCCTGCACCGCGTAGAAGGTCTTGGGTCCGATCGTCACCTGCGCCGTGCGAATCGCATTCGTATCGTTTGCGCCCGCCTGAAGCTGCACCGCGCCCGCTCCGCTGCCCGCGCCGGTGGCGATGAGCCAGGCCGCGTTGGAACTGGACGCCCATGCCGTGCCCTCTGGAGCGGACACATTCACCGTAATCGTGCCGCCCACGCCCGTAAACGTGCCGTTTCCCGGAGAGATCGCAAATTCGGATTGCGCCGCTGCCGGTAAGGCGAGGAAGAGAGCGAAGAGTGTGGCGAGAAGCCAAAGGCGCGGCGAACGGGTCCGTTCCGGCTGGCGAGCCGCGAAATCTGTCGAGCCGGCCAGTTCATTTCTCATCATCATCGGTAACCACCTATTCCCGAAAGTTCCTGGAAGTGGGGAATGCTCACGGGAACCAAGGCTCCGCGCGGCAAAAAATACTGACAACACTATCCTATTTCACACCTTGACCGGATTGTGAACGACCTGGATGTAAAATTCAAGTCCACCCGGATTTGTTCTGGCGAAAAAACCAAGGGGCGGCTTTTGCGGCCGCCCCTTGCGCTCGAATCCACCGTTCGAATCGGCCCGATTCCTTCACTTCACTGGCCAATGATGACGACGAGCCCCACCTGCGTCGTGAAGCCGTCCACCGTGACCAGCAGCGGATGCTCTCCAACGGGCATCGCCGCCAGCTTAATGTTCATCTGGAAAAGCCCTGGGGCAACCAGACCCACAAACTCAATTTCGGCATTCAGGCCGCCCACCGTCGCGCTCACCTTGTCGGGTTGCGCCAGCGGCAGCGCGCCACGGAAGAAGCGGGAGGGGTCCGCCGCCGGTGACGTTGCGCCAAACCCCGTACCGTAGATGGCGATGGTTTCGAGCGCCCTGGCCGGCCGCGCGCCGGGCAATAAGCCCGCGGGAGCCACTGGCTTCGCGTCGCCGTGTTGAGCCGCCGGGTACTTGTTACCCTGAGACGCATACGTGAAGAACGCCGGGGCGCGGTCGGCAATCCACAGATATCCCGCTTCCGATGGCTGCCCGTTGACGCGCACTTCCACCGTTGTCCACCCCCGGTCCGGAATGGCCGGTACGAGCGCGTTCACCTGCGTCGGGCTCGCGTAGGAAATTGCTGCGCGAACGCCGCCCACGTATACTTCCGTGCCTCCAAGGCTCGTCGGCAGCAGCGCGCCGTTGGCCGTCGATGGGTTCCAGCTTTGGGTGCTCGTCGCGAGTGCGCTCCCGAACACGCTGATCCAGGTATTCGGCGCGGCGCCTGCTGCGAACGTGGCGCCGTTCGACAGTCCGCCGGAGGAGATGCGCGGCCCGGTTCCACCGGCGAGGTTCACCACGTATCGGACGGGAATGTCGAATGTCTTGAACTGGAAGCTGTTGCTTTCCACCGTAATCGCGGAGTCGTAGATCCCCGGCGACAGATTGACGTTGCGGATCGATGCGTTGATGTAAGTGCCCGTTTCATCGGAGTTGAGCGCCACATTCAGCCATGCATTCGATTGGATCGAGAGGTTCGCCCCGATCGGAGATCCCGGCCCGCTCAAGCGCACGCGCTGCGCGCCAGGCACGGCGCCGCCAAATACCCTGCTGAAGTAAAGGCTCTTCGGCACCGCCGGTAGCACTGGCATCGCGCCCGGCGGGTTGACTGCCAGCGTTGCGGGCACCGTGATGGCGGTCCCGCCCGTGGGCGTGATCACAATGTTCGCCTTGTAGGTCCCACTCGTCAAATTGCTTGGGTTCGCGGAAAACGAAATGGACGCCGGCGTGGTTCCGGAGGCGGCGCTCGCCGTGAGCCAATTGCCGCCCGAAAGAGAGTTGATCTGGATCGAGAAGTTCAGCGGATCGCCGGAACTCGCCACCTGCAGTGTGCGCGAGAGATTCGAGCTTCCGCCCTGATTCTGCACAAACGTCAGCGATGTCGGCGTTGCGGAGAGCGTGGCGGCCGGCGGCTCCGGTTCATCGTCCGCGCCCGCCTGGGTCACGGTGAACGTTTGTCCGGCGATGGTCACCGTGCCGGTTCGTGGGTCGTTGGATGCATTCGCGGCCACCGTGTAGTTCACGCTTGCGTTGCCGGTGTAGTTCGGGCCGTTGGTTACGCTAATCCACGCGTCGTTGGAAACGGCCGTCCAGGCGGGGTTCCCGGCCGAAGCCGTCACGCCCACGGCGCCTGTCTTGCCCGCCGCCGGAGCGGCCGTTGAGGTCGGGTTCAGCGTGAACGTCGCCTCCACGGAGGTCTGAATCACGCGCACCTTCTGGTTCAGCACGAACACATCCGCCGTCCGCTGCGAACCCGTCGTGTTCGAAAGCACCCGGATCTTCAGCGTGCCGTCCCCATTCATCGGAGCGGAGAGCACTTGAATCCAACTCGCGGGAGTCACCCCCACCCAGGGTGCGCCCGCCGGATTGGTCACCACGGAGATGTCGCGCGTTCCGCCGAACCCATCGATCTCAATGGTCGAAGGGTTCACGGTCGCAGTCAGCTCGGGCGGTTCCTGAATGAATTCGAAAATCACGTATTGCAGGATTTCCCTATTGGGCCCCAACAGGTTCGCCCGGAAGCGATTCGTCCGCGGGAATGGGGATGTGTTCTCGGTATAGCTGAACGTCACCTGAACCGTGCCCTGGAACAGCAATTCCGGATTAATAACAGGGTTGGGGTGCGTAATCGTGATCCACGAATACGGATTGGGCGTATCCGCGCTGCCTTCCACGATCATCTGCCACTCCGGCCCCACTGCCGGGCTCGTGCTCACAGTGAAGGCGGCCGTGCCGGCGTGGTAATCCACCGTCCGGTTCATCGGGGCGCTGATCTGCGCGCTCGAAAGCCCGGCGAAACACAGAGCCAGAATGGCCAGAAGGAGATGCCGGATTCGGGTGACCGGGCGAGTAGCCGGGGAGGAGACAGAGTGCGCGCCAGCCGCATGCGGCCGCGTGCCAAAAGCAAGAGAAGTGTCGGAAAACGGATGGCGGGTCACGATCACCTACT
>JADLCF010000079.1 GCA_020847315.1 Bryobacterales bacterium | reverse complement strand
GCCTTCCTCCGCACGCTCTCATCTGAACAGATTGGTTAGACGTATGGAATCCCACTGCCTGCGACATGATCGTTTACCCGGCTCCAGCCACCTTCTGCTCGATTACGTCTACCGGTTTGAGAATCTTTCCGCGTTTTACCCCTACGCGCCCTACGATCCAGAGTCGCTCCGGCGCGCGGCGGAGGCCATCCGCTATCCGGCGGAACGCCGCCGGGGAGTCGTCCGGGCGCTGGGGGTGCAGAACCCGGATTCCCCGCTACTTGGGAAACTCGCCGCAGAGGGGACGGTCGCGGTCGCCACGGGGCAGCAGGTGGGCGTTTTGGGCGGGCCGGCATACACGGTCTATAAGGCGCTCACCGCGGTGCGGGTGGCGGAATCGCTAGAAGCGGCAGGCATCCCCGCCGTGCCGGTGTTCTGGCTGGCCAGCGAAGACCATGACCTTGAGGAAGTGGACCACGCCTGGCTCTTCGACGCCTGCCGGCAACCGCTGCGCTATCAAGCCGGTAACGGCGCCCCGGCGGACGCTCCGGCATCGTCGTTTCCCGTGGGGGCCCTGCCCGTTCCCGCCGTGCGCCGGGAGGAACTGGAGCGTGCGTTCGCGGACCTGCCCTTCGGCGCGGAGATCACGGCTCTGGCGGCGGAGGCCTACCGGGAAGGCAGGACGTATGCCCAGGCATTCCGGGAGTTGCTGGAGCGCATCCTCGGAAACCACCGGGTCTTGTTCCTTGACCCGCTGGCGGAAGAGATTCGCACCCTCGCCGCGCCGCTGCTAGCTCGTGCCGTGGAGCAGTTCCCGCTGCTTTCCACTCAGGTTGCGGCGCGCAGCACGGCCCTTGAGCATGCCGGCTACCACGCGCAAGTGCATCTGGATGGGAATAGTTCCTTTTTCTTTCTTCTCGACGAAGGGGAGCGGTTGAACCTGAAGGCGCGCAACGGCGGATTTTCGAACGGAAAACGAACGTGGAGCGCGAGCGAACTCGCCGCGCTCGCAGCCTCGATTTCGCCAAATGCCCTGCTGCGCCCGGTGCTGCAGGATTATCTGCTTCCCACGGTCTGCCTCGTGGGAGGAGCGGCGGAAATCGCGTATTTGGCGCAATCGGCGCCCCTTTATGCGGAACTGCTCGGGCGCTCCCCCGTTTTTCTTCCCCGCAACGGCTTTACGCTCATCGACGAAAAGGCCAAGCGCTATCTGGATCGCTATGGACTGGCCGTCCCGGAATGTTTCACGGGCGAGCAAGCCTTCGAGGAACGCCTGGGCCGCACGCGCATTCCGGAGCACCTGCGCGGCGGCATGGCTGACGCCGTGAACCAGACTTCGGCGTTGTTTGACGGGCTGCGCCGCGAGTTACTGGAGTTCGACCCCACGCTGGCGGCCGCGTCGGAGCGGAGCCGCACGCGCGTGCTCTATCAATTCCAGAAGCTGGAACGGAAGACCGCCCGCGAGATCACCCGCCGCGAACATCGCGTGCGCGCCGATGCGCACTATTTGCGCGGCCTCATTTATCCGGAAAAACATCTGCAGGAGCGGATTTACTCGTTTCTGCCGTTTCTCGCCGCGTTTGGCACGGGCCTTGTGGATCTGATCTACGCCGGCACCCACGAGAATTGTCAGGATCATCACGTGCTGGTGGTGTGAGCGCCGCCCGCCCGGTCTTTTCACCGGCTCAATCCGGCACTCTGGTATGATTCTTCTCACGTCCGCACCGCGCTTGCAAGCGTGGCAAAGACCAATCAAATCATTTCCCGGAGAGATCCCGTGGGCCATAATCGTAGAACATTCTTGCAATCTGTGAGTGCATCGTCCCTGATCGCGGGAGCGGTTCCGCAAGCGGGCGCGGTGCAGGCAACCCCGTCCGCCGCGAAGCCGCGGAGCGGGCAGGTTCGCCATTTCGTGCGGATCGCTCACGGAGGCGCCAATCGTTACGGATTGCTCGAAGGCGAACAAGTGCGCATTCTCGCGGGCGGCTTGTTCGGAGACCATCGGCCCACCGGGCAAACCGTCGCTCTCAGAGACGCGAAGCTCCTCTTCCCGTGTGAGCCAAGGCAAGTGATCGCCTGCGGACTCAACTATCGCAGCCACCTCGATGGCGCGCCCGTCCCCACGCGGCCGGAGATCTTTTTCAAGTCCATCTCCTGCCTCCAAAATCCCGGTGATCCGATTCTGATTCCGCCCGGCGCCAAGAATGTGCATTTTGAGGCGGAGCTTGTGATCGTCGTGGGGAAGCCCGTCCGGAACGCCACCCGCGCCCAGGCGGAGGCCGCCATCTTCGGCGTCACCTGTGGAAACGATGTATCCGAGCGCGATTGGCAGGGCGGCCCGGATAAAGACTTGCAATGGTGGCGGGCAAAGGGTGCGGCCACGTTCGGCCCTCTTGGCCCATCCATCGCGCGCGGCGTGAACTACGGCAATCTGCTCGTGCAGATGCGGCTCAACGGAAAGGTGATGCAGAAGCAATACACCTCGGATCTGATCTTCGACCTCCCCTCCATTCTCATGCACGTTTCGAAGTACATGGATGTGTACCCCGGCGATGTGATCTATACCGGCACGCCGGGCTCCACCTCCGCCATGAAACCGGGTGACATCGCGGAGGTGGATATCGAGGGCATCGGCATCCTGCGCAATCCCGTGAAGGCGGGCTGAGGCGATCACCCGCGAAGGTTGATGGGGAAGGGTTGCGCGCAGGCCTCCCCAGCCTAAAGAATGGAAGGGCAATGCAGAGACGAAATTTCCTCATGAGCGCCGCCGGTCTCGCGGCCGCGCCCGCGCTCGTTCGGGCTGCCGGGCCTCAGCCCCTCTTCAATGGCAAGGATCTGTCCGGATGGCATATCGTAGACGGCCCCGATAGCGCCTTCTATGTGGAGGACGGGGCAATTTGCGCCAGCCCAACCTCGGGGTGGCCCGCATGGCTCTCGTCGGACCGAAAGTTCGAGAACTTTGATCTTTCGCTCGAATTTTTCGTCGGTGGCTGGAGCGATGGAGGTGTCTATTTCGCCGCTCCCCCGTTCGGCCCGCCCACCGCTTGCGGGTACAAGGTGAATATCTTCCAGCAGGTGGATGCGGAACCCAAGTCGAACTCGATGGGCGCCATTTTCCCGTTGGTGGCTCCCACGAAGGTGAACGTCAAGAACAAGGGCGAATGGAACACCATGCGCATTCGCTTCGATTGGCCCTCTCTCAAGGTGT
>JADLCF010000078.1 GCA_020847315.1 Bryobacterales bacterium | reverse complement strand
TCGCGAGCATCAGCCACGAGTTGCGCACCCCTCTCAACGGAGTCCTGGGCATCGCATCGGTTCTCTCCTCGACGGCGCTTGATCGCACGCAACGGGAGTACGTCGGGCTCATCCGCAGTTCCGGGGAAATCCTGCTGCGAACGGTGAACGAGGTGCTCGACTTTTCACGGCTCGAAGCCGGGAGGCGTTTGATCGCCGTTTCGCCCGTGCACCTCGAATCCCTGGCGGAGGAAGTCCTTTCGATCCTGTCGCCGGTGGCCTATCAGAAGGATCTGGAGCTGGCCTGGGCCGTGGATTCGGACGTACCGGCGGACATCCTATCGGACGAAACGGCATTGCGCCAGATTCTCATGAACCTTCTGGGCAATGCGCTGAAGTTCACCGACCGCGGAAGCGTCGAATTGCGCATGCAGCGCGTGCCCGTCGGCTCCGGCAGCACTCTCCTCCGCATCACGGTCAGCGATACGGGACCGGGCATCCCGCCCGGGCAGGAACTTTCCATCTTCGACCCCTACATCCGCAGCGAAAACGCCGGCACGCAAGCGGCGGTGGGCACGGGCCTCGGGCTGAGCATCACCAAGCATCTCGTCCTCCTGCTTGGCGGCACGGTCTCCGTGGCCAACACACCGAGCGGCGGCTGCACATTCACGGTGGAGCTTCCCATCACGCCCGCCCTCGAGCCTCCGGGGTTCGTAGCCCGAAACTGCTCCAGCCGCCCATTGTGCAGACACGCGCTGATCCTTACCCGGCGGGCGATCACCGGGGAAATGCTCGCGCGGCGTCTCGAAGGAGCGGGATGCCGGACGACCCATCTCTCCACCGCTCATGCCGCCCTAAGAGGAGCGGATGCACGCCATCCCTGGGACCTCCTGGTGATCGATACCGCCCTCGATGGAGGCGGCCTCGAGATCGCCCAAAGGCTGAAGCAGAATCAGCCGGGCAGTGACGCCGTCGCGATCCTGCTGACCACGGGAAAGCGGGAAACCGATGCGCTCAATCGCGAGATTCCAGAGGGCTACGCGGTATACCCGAAGCCTTTTCTTCCCGAACTGTTCTGTTCGCTGCTGGAGAAAGCCTCTCTGACTACCGGCCCCAGCCGGGCGGCTGATCCTGAAATCTCCAAAGCGCCCGCCATGCCCCGGAACTCCGAATCTCATCCGGCGGATTTGCTCCAATTGCAGCGCGCCACTCAGCCGGTGGAGGCACTTCCACCCGGTCGCGCCCCCGACGGCCTGGGGTGCGACGTTTGCTCGCGGAACAACGCCAAGTGTCTGGCGGCATGCGTGGCGGCGGCCCTTCCCTCCGGCGGCGCTCCCCGGGTGCTGATCGCAGACGACAACCCCGTGAACCGGAAGGTGATCACGTCCATGCTCCGATCAATGGGTATCGCGTGCGATGCCGTGGGGAACGGCGAAGAAGCGCTGAGCAACTTCTCCACGGCGCCCTATTCCTGGATCGTCATGGACTGGCACATGCCCGGCATGGACGGATTATCCACAATCGCAAAGATCCGGCAGCAGGAGCTTCGCGACCATCTCCCGCGCACGCCCATCATTCTCTGCACCGCCACGAATGAACAGGACGACCGGCTCGCCGGCTGGAAAGACACCTTCGAGGAAATCCTGCCGAAGCCCATTTCGCTCAAGAGCCTTCGGAAAGCCCTGATCCTCAGCGCCCGTCGCGCCCCGCGCGCCCTCGCGGGCCGAGGGGAAACAACCCATGCGAGTGCTTCTCCGCAGTCTGTGGTTCCACCGGCGTAGCAGGTGCTCTGCCGGCGTCCGCGCGCCTCGTTTGAACATCGCATCGCCTCTCGCTGTACGATGAAGAGTCCAGGGCGCGCTTCCCGGAACGAGACCGGACGCGCCCGGAGGGAGCGGATTCGCCCGTAGCCCGGGCAAAGGAATAACCATGATCATGGCAAGGCCAGTCGTGACGTTCGGGGAAATCATGCTGCGGCTGACTCCTCCGAACCTGGAGCGTATCCTGCAAAGCCCCTGCTTCGAGGCGAGTTTCGGCGGGGGCGAAGCGAACGTGGCGGTACTGCTCGAAGGCCTGGGACAACCGGCCCGCTACGTCACGGTGCTTCCATCCCATCACCCGGTGGCCGATGCGTGCGTCGCCAGCCTCCGCGGCTTTGGCGTCGATACCTCCCATGTGGCGCGCGGCAACGGGCGAATGGGGATTTACTATCTCGAGACGGGGGCCAATCAACGCGCGAGCAAGGTCACGTACGATCGCGCCGCTTCGGCCATTGCGCTCGCCAAACCCGGCGATATCGCCTGGGCGCTGGCGTTTGAGGGGGCAAGCTGGTTCCACGTCACGGGTATCACGCCCGCAATCAGCGAATCCGCCGCGGCGCTAGCCATCGAAAGCGTGCAGACGGCCCGCGAAATGGGCCTTCGCATTTCGATCGATCTCAACTACCGCAAGAACCTATGGAAGTGGGGCAAAGCCGCGCATGAAGTGATGCCGGAACTGGTCCGGTTCGCCGATGTGGTGGTGGCCAACGAGGAGGATGTCCAGAAGGCGCTTGGCATCCAGAGCGATGCCGACGTGCATGCAGGCAAGCTGGACCCCTCCGCCTACGCCGCGCTGGCCGGTCAGGTGATGCAGCAGTTTCAAAATCTCAAGATTGTGGCCATCACGCTACGCGAAAGCTACTCGGCCTCGCATAACGGCTGGAGCGCGTGCCTCCACAATGGAGAGAATTTCTTTGTCAGCCGGCGTTACGACATCACGCACATCGTAGACCGCGTAGGGTCCGGAGACAGCTTCGCGGGCGGGCTGATCTACGGTTTGCAGCACCTGCCCTCCCACGCCGAGGCGCTCGAGTTCGCCGTGGCCGCCTCCTGCCTGAAGCATTCCATTCCGGGTGACTTCGCGCGACTCACCCTTGACGAGGTGAACGGCCTTTTGAAGAACGGCGGCAGCGGGCGCGTGCAGCGGTAAGCATGCGCGCCCGCCTCATTGATCGAGCGCCGGTTTGAAGCAACCCGGCATGGGCGCGCCCCGTATAATAGGGGCAAGGATCTCTCGCAGCATGATTTTTCCCGTTTCCGGCCTTACCGGACGAGCGCTTCTCGTCGTCGCCGTGCTGATCGGCCTGATCTCCACCGCCACCGCGGCGCCGCAAGCGGAACCGAGCCCCGCTTCGCCGCAGACGGCGTCGAGCGCATCCGCGCCGCAAGCGGCATTGAGCGCATCCGCGCCGCAAACATCATCGAGCAGCTCCAATACCGCCGTCGTAGCGGCGCCGGGCGAGGTTCCCTTCCGGGCCGGGGTGAGCGAGGTGATCGTGCCCGTGACCGTCACGGACTTTCAGGATCGCTTTGTGGATGACCTGAACAAAGTCGATTTCAAGCTCTACGACGAGAATATCCCGCAGACCATCACCTTCTTTTCGAGAGACCGCAAGCAGCCCGTGGTGGTGGGTTTCCTGGTGGACATGTCCAACCGCAACGTCATCCACTGGAAGACCCTGCGCGAGGCGGTGGTGGAATTGGTTCTGAACTTGCTCCCGCCCGACAAGCCGCAGTATGCGGGCTACCTGGTGCCTTACAGCACCACGGCCGAACTGGCCGTGGACACCACGAGTGAAGCGGGCGCGTTGGTGGAGCGGCTGGAGCAGTTGAAGCCCGGTGGGGGCTCCGCGCTCTATGACGCGATCTACATGGCCTGCACGCGGCGCAGCCTGATGAAGGGTGAACCGATCGAACCGCGGCGCGTGCTGATTATCGTGGGCGACGGGGTCGACACAGCATCGACGCATGGCCTTGAAGAAGTGCTTGAACTTGCACAGCGCAACTTGGTGACTATTTATGGCTTAAGCACCCAGGCGTATGGCTTCGCATCGACCGGAGACAGCAATCTGGTCCGGTTGGCCACCGAAACGGGAGGGCGTGTCGAGTACCCGCTCGAAGGGGTGTATAAGAACGTCACCGGCTACCTTTCGAAGCCACAGGACGCGGGCAATTTCGCCATGGTCGTGGGGACGGGCGGCTACGCCACGCAGATCGCCCAAAGCCTCTTCGAAGCCGTGACCGGCATCGTGGGCGAGATTAATACGCAATACATCCTCCGCTACGTACCCACGAACACGGATTCGCCCCGCGTGTTCCGCCGGGTTCGCGTGGAAGTGAACCTGCCCAACGTCAAAATCCGCGCGCGCAGCGGCTACTACCCGTATAATCCCTAGAGGCAGGCTGCCGGGCGCGGAACCGCTTTGGCCTCGTCACTTGACGGGTTGCTTGGACGCGACCCGATTTGCTTCGAGGCGAGTCCCCCCCCCCCGAACAGGCGCGGGCCGGCGTCCGGCCTCGGAAGTCCTTGGGCTCTTCGAAGTGGACGAAGAGGCCGATAAGAAAGAGGTAGGCTCGGCAAGGCAGGGTGAGGCGATTTACGGATGGAACCACAGGGTTCAATACCACACGAGCGAGGAACAGAGGGGCCGGAAGTGCAGGGGCCGGGAGCGCAGGGGCCGGGAGCCAGAAGTTCCGGGGCACACGGTTCTGGGGCGCACGGTTCGCCGGGGGCGCCTCGTGGACGGGCAACGTCTCCGTTGGAAACCACACGGGGGGAATTCGCCATCCTCGAATTACATGCGCCGGGAGAGGTGGGTATTCCGGCGGGCATCCTTCTGCTCGACCCCTCCGCCAACCGCTTGCACATCCAGACGCTGGAGCGATGGCCATCCACGCTCGACCGGGAAGACGTCCGGGTGCTCCACTCGATCTCCGCTGATTTCACAGAGCGCGCGGCGACCGAGGCAGGGGACGATCTGCTGGCGGAATTCGAGAATTCGTTCTCGCATTTACTGCGTCTCTCCGCTCGGAAGAGCATCACGATCCACAAGCCGGAACGGGAATTGAGCACGCTCTTCGAGCGGCATGTGGCCGCACCCGGCCCCGCCAGGGAGGAACCCGCGGCCGTCATTCCGTTCCGCACGCATCTTCCCTTCTATCCGATGAAGATCGCCGCGGGAGTGTTCGACGGCGATGCGGAGGTGGAGGCGTCCGGCTGGGTGCCGATTCCCGAGGGGTTGCAGCCGGATGAACGGTTGTTCGTTGCCAGGATCAGCGGCAAGAGCATGGAAGGGCGCATCCCGGATGGCAGTTATTGCCTCTTTCGCATGAATCCGCAAGGAACCCGGGAAGGCAAACTGGTGCTGGCCCAGCAATTCGGCGCCTCGCAATCCGGCGGCGCCTTCAGCATCAAGAAGTATCATTCGGAGAAGGCGCCACAGCGACCCGCCGGCGAGGACGATTTCGGCGATGCCGAATGGCGGCACTCACGCGTCCGGCTCATCTCGCTGAACCCGCTCTATCCCTCTTGGGACCTCGCGAAGGACGAATGCCGGATCCTCGCCGAATTCGTCCGCATCCTGAGCGAGGATGAGATTCCGGACGACGTGCGCGCCGCCGCCAGCCCGTTGGAATAACCCCTCGCGCACTCTCGTACTCACCCCTCCGGCGCCATTCTTGCATCGCCCGCCATACTGCGATACGTTAGCGGGAATTACGAAGCGCCTGATTCGTTCGCGGAGGTTTTTCCCATGTCCCTTACCCGGCGGAATTTCTCCTCGCTTCCTCTTGCCTTTCCGTACATCGCCACCTCCCGCGCCGGCGCCCAGGCGCGCACGCCAGAAGCCCGGATCAAGATCGATACCGATCGCGTGATCGGCGAGGTGCATCCTTACGTCTTCGGTAATTTCGCCGAGCATCTCGGGCGCTGCATTTACGGCGGGCTCTATGAGGAGGGCAGCCCGCTCTCCGATAGCGAAGGCTACCGGACCGATGTAATGGCGGCGGTTAAGGGCCTGGGCGTCACCCTGCTGCGCTGGCCGGGCGGCAATTTCGTTTCCGGTTACAACTGGAAGGACGGGATCGGACCCAAGGATCAGCGCCCCACGCGGCCGGACCAGGCATGGGGCGATCTCGATTCCAATCGCTTCGGCACCGGCGAATTTCTGCGTTATTGCGAGAAGATCGGCGTCGACCCCTATATCTGCATCAACGCCGGTCTCGGCACCGTGAATGAGGCGCGCGAATGGGTGGAGTATTGCAATGAGCCGCGGCGCACTTCCTGGGCGGACGCACGCCGCAGCGACGGCCGGGAGAAGCCATGGGGAGTGAAAATCTGGGGGCTTGGCAACGAAATCGACGGCCCCTGGCAACTAGGACACAAGAACTCGGAAGACTACGTAAAGTTCGCTCGCGAGGCCGGCAAGGCGATGCGGCGCGCCGACGAGAGCATCCAGCTCATTGCGAGTGGTTCCTCGAACTTCGGCGGCAGTGCCGATTGGATCGGCTGGAACCGCGATGTGCTCGAAGGGCTCAAGGGGGAGATCGACTACATCTCGCTCCACACCTATATCGGCAATCGCGAGAGCAATTTCGAACGGTTTCTGGCCGCTTCCCAGGAGATCGACTATCGCATTGAAGTCGTGGACGGGATGATCCAAGCTGCGCGCAGCGGCCGCCGCGGCCAGCGGCCGATCCATATCGCCTTTGATGAATGGAATGTCTGGTACCGGGCGCGGGGAGGCAATACGGAGTTCGACACCGGGCGCACGCGGCTTGAGGAAATCT
>JADLCF010000077.1 GCA_020847315.1 Bryobacterales bacterium | reverse complement strand
CGACGGAACTGATGACCGAGAGGCTGCGGCGGTGGAACTTGCTAAAGTCGGCCACCGCCGTGACTTCGCGCGATACCCGGATCATCTGCGCGTTCAACTGCGCTTCCAACATGTCCGGCGTGCAGACGCCCACTTCGGGATCAAGTGCGTCCACGCCGAGGATGAGATGATCCGCGGTGAGTTCCCGCAGGCTGCTCTGCGCCAGAGGACCCACCATGGAACCGGATGATTTTCGAACGATCCCTCCCAGCATCACCACCTGAATCTGGGGCGCCCCGCATAACATCTCCGCAATGTTCAGGGCGTTGGTGATCACCGTGAGCGGGATCGGCGCGGCGCGCAAGGCGCGCGCCACCTCCGCCGTAGTGCTGCCCGAATCGATGATTACCGTTTGCCCCGGCTTCAATAGCGCCGCGGTGGCCTCTCCGATTCGAACCTTTTCTTCATGGTGCAATGCGCCCTTGATTGCAATCGGATAGTCCACGATCGGGTCCGAGCGTTTTACGCCGCCGCCGTGAGAGCGAACCAAGGCCTTTACTTTCGCCAAGGCATCCAGATCCGCCCGCGCCGTCACAGCGGAAACGCTAAGTTCAGAGACCAATTCCTCGACGGTGACGCTCCCGGACTGTTCCAATAATTGCAGGACCCGTTGGTGGCGTTCTTCGCGGAGAAGTTTCCTTCTCTTTTCTTTTGTCATTCGTTTTTATCATCGTAGCTCCCTACAAGGCTCTCTGACAACAGATTCCGATTAAAACTCGTTCAGCATCCCGGAAACAGCGGAACACATCCATGCTAAGCTTCCTTTCCGCAATTCGAGGCGACACACGATGCTCCACATCCACCACGCAAGAACCGCAGGCCAGTAACGGGAGTCTCCGTAACGCGAGACCATTTATCTTTGGAATCCTCATGAATTCTTGTTATTTCTTTGCTCTTCTATCACTTTTTGATTGCTTGCCGCCTCGCATCGTGATAACTAAACAAGAATAGGGTAGGGGCTCAACTGATGCACGGTCTCTCGTGGCGGCGTCCTTCGTACTGTCGCCTCTCCGCGATGCGCGTCCGGCCACCGGGTGTTCCGCACAGGGCGGCGCGGGCAGTGCGCAGATATTCCCTAATGCCCGTCTGGCAACGCGCTTCCCCTTGCAAACAATCATCTCCTCCCCACACGGAGGCGGCACTCTTCGTTCCCGGCCAATTCACTAAACGCCTCCAGGCACTCTTGGCGGATGCGATATCTAAGCCGTGCCCCCTGTGAAGGTAACAACTAACCGCTAGACAGACCGATTGCGGTAACACCCCGTTCGGGGTGCAACTGATTCACGAGAAGGATGGAAAAACCCGGCTAGGGCGTTTCGCTCAGGCCTGGTCATGATTCACCCGGCTCGCGGCGGGTGAATGCCATAAAGGGGGATCTATGAAACACACACTCCTGGCTGGCATATTGCCAGTTCTAGTCGCGCTGCTTCTCCTGGAACCGGCAGGCTATTCACAAACGATCTTTTCCACCATCACCGGCACGGTTACGGATGCCACCGGCGCCGTAGTGCCAAACGCAACGATTACGGTAACGAACACACAAACCGGCATTCAGTCGACCATGCAATCGAACGACGCCGGAAATTACACCATCTCTCAACTCAAGGAAGGCTCCTACAACATCCGAGCGGAGGCGGCGAGATTCAAGAGCTTCATTATGGACGGGGTGGTTCTGGTTTCCCGGGACGTCCGCCGTGTCGATATCAAACTGGTTGTCGGCGATGTCTCCACATCGGTGGAAGTCTCCGGCGGCGCGACCCTCATTGAGACGGAAACCGCGCGAATCGGCAACGTGAAAGCGTCGCAAGTCCTGAACACCTTGCCGCTTAATACACGTGGCTTGTGGGCCTTTCTGTCGCTGGCGCCCGGTGTCCAGCAGCAATCCGGCTCCAGCGTGATCCGTTTCGGCGGTAGCCGCGTCAACGAGGAGAACTGGTCGATTGATGGAACTACGTTCTCCGATGGCGTGGACAATACGCAAACTGGGCCGCTTGCGAACTACATCGAGTCCTTCCAGGAGGTAAAGATTGACCTCGCCAATAATTCCGCGGAGTTTGGCGCGATGGGCCAGGTAACCGTCGTCTCCAAATCCGGAACCAATGACTTGCACGGCGCCTTGTTCGACTACTATTCCACCCCATGGTTCCGCGCCCGCGACCCCTTCGCGACAGCGCGAGGGTCCGGCATCAATCATCAACCGGGCGCAGCCGTGGGCGGGCCGGTGTTCCTGCCGAAGCTTTACGACGGGCGGAACCGGACCTTCTTCTACTTCTCCTGGGAAACCGCCCGGGGAAGCGTCGTTGCGCAGAACCTGACGCCAACGGTGGCTCCGGCATCCTGGCGAGGCGGCGACTTTTCGAATCTTACGGCCCAACTCACAGACCCGATGGGAGGCGCGCCCTTCAGCGGGAACAAAATTCCGGCTGCCAGATTGAATCCAGTGGCGCAGAAAATCCAGGACAAGTATTTTCCCCTTCCCAACTTTGGCGACTTGAACAATCTCCATAGCCAGAACTACCGGGAACTGAAGATGCGGAAGTACGATCCATCCACGTACTGGACAACCAGGATCGACCACAAGTTCGGCGAAGGCGACCTCGTGTTCGGGCGATACACTTGGTCCCGCCTCTACAACCGGCCGTGGGAAGGCAACCTCCCAACCATCGGCCTGCGCTGGCAACAACGAGATGATCGTGCCGCCACCACGTCCTGGACCCACACCTTCCGCCCGAATTTGCTGAACGAAATTCGCTGGGGGTTTGGCCTGAACAATAACCCGATCAATTACGACTTCAGCAAAGGGACCACACAGCACGGGCTGGAAGTGGTGAAAGAGCTCGGGTTGGTGGGCCTGGCGCCCGACCTGCCGGATATCAACGGAATTCTGAACATCAGCTTCAGCGGGCCCACGCTGACCGGGCTTTACCAGTATCCCTGGCGTCGCCAAGGATACCGAACGCACACCGAAGAGATCCAGGATCATGTCAGTTGGTACCGGGCGAAACACAACCTGAAGTTCGGCTTCAATCTGCTTCGCTCCGAGTATGACGATTTCGGCGCGGGCGGCAATCTCTTCGGGAACCTCAGCTTCACGAGCCGGTTCTCGGGTAACCCGTACGCGAACTTCCTGCTCGGAATCCCAACCAGCGCAGCCCGCGATTTCCCTCCAGTTCAGGTGGCGCGAAATCGTTGGTCGTATGATTTTTATGCCGCGGACGATTTTAAGATCAGCCCCAAGCTGACCCTCAACGCGGGCGTACGCTACGAACTGCACCTAAACTGGCGGGAGAACAACAACCGCATGGCGACATTCGATGTTAAGTCCGGCCAGATCATCGTTCCGGATGGCGCAATGTCGAACGTTAGCCCCATCTTCCCGGAGAATTACGTTGGCGTGGCCGAAGCAAGCTCGGTCGGCCTGCCATCACGCACCTTGATCCGAAACGATCTCAACAATATCGCTCCCCGCATTGGACTGGCCTATCGCCCCTGGGGCAATGATACGGTCTTTCGCGCAGGCTGGGGCATGTTCTACAACGTGGTGCCGTTCGTCTACGCCCTGGAGTTTGGCGGTCTACCGTTCAATCTGAGAGAACCAACCTACACGAATTCTGAAACGAATCCGCAGGTCATCCTGCCACGAGTGTTTCCCTCGACGGGAACGGGCGGGCCGGATTCGGTCGGCATTCCTGCCGCGCAGAACCCGGACTACCGGACACCGTATTCCATGCAGTACAACTTCACCATTGAGCGTCAGCAATGGAATACCGGCTTTCGCCTCTCCTACATCGGTACGGCAATGCGGAAGGCTCCCTGGCAATATAATTACAACTCACCCGTTCCGAACTCCGAGTTGTTCATCAACAAGCCCCGGCCGTTCTCCAATTATCCCGAAGTTTGGTATGTCACCAACGGGGCAGGCCACCAATACAATGGCCTTACCCTGGAAGCAACGCACCAGTTCTCGCAAGGCCTCTATTTTCAGAGTTCGTGGACTTGGGCGCGCGATCGCTATGACCTCGATTACAACTGGGATTTCGGCTTCGACTCGTTTGTTTCCGAAAACCCATTCGATCGCCGGCGCGAGGTTGGGCCCGCCTCCGACATTCCCACCCATCGATGGAATACCAATTTCATCTACGAATTACCGTTCGGCAAAGGGCGGCGGTTTGCATCCGGGGTGTCGCGGCTGACAAATCTGCTGGTCGGCGGCTGGGAGATCAGTGGCGTGCTGAGCCTCCAGACAGGCATGTTCCTCACTCCACTTTGGACAGGAGACGATCCGGTTGGAATCGCCTACACCGATTCAGACACGCCCGCCTCCGTTACTCTCCGTCCGGATATTCTTAAGAACGCCAATCTGCCTTCGGGGCAGCAATCGGTGGATCGTTGGTTTGACACCACGGCTTTCACGCCACCGCAGATGGGTCGCTTTGGAACGTCTGGCAAGGGTGTGATCAAAGGACCGGGCGTCAACGTTTGGCACGTCGGTTTCCACAAGGATTTCTTCTTCAACGAGAGGATGAGACTGCGTTGGGAAATGACCGCCAATAACTTCTTCAACCATCCGAACTGGCAGAATCCGGGGCTCGATATTACCGATGATACGGGCTTCGGCGTGATCACGAGCGCCGGCGGGGCGACTTCCGGCTCCACGGGAGATCGCGCGTCCGCGCGGGCCTTCCGCATGGGGCTGCGCTTCCAGTTCTGATCCCAGGGCGGACCGCCCCAACCCTGCCGCGTTTGGGTGGTTCGCGCTCCGGCCGGCTTCGCTCCACACGGAGTGGAGCCGGCCCCTACTTTCCAGTGCAGTTCCTCCATCGCAAACGTGCGGTCGCGTTGTTGGAGCACTCGGAAGTGGGGCGAGAAATTCGGGGAATGCGTGGGGATGCAGGAAGTCGTGCATTCGCTCGCGTCGCGGGGTGAAAGGAGGAATGCGTCGCGATACGACCCTCACGGGCAGAGGGGGCGCCGCGTGCGCCGCCCCCCCTCAAGAATGCCCGGAACCTGGAATGGTTCACTCGGCGGCTTTGGCTGATTCGACCGTGATCTTATTGCCTTCGAGCTTGCCGTTAACAGTC
This sequence comes from Bryobacterales bacterium, assembly GCA_020847315.1. GTDB lineage: Bacteria > Acidobacteriota > Terriglobia > Bryobacterales > Bryobacteraceae > JACTMJ01. Next base: position 4,479 of record JADLCF010000077.1, on the reverse strand, counting down.
ACCTTCTTGCCGTGGAACTCCGACACCTTGTCCTTGTTGGCGATCGGAACCACTTTGTCGCCAACCACCAATACTGCTTCCGAGCCTCCCTTGATGCAGGCATTCACGCAGTTGATGTCGGCTTGGGTGCCCTTATTGTGTTTCGCTCCGCACTTGGCGTCGGAAACATAACCAGTCCAGCTTTCAGCCCAGGCGGCGGTTGTCGCCAGAGCCATTCCCAGAATGAGAACGAAAAAAGTTCTCCGCATAGTCCCTCCTGAGACAGGAGAATGCCACAGTTTCCAAGGAATTACCAGAGATCGTTTACGAACAAGTCAATTTTCACGGAAAGGTTAACAACCCGGCGAGGCGCAGGTGGATGCCTCAACGGGGAGAAGCCATCTGTCAACGTGATCCGGCTGCAGGGCGGATGCGTCGCGAGATAATGAATTCGAATGGGCGGGTCAGCCCCCGGAACGTCGAACTGCACCCCCAAGCCGGGCTCCATGGAACGGCAATGGGCTCTCGCGTTATGAAGAATACGCGCGTAAACCTGGCAAGTTATCTCAACGACTTCGCGCGCGCCGGTGGAGAAACCGTCTACGTATATACGCGAGGGCTTCGGACGCACAGGATGAGTTACCGGGAACTGGCGGAGCTCTCCTGGCGAACGGCGCGCTGGCTTCGGGAGGCACAAGACCTCTCGACGGGAGACCGCGTCATCCTCTGGGGGCCGAATAGCGGAGAGTGGGCCGGCGCATTCTGGGGATGCCTTGCGGCGGGGGTGGTGGCTGTTCCAGTAGACGCGCAGGCGAGTGCGGCCTACGTGACCAGGATCGCACAGGAGACCGAATCCCGTTTGCTCTTCCATGGCGAGAAGAATGCAGCAATGGAGACAGGACATCCAAACTGCCGGCGCCTGGAGGACTTACGAGAAACAGTGGCTTCTTCGGCGGCGCTCCCACTCCCACCCGGTGGCGTCACGAAGGATACGTTGGCGCAGATCATTTACACGTCGGGCTCGACCGCAACGCCGAAGGGCGTCTGCCTCACACACGGCAATACGCTGGCAAGTTTGGGTCCCCTCGAACGGGAGATCGGACGCTACCTGCGCTGGGAGCGGCCCTTTCATCCTCTACGGTTTCTGGTTCAGTTGCCGCTCTCCCATGTGTTCGGGCAGATGATGGGGCTGTTCATTCCACCGCTATTGCGCGGAGAAATGCACTTCCTGCCCGAACTGAGCCCGGCGGATGTGGTGGATGCCATTCATCAACGGAGAATTTCCGTGATGGCGACGGTGCCGCGTTATCTCGAAGTCCTCGGCGCGGAACTTCGCAGAGGCAGCGAGGCCCGGTGGGGCGTGGAGGAATTCGCCCGGCGGTTGAAGCGCACTCCGGAAGTACACTACCTGCGGCGCTGGTGGATGTTTAGGGACGTACACCGGCGTTTGGGATGGAAGTTTTGGGCCTTCGTCTGCGGCGGAGCCTCCTTACCCGAGGAAACGGAACGGCTGTGGCGACAGATGGGGTACGCCGTAATCCAGGGCTACGGGATGACCGAAACAGCTTCGTTGATCAGCGTGAACCACCCGTTCAAGATGAGCCGCGGAAGCATCGGGAAAGCAATGCCGGGGCGGGAAATTCGCATAGGGGAGGGTGGAGAAGTCCTGGTGCGCGGCCAGAACGTCTCGCCTGGATACTGGACGCGGGAAGCCGGCGTCACACCGCTGACGGAGCAATCCACGTGGTTCGCAACGGGAGACTTGGCGGAAGTGGATGAGAGCGGAGTTCTCTACTTCCGGGGGAGAAGCAAAGAACTGATTGTCGCGGCGAACGGCATGAATATCGTGCCGGAAGACTTGGAAGCGGCCCTGCGGGAGCAAGTGGCGATTCGTAATGCAGTGGTGGTGGGCGTGGATGGAGCAAATGGGCCCGAACCGTTCGCAATGTTGCTCCCCGCCCACGGCCAGAGCGGCGGAGAAGGTGAATTAAAGGCTGCGGTGGAGCGGGCGAACGAACACCTGGAGGCATATCAGCGGATGTCGCGCTGGGGGGTCTGGCCGGAGCCCGATTTTCCCCGGACAAGCACGCGAAAAATACGCCGAGCCGCGGTGGCGGAAGCTGCGCGGGCTTTGGCGGCGGGAAGGCGAGTGGCGACAGTGCAATCCGACGCACTTGCGGAACTGCTGGCTGCGAACGGGGCGCATTGGGAGGGGCCGCTCGCGGACCATCTACGGCTCGGGAGCGACCTGGGCCTCGATTCTCTCGGGCGGGTGCAGTTGCTGGCGGCGCTCGAAGGGCGGTTTCAAGTGCGCCTCGACGAAGCGGCATTTACGGAATCGACCACCATGGGCGATCTCCGGGCAATGCTGGCCGGGGAGCCATATTCCCTACTCGCGGGCGGCATGCGAGGTAACGCCTCCGCGGAAGACAAACCGGGCGGCAGCGAGCTGCACCAGGCGCCGGCGGGGGCGGTACATTCCGGGGTGAAGACGGAACGCCCGTACCCTTTCGTACATTGGCCCTTCTCCTGGTGGGCATCGGCGATCCGACAGATATTTAGTGTATTCGCAATGCGCCCGCTGACCCGATTCTACTCAGGACGGGCGAGAATCGTGGGAACGGAGTATCTCGCGGATATCAAGGGCCCTGCGCTCTTTGTGGCCAACCACGTGACGTCGATCGATGGCGCATTGCTGGTGGGCCGGTTGCCCTGGAGGATCGCGCGGAGGATGGCGATCGCGATGAGCGGAGAGATGCTGAGAGGCTACAAGTACCCGGCGGCGGACGAACGCTGGTATTGGAAACTCTGGCTGCCGCTCCAATATCTCCTGGTCGTGCTCGTTTACGCGGTTTTCCCGCTTCCTCGAACAAGCGGATTCCGGCGCGCTTTCCAACACGCGGGACGGTTGGCCGACAAGGGGTATTCCATTCTTGTTTTTCCCGAAGGCCGCCGCTCCTACTCGGGCGAAATGCTGCCCTTTGAGCCGGGAATCGGCATTCTGGCGAAGGAATTGGGGCTGGCCGTGGCGCCGGTGCGCTTGAAGGGAATCGAGGCAATGCGGGAACAGGGGCGGCGCGTGGCCCGCAAAGGCGAATTGTCGATTCACATTGGCGCACCCCTGCACTTCAATGCCGAGGACGATCCCGCGGAGATCGCAAGGCGATTGGAAGCGGCAGTGCGCGCGCTATAGAAGCGTTTTCAACTCCGGGCGCTGTTTCTTGAGCCACGTAACGAAAGGCGCAGGCGCGTCCATCGTGGAGAGCCGGCTCTGGCGAACCAGCGCGAAACCGGAGAAGAGGCCGCTTTCTTTGACGGCCTTGAGCGTGACCGGTTCACTCAGCGTGTGGACGTACTCGAGATCGGCTACGGTCATCTTCGGATCATCGGCGCAGTCCACGGGTGCGCTAACCACGCGCGCCAGGCCGACGATAGCGGAAATACCTCCGCTATGGTAGATCAACACGAGGTCGCCCGGCTTCATCGCCTGAATGGCCATGCGCGCCTGCGCGTTGCGGACACCATCCCAGGTGGTGCGGCCATCCCTGGCGAGGTCGCCGATGGAGTAGACATCCGGCTCCGTCTTGGCGAGAAAATAGCGAACTTTAGGCATCGTAACGCGGGGCCCCTTGTCGTCGGATTCAGTCCCGAGCATCAGGACACAGAAGAGATTCCCAATTCTCTATTATCAACACCATCTAACGTATCACCTGCTATTAGTAGATGATGGAGGAAGGAAACGGAATCCGCTAGTACGTTCCAGTACCAGGGTACCGGGTATCTCTTTTCACAAAAACACGGCACAATGGAAATGTACGCGCAACGCGAGGGTCGCTTTGCGCACGAGTGCAGCAAGTGCTTCGGTCTGAAGAGTTCAGGCATGAGGGAACGGGCGCGAGCCCAGCCCGGCAGCTTTGGGCGCGGGGGAACTTGCTGTAAAATAAGAGGAACTGTCCGGAAACCGGAAACCTCCCGATAACGTGTTGTCTGATATGAGAATTCCTCCGAAAAGCACATTCTATTCCTTGGCGCGGCCTGCGTTCGTGCTGGCGATATTCGCGGCGATTCTCGCGGTGGCCGCTCTCGGCCAGGATACGCCCCAGCCTACCCCACCCCCCGCGGCCGATGGAGGCATCCCGGATCAACGGCTCAGCGCCAACTTCCCCGGCGTTGTCGATCCTTCTAGCTACCAGATTGGTCCCGAGGATGTGATCCAGGTACGGGTTTGGCGGGAACCGGAACTGAGCGTGGAGCAAAGCGTCCGGCCGGATGGCAAAATTACGATGCCGCTGATCGGAGACATCGATGCGAACAAGACCACGCCCAAAGCGCTCTCGGCAACAATCGCCACGAAGTTAAAGGAGTTCATCAATAACCCCAGCGTGATGGTGACGGTGGAGCAGGTCAGAAGCAAGAAGTATACGATCACCGGCGAGGTGGGGCGCCCCGGTTCCTATCCGCTGCTGAGCACAACCACCGTGCTCGATGCACTTACGAACT
>JADLCF010000076.1 GCA_020847315.1 Bryobacterales bacterium | reverse complement strand
TGGAGAAGGTTTCCCGAACGGAGCGGGGCTGCTCGTAGATCTCCTTCAACATGAAATGCTTGAAGCCGCCCTTCTCCGCCATGATCGGATCCCAGAGCACATGGGTCACCGAACGGCTGATCGGCTTGCCTGAAAAATCCATCAGACGGACGCCATCCCGGGTGAGGACCGCCATGTCTCCATCCGATAGAAAAAACATGTCGCGCGTGTGCGAAAGAAGAGGCGTAACGTCGCTGGCAAGGAAGTACTCGTCCTGGCCCAGCCCCACAACCACGGGGGGGCCGAGCCGTGCAGCGACGATCTTGTGCGGCTCTTCGACGGCGATCACTGAGATCGCAAAGCTCCCTTGAAGCCGCTGCACCGTCTTCCGCACGGCCACGGTGAGATCGTCCTCAAGGGAATCTTCGATCAAGTGGGCGATTACCTCTGTATCCGCCTCGGTAGAGAACTTGTGGCCTTCCGCTTCCAGTTGCTGACGGAGGGAGAGGTAGTTCTCAATAATGCCATTGTGGACGACCGCCACCCGGTTCCCCGGCCCCACATGGGGATGCGCATTCTCCTCGGAAGGGCGCCCATGTGTCGCCCAACGCGTGTGCCCGATGCCGATTTGGCCCGCGAGCGGATGCACTTGGATCGCATCCTCCAGGTTGCGCAACTTTCCAATCGCGCGGCGCACTTCGAGATGCCCCGATTCGTCAATGACGGCCACACCCGCGGAATCGTAGCCGCGGTATTCCAGCTTGCGCAGCCCTTCAATGATGACGGGAACCGCCGAACGCGCACCGAGGTAACCAATGATGCCGCACATTTTTCCGCCTTAGTAGACTATCGGGATGGATAGCGCAAACTCCTCGCGGATTCGCCCAACGCCAGCCAAGCCGTGGGTGTGGTGCCCGCCTAGCCCAGCAGTTCCATGGAGTATTCTTCGATCACCGGATTCGCCAGAACATCGTGCGCAATCTTCGTCAATTGCTCCCGAACCGCGCTTTCATCCAGAGACTCGTCGAACTCAACGTCAAAGTACTTGCCTTGCCGGACACTGCGAATCGCGCTGTAGCCAAATCCATTCAGGGCCGTCGTAATCGTTTGGCCTTGAGGGTCGAGAACACTGGGCTTTAGGTAGACGTGTACGCGTGCTTTCATAACCTTCGTTCATTGTAGCGTGGCCATCGGACGAAACAGAGAAGATGAGGCTCCGGGAGGGGATAACGTATTCTGATGAAGGGGCTTCGATCCCCCGGACCCCAAGACCGGAAAGGCCGATGAACCCAGATTCACCGCGCATTCTGATGCTGTCTCCCCGGCAATGCAGCCCCGCGGCAAGCGGCGCCAAGTTGCGCGAGTTGTACCTGGCGCGCGCTCTGGGAGAGTGGGGCGAATTGTACCTCGCCGGCTTCGAGGATGCGCGGGCGGGCAAGCCGAAGCAAGCGGACTTGCTGTGTTGCAAACAATACCGCTACGTTCCCAAGCCCCCTTCCTACCGCCCCAGGCAATTGATCGAGGGTGTGATTACGAAGTGGCCGCTTCCCATCCTGAACTACACTTCGACGGCTTTGGCGGACGCAGCGGGCGGGTTCGCGGATGCACTCGATTTCGATTTGATCCAGCTTGAAAGCATCCACATGGTGCGCTGCCTGGAATCGTTACGAGCTAGGGGCGTACGCGCCCCGGTTGTGTACAACTGGCACAATATCGAGTCCGAACTCATGTTTCGTTACGCGGAAACGGTTCGTTCGCCCGCGCGGCGGCTCTATGCTTCCCTTACTGCCCGCAAGCTTCAGCGGGTGGAGAGCGAGATTCTACGGGATGCGTTGGGGCATGTGGTTTGCAGTGAGCGGGAGCGGGAAGTGCTCTCGCGAATCGCGCCGCAGGCCCGCATCGCCGTGATCGAGAACGGCGTGGATTGCGATGCGTTCGCGCCGGAAGCGCGGGGGAGCGGCGCAACGCCGAAGAGCATTGTCTTTGTCGGATCCATGGATTATTTCCCGAACGTCGAGGGCGTGACGTGGTTCGCCCGGGAGATCTGGCCCAAGGTGCGGGAACGGTTGCCGGATCTCGAATTCGTGATCGTGGGCGCGCGGCCAACGGACGCGGTTCTCGCCTTGAAAGAGTTGCCGGGTGTGGTGGTGACGGGAACCGTGGATTCCGTGAAGCCCTACTACCAGTCGGCGCTGGCGGCGGTGGCGCCCCTGAAGACGGGCGGGGGCACGCGGCTCAAGATTCTCGAAGCGATGGCGGCGGGCTCCCCTGTCATCTCCACCGCGCTGGGCGCCGAAGGCCTGGCGATTCAGCCTGGGGCAGACTACCTGCTCGCCGGCGATAACGCCCAGGAGGGATGGCTGCGGCACTTGACGGATTTGGCTTCGAAGCCGGAGTTGCGGAGCGGGCTGATCGAGCGCGGATTGCGCACCGCGCGATGCCGCTATGACTGGCGGAGCCTAGGGAAGCAATTGGTGGAAACCTACCGGGGATGGCTGGACCACCCATGAACAACCGCTTACGGCTGCTCGCGATCATCGAAGCCACTTCCATCACGGGTCCCGCGAAGAACCTGATTGAGTTCGCATCCCTGGCCGGCGCGGAAGGAATCGACACCGTAATCGCAACCTTTGTTCGCGGCGCGGGCTCGAACGTGTTTCTCGATCGCGCGCGGACAGAGGGGATTCCGCTCGAACAGATCCCCGAATCCCGGGCGTTCGATTGGAGCGTCGTACGGGCGCTGCGGGAGATGGCCATGCGGGTGCGGCCGGACGTGATCCAAACGCACGCCGTGAAGTCTCATTTTCTTGCGCGGGCGGCGGGGCTGCCGCGCATCGCGCCATGGGTGGCCTTCCACCACGGCTACACCTTCACCAGCCGGAAGACGCAGTTCTACAACCAGCTTGACCGCTGGAGCCTGCCCGCCGCGGGCCAGGTGTTGACGGTAAGCGGCCCGTTTCGTGACGAACTGGTGGCCAAGGGCGTGGACCGGCGACGGATCGACGTGATCCACAACGCCATCCGTCCGGACTGGGGGCGCGAAGCCCGCAAGGAGGAATCGGCGCGCGCCCTGCGGGAACGTTGGCGCATTCCGGAGCACAGAGCCGTCGTGCTCATCGTGGGCCGCCTCTCGCGGGAGAAAGATCATATCTGTCTACTGCGGGCTGTTCGCAGCATCCTTGCGCGGCGAGAGATACAACTGGTTGTGGTGGGCGATGGACCGGAACGCGCGCCCATCGAGGCGGCCATCCGCGAACTTGGCTTAGGCGACTTCGTCACCCTCACCGGGCAGCAGCCAAGCGCGGAACCATATTATGGAATCGCCGCCATCGCCGTACTCTCCTCGCTCTCGGAAGGTTCGCCCAACGCGCTGCTCGAAGCGATGGCCGCCGGGGTTCCCGCGGTGGCAACCCAGGTGGGCGGCATTCCGGAGATCGTCACGCACGAGGAAAGCGCGCTGCTGGCGCCTCCGGGCGACTCCGATGCGCTGGCGGCGGCGTTGCTGCGTATTCTGGTGGAGGAGCCCCATTTAGGGGAAGCACTCGCGAGCAGGGCAAGAACGCTCGTGCTGGAACGGCACACGCCACAGGCGCGAGTGTGCACGCTCAGCCGCATTTATCATTCCGTGGCGGCGCGGCCTGTCTCTCACGCCAGAACAGCCACGGCAAAGGAGTCGTAGAACCTGTGCATAGAACCTTCCTGAAAGCGCTGTTCCTTGGCGTCTCTTTGGTGTTGACGTTTCCTGCCGCGCTGCTCTCAGGATGTGGACGCATTCGCAGTGTGTATCGATTCTTTGCGCAGGCGCACGCCCTCGTCCCCGGCCTGCCCGGCGATTATCTGCGAGGCGGCTACTACCGCTGGACGCTGCGGGAGTTTGGACCTAACAGCCGTATCGAGTTTGGCTCTTATTTCGCGCACCCGGAAGCGCGCGTGGGGCGGAACGTCTACATCGGAGCATTGAACATCCTTGGGCGCACGGTGATCGGAGATGGCTGCCAGATTGCATCGGGCGTGCAGATCCTGAGTGGCGCCCGCCAGCACGCGCGCGATGAGGATGGCGCCCTAAGCGGCGCCGAGCTTGGCTCGTTCGAAACGGTAAAGATCGGGAGCGGCTGCTGGATCGGCGCCCACTCCATCGTGATGGCGGATATCGGCGAGAACACGACGGTGGGCGCGGGTTCGGTCGTCACGCGGAGCCTGCCCGCCAACTGCACGGCCGTCGGGTCTCCAGCCAGGGTGATAGCTGCGAAGGACGGCGAGCCCGGCTGAGCGCCTTGGGCGGGAGCCCACGGTTTCGCGCGGGAAGTGCGATCCTAGAGTCGAAAACGTTGATCGGCGGCATACTTCGATAAACGGCGGGAGTTCTCCGCCGCGGATCGCCGCCGGACCTGCCCTTCTATGTGTGGAATCGCTGGATATGTGGGCCTTCGAGACTCGATGGATGCGCTTCCCGCCGTCGAGCGCATGCTTCGCGCAATCGCGCATCGAGGACCGGATGGCGAGGGCGTGGAGGCGTGGAACAGCGTTGCGCTGGGGCATCGCAGGCTTGCGATTCTCGACCTGAGCGAGGCGGGGCGCCAGCCGATGCTGTCAGCGGATCGCGAGGTGGGTGTTGTCTTCAACGGCTGCATCTACAACTTTCAGGAATTGCGGCGGGATCTGGAAGCAAGCGGACGCCGGTTCCACTCAAATACTGATACCGAAGTGCTGGTGAATGGGTTTCTGGAATGGGGAATCCACCGATTGGTCTCCCGCCTGCGTGGGATGTATGCGTTCGGCATCTGGGACAACCGCTCTCGCGAACTCTTTTTGGTAAGAGACCGGCTGGGCGTGAAGCCGCTGATCTACACGGAAACGAGAGGGCAGATCGCGTTTGCCTCCACCGTGGGAGCCCTGCGCGAGGGCGGGTTCGGCGCGGATCTGGATTCGCAAGCCGTGCTCGAGTTTCTGGAGTTCGGTTTCGTCACCGATGCCCGCTGCATTTACGAAGGGATTTCGAAACTCCCGCCCGGCCACATTCTCCACTGGCAGGAAGGCCGTTCCTCGCTCAGCCGCTACTGGGAGCTTTCCGAAGAACGGGACGCCTCGATTTCGTTCGAAGAGGCGGTGGAGGAAACCGAACGGCTCCTCCTGGAATCAGTGCGGCTGCGGCTGATCGCCGACGTGCCCATCGGCGTGCTGCTTAGCGGCGGCGTGGATTCCGGGTTGATTTGCTGGGCATTGAGAGAACTGGGCGCTCCGATTCGCTCGTTTACCGTGGGCACGCCAGGAGACCCGGAGGATGAGACGGCGGCCGCCCGGGAGACTGCCCGGAGACTTGGCATCGCCAACGAAGTGGTTACCATCGCGGAGCGCGAGGAGAATCCGCTTGACGAGCTGCGCAGCGCCTATTCCGAACCCTTCGCCTCCTCCTCCGCGCTTGGCGTGCTGAGCGTTTCCCGCGCGGTGAAGGACCATGCAACTGTGCTGTTGACGGGCGACGGCGGAGACGATGTCTTTCTCGGCTATTCCTTCTTCCTCAACTGCTGGCGCGCACAGCGTCTCGCGGGCCGCTTGCCCGCCCTCACGGAAGCCCTATGGAAGGCAGCGCGGCCGCTGCTTCGGGCGATCCCCATGGCGAAGCGGGCACATAGTTTTCTCAGTTACGCATTCGGGGGTGTGGGGGCTTACGCCCGGGTTCGCCTGGGGATTCCCTATTTTGAAGAGCGCGGGATGTTCGGACCATTGCTGAAGGGCAGGACGCTGGCGCACAGGGAAACACCAGACTCGCTCACATCGGGACGCCGGCTGCTGGACGATGCGCTGCGCTTCCACCAATCCAAGCATTTTCTGAGCGAATTCATGGTGAAGGTAGATGGAGCGACGATGTGGCATGCACTGGAGGCACGATCCCCGCTGCTCGATCACACGGTTTGGGAGTTCGCCGCGCGGCTTCCCTACTCCGTGCGCTTCCATGACGGGCAGCTCAAAGCGGTCTTGCGCGAGATTGCGCGGCGGAGATTGGGCAATACTGTTGCGCGGCGGGAGAAGTCTGGATTCTCGATTCCGGCCGATCGCTGGTTGCTCGACCGGTGGAGTTCCGGGCTACGGGAATTTGGAGCATCGAGCGCCGCGGCCAAGGCGGGATGGTTCGACCAGAAGGCCCTGGCGGCCGCGGTGGCATCCTCGCTGAAGCACCGGCAATCCTCCCCCCAACTTTGGCATGCCGTGGTGTTTGAGAATTGGCTGCGGGGCCAGAAAGCGAACTGATCTTCAGCGCTCTCCGCCACAGCGGCCGGCAGAATCGGAATGACGAAGCACCGAAACACAGACAGGCAGCCGCAGCCCGCCGCGCGTCCCGAACCGCGAGCCGTGATCATGATTTCGCACACCTATCCCCCGGTGCTGGGCGGCACGGAGATTGAAGTTCAGCGCGTAGCGAAGGGGCTGATGCGACGGGGACATCGGGCGCTGGTGCTTTGCGCGGGGGGCGCCCCCATGCCGAAGCGCGGTGATTGGACGGACCCCATGGGGGTTCCCGTTCGGATTCTGACATCCAAGAGCGGAGGGACACTGGCGGCGCTCGCGTTTTCTCTGGGCGTGGCTTGGAGCCTGTTGCAACTGCGGCGCGGCTGCCGGACGGTTTATTTTCTGATGCCGGGCCTGCACCTGGCCGCGGGTCTGCCGGTGGCGGCGTTGCTCGGCTATCGCATCTTCATGAAGTTCAGCGGTAGCAACACCATCCGCCCGCTGCTGCGCTCGCAAGCCGGACGCTGGGAGTTGCGCTTCCTCCGTTGGCTGCGCGTGCCGGTGATGCTGTTGAACGACGGCATGGTGGAAGAGGCGGAAGCCGCGGGCATCCCTCGCTCGCAGACGTTGTTCATGCCAAACCCGGTGGATGTCGATGTGTTCGCTCCCGTGACGCCCGAGCGGAAAGCACTGCTACGCGAGCAGCTTCAACTGCCCAAGGACGGCTTCGTTGTCATCTACACCGGACGGCTGTCTTCCGAGAAGGGCTTACTTGATCTGCTGGATGGCTTCGCGAAGGCGGCAAACCGGCCGGAGGTTCATCTGGTCCTGGTAGGCGATGGCGCGCAGCGCGCTGAGCTTGAAGCGCGCGCGCGAGCCGTGGAGGGACTGCCACCGCGCATCACGTTCGCGGGCCGCGTGGATTCGAGCGCCGTTCCGTTGTGGTTGCAGGCATCCGACGCGTTCGCGCTGGTATCGCCCAATGAAGGATTCTCCTGCGCGCTCTCGGAAGCGATGGCCGTTGGGTTGCCTGCCGTGGTGAGCGACATCCCCGCCAACCGGCAACTGGTGACGGATGGCGTTCACGGTTTCACAACGGCGGTGGGAGACACGGATGCGATCGCCCGCGGGTTTCTCCAGTTGCAAGCGGATTCCGGGATACGTAAGCGGATGGCCGCCGCCGCCCGCGAGGAGATTGTACAGAAGTACTCGACGGACCAGGTGGTGGATCGTTACGAGAAGCTATTCGAGGGCGCGAAGTAGGATGTCGAAGCAGTTAGACGATCGCTGCAGTTGCTGCGTGGATCGCCCGCGGGTTCGAGAGCGTGCGCCGCATCCGGGAGAAGCCACCGCATGGAACTGAGCGTCCTCGTTTTTTTGGGAAGCGTCGCGCTCGCCGGGTATTTTCTAGCCGGGTATCCGCTTTGGTTGCGAGTGATTCCCTTCCGGTCGCATCCGGTCTTGAAGAGCGCAGATCACACTCCGGCTGTCACCGTTCTGCTGGCCGTTCACAACGGCCAGGAATACCTCAGGGCGAAAATCGAGAATCTGCTTGCCCTCGACTATCCGAAGGACCGGTTGCAGTTTGTCATCGTTTCCGATGGCTCCACCGATGAGAGTGAAGCGATTGCGCGCGCCTTCGCACCGCGCGGGGTGGAACTCATCGCGCTGCCGCGCGGCGGAAAAGCGGCGGCGCTCAACGCCGGACTGCGCCACGCTACCGGCGAGGTGATCTTCTTTTGCGATGTGCGCCAGCGGATCGACGCCGAAGCGCTGCGCCAACTCGCCGCCAATTTCGCCGACCCACAAGTGGGCGCCGTCACCGGGGAACTGCGCATCCTCAAGCCGGACGGCGCCGCCGGTGAGCAGGCCGACATGGACCTTTACTGGCGCTACGAGCTTTGGGTGCGCGCGCGTCATTCGGCGATCTGGAGCCTCTTCAACACGACCGGCTGCCTTTATGCGATGCGCCGCGAGCTATGCCGGCCTCTTCCCCCATACACACTCGGCGATGACGCTGTCCTCCCGCTGGGTGCGTACCTACAGGGGTTTCGTATCGTCTTCGATCCGGCGGCAATCGCCTACGACTACGCCACGAAAACCGGCACGGATTGGAAGCGGCGCATGCGGACGCTCAGCGGCATGTGGCAGACCTACCGCATTTACCCCCGCCTCCTGCTGCCGCACCGCATGTGGCTGCATTTCTTCTCGCACAAGCTGGGGCGGTTGCTGCTGCCCTGGACGCTGCTTGCGGCCGTGATGGCGAGCGTGTTCCTCCCCGATTCCGTTTGGAAATGGGCGATTCTCGTAGCGGAAGCGACCCTCTTCGCGGCGGCGGCAATCGATCCGGCTCTTCCGCGGCGCTTTCCGCTCAAGCGGCTGACGTCGCTGTGCCGGACATTCCTCGTGATGAACCTCGCGGCGCTGCTTTCGATCAAGGTGTTCTTCGTCTCGCCACTCTCGATGTGGGGAACCACCAAGGTAGATCGCGCGACGGACGCATAGCGGCCGGGCGGAGAACCCGCGCAGCGGAAGCTCACACTGCTTTGTTCGTATCGCGGTGGCTCGCTTTCGCGCTGTAGCCCTTCTCGCGCAGGCGCTGGGCGATCTCTTCGGCCATCATCACGGAGCGGTGATGGCCGCCTGTGCAACCAAACGAGACCGTGAGGTAACTCTTGCCTTCCCGGATGTAGTGCGGAATCAGATAGACCAGAAGATCCTCGATCCGGTTGAGGAACTCCACCGTTTGGGGAAACCCTCGAATGTAGTCCGCCACTTGTGGATCGAGGCCAGTGAGGTGGCGGTATTCCGGGATGTAGTTCGGGTTCGGCAGAAAACGAACGTCGAAGACGAGATCACTCGTTTCCGGCACGCCGTGGCGGAACCCAAAGCTGGTGACGGCGATCCGCAGCGGGGTCTGCTCCGCATTGTCTCCGAAGCGGGCCTGGACGTAATCGCGCAGCTCGTGGACGTTGAACTTGGATGTGTCGATAACGGTATCGGCCATCTCGCGGATGTGCGCCAAATGCGCGCGCTCCGCATCGATACTGTCTTCCAGCGTAGAGAATGTACCCAGCGGGTGGGGCCGCCTGGTTTCGCTATACCGGCGAAGAAGGGTCTCCGTGGAAGCATCGAGAAACACAAGAGCCGTTCTCAATTGTTCCCGGATTTGGAGGTACAAGTCCGGTAGTTTGGTCAGACCCGCTTCTTCGCGGATATCCACGACGATCGCGGCATTCTCAATACCGGGGTTCTCCTTAATCAATTGCGCGAAAGTGGCCAGCAACTCCACCGGCAGATTGTCCACGGCATAGTAGCCGGCATCTTCCAGGCTGCGGAGCACAGTGCCCTTGCCGGATCCACTCAACCCGGTGATGATCACCAGCTGCGGAAGGGGCAGCCCGGCGGAGGAGGAATCGTTCATTGCATTGAAACCCCAATCGTAACGCGAACGGCGAGATCAAAGAAAAAGGGCGGCAACCCTCACCGGTTACCGCCCCACGGAAAGACGCCCGGAACCGTTATGGATTCGTCTCGATCAGATCAAACTCGCCGTTGTCCCGACGCACCAGAATCGAAGTGCCGTTGGTATCGGAATCCCGGAAAACAAGGAAGCGCTGGTTCTTCTTGATGGCGAGCACCGCTTCGTCCACGGTTAACGGCTTTCGCCGGGAGGCGCCATTGACTCGATGGACCACGGCCCCGGAAGTGTTCGGCACCTGCCTGACGACTTCCTTCTCCATCTCCTGAAAAGAGGGCGTCAGCCGGTCGGTGGAAATGGTTGCCTTGCCGCGCTTGTCGTCGCGGGCGGCTACGCGGGTTCTCGAATCATGCTTTTTCTCCCGCGATCTCGTCAATTGGCGATCGAGCTTTTCGATGGCCGCGCCTACCGCAGTGGCCATGTCCGCGCCATCGCCGGACGTCACCAGCACGTCACCCTTATAGAGCACCGAGAGATCCGCGCGGTGCGCGCGCTTCTCCACTTTCAAAGTGACATGCGCCTCGCGCTCGCCTTTCTTCATATCGAGAAATTTGGCGAACTTCGACAACCGGGTGTCGATCTTCTTCTTCTGTGGTTCCGTGAGGAACTCCGTCTTGCCGGAGTATGCGATTTTCATAATTCCTCCAAGAAATAGTCGGATCTACTTGCGTATCCGCCGCTGGTGCGTCGATGGGATCCTGAGATCCTCCCGATACTTGGCAACCGTGCGGCGGGTGACATCGATCCCTTCCTCATGCAAGCGCTCCATGATCTGCTCATCCGTGAGCGGCTTTGCCGTATCCTCTTCATCGATGATTCGCTTCACCAAGCGTTTGACTGCCAAGAGAGAAGTTGTGTTCCCCGCCCGGCCCTGGACGGCTTCCGTAAAGAAGAACCGGAGTTCCAATGTGCCCTGAGGGGTGTGCGCGTACTTGTTGGCAACCGCGCGGCTCACGGTTGACGGGTGCACGCCGATTTCTTCGGCAATCTCCTTGATCATCATCGGGCGCAGGTAATCCGCGCCCAATTCGAAGAACTCTCCTTGACGCTCGACGATCGACTGGCAAACCTTCAGGATGGTTTGCTTGCGTTGCTCGATATTCTTGATCAGTTGCAAGGCGGAAGCGTATCTCTCCTTCACATAGTTACGAACGTTCTTGTCCGTCGAATCGCTTCGCTCCAGCAGGTAGCGGTAGCTGCGATTCAACCGGAGTTGCGGGACGCCTTCATCGAGGGTCTGGATCACCCACTGGTCGCCGTCCTTAAAAATGAAGATCTCCGGCTCCACGGGCTGTACCCCGGTAGAGCAATAGCGGGCGCCGGGCATGGGGTCCAGAGTGCGAATCAAGTCGAGCGCGGCGTCGATCTGTTTCGGAGCGGCGTCCAAGGCGCGGCAGAGTTCCTTCGAGTGACGCCCGTCGAGCCATTCAATGTGCTCCTCCACCATGCGCCAAGCGAGACTATCCTCTTCCGCGAGGTCTGCCAACTGCAGGAGGAGGCACTCCCGCAAGTCTCTGGCGGCCACGCCGGAGGGATCGAGCAATTGCACCACACGCAACCCCTCTTCCATCACGGGGATCGGGATCGCCTCACTTTCGGCCAGTTCCTCCACGCTCGAACCCAGGTAGCCGTTGTCGTCGAGATTGCCGATCACCGCTTCCGCGGCGGCCCGCAGAGCTTCGTTCAACACCTCAATGCTCAGTTGCGCGCGAAGGTGATCCCCCAGGCTCACGGGATTCGAAAGAAACGTCTCAAACGTGGGGCCTTCCGCCTGCTCAGGAGCGGAGGTGCGATATCCAGGATCGAGGTAGTCGTTGAAAAACTCGCCGAAATCGATCTCTTCGAACGGATCGGCGTCTCTGGAGGTCTCCGCCTCTTCACCGGGTGTGCGCGTATCCACGGCGTCGCTACCCGCGGGGTTCCGCTGTGATTCCTCCGCGTCGGCCGCCTGGCCACCGTGGAGCGCATCGAGCAGGCTCTGGTCCGCGGGTTCGGCGACCCGTTCCTTTTCGAGCAGAGTTTGGATTTCCTGCGAAGTGAGTTCGTCTTCTTCCGTGGCCAGCCCCTCCTCGAGAATCGGATTCTCGGAGAGTTCCTGGCTGATCATGTCGCGCAACTCCAGCTTGTTCAGTTGGAGAAGCGTCACCATCTGCACCAGGCTGGGGGTGAGGATCTGCTTCTGAGCGACTTTCAGTTGCAGACGCTGTGAAAGCATGCTCATTGTGCCCTCATCATAACAGAGGATCGGCGCTTCGGCCCCAAATCTGTAGGCCGGCCGAGTGGGGCCGGAACGGACTTGGGCTGCGCTTCGGTTGAGGCAATTCGCCGAACAACGGAACCTATTCGTTCGATCTCACGCCGGTCCTTCGCACCGGGTTCAAGTCGCTATAGATACTGCGAAATATCGGACAACGCATCAGATAGTAACGGAGATTGGTGATCACGACTTCGCGATCGTCCAGGTCATACTTACCCAACAGATAAATCCAGCCATCCTGTTGGCGTCCGGAGTAGATGTAGGCCAACGCCACGTTCAGAACCGCGCCCGTGTATTGGCTCTGCCATGCGCCTTTCGGCGCCGCGCCGGCCTTCCGCTGGGCGCGCAACTCTTCCACGGTTTCTTTGTCTTTCTCCACGTCTTCGAGGATGCCGCCGGCGAATTCCCGATTGCCAACCACGTAACGGCCAGCCTTCGCGTCGTAGCGAAACACGACCCGGGTGGCGGGCGACACGTCATGCGGCAGATTCAGGAAATTGTCAAAGCGAGTGAGCGTCGTAACGAGTTCATAGACGCCGTCGCCGTTGAAATCCTCCGGAACCAATCCAAACCCTACCGGATACTGGGTACTCGAATAGAGAACATCCAGGGAATCTCCGGTCCTCAGCACATAGTTGTACGTGCAGCAAAAGACATCGCCCGTGTACTCTTCAATGACAATCTGCTTCTGATCGCCGCCAAGCAGCGGAAACGATGCGAACAGCAAGTCATCCGCGGTCTTCGCTCCATTCGAACTGCGGAATAGAACGCTTCCGCCGCGCAGGATCTCCACATGCCAGCGGGAGGTGCGCAGATCTCTCGTCTTGCGAAGTTCGAATGCACCTACTTGCAACGAGGGCGCGAGCGAATACTCGAAACTTGGCTTCTGCGCAAGCATGGTCAGCGCGGAGAGCAGGAGTATTCCAGCAAGAGATACGAACGTGGTGATGAATCGCATGGACGATGGAACCGGTATCGGGAAAGTGGCCGCCACCAGAGCGGACGAACGGCGTTGCAATGCCGTTTCCCCCTATCCAGCGCACCAACGCGCTCGGGACGCTGCGACAAGCCACAATCCGGTCACCCTTATCGTAACCCAACCATGCGGGCAGGCCACGCCCTCCATCGCTGAACAAAGGAGCGGATGCTACCGGGCGGCCGTTCTCTCAACCGGGTATCCGTAGACCTCAATCCAGTCGAGACGGGAAGAGGAGGGTGTGGCGCCACCACGCATCAAGTCTGTAAACCCGACCTCCTCCACGCGGCTGAGGTCCGGCTTCGCCACGGGCATTCCAACAATCACTTCATCGATGTTCAGGCGGAACCACCGGGTATCGGCGAGCACGAACTCCTTAATGCGCCAATCACTCGATGGGCCATCGGCGGCTTCGCTCACGAGCCAGGTTCCGTCGCCCAGCTTCAGCACGATCCGCAGCCAGTGCAGGCCCTGCTGCTTGCTCCTCCAGACGATGCGAGCCTGATGAGAGAGGTCCACGAGGGCCCCCCGGTGGCGCAAACTCACGGCCCAATTGGCTTTCGCGTCACCGTTCCAAATGTAAAAGGGATCATCGTAGGGTTTCTCGTGGTTGCTCTTCTTGATGCCGTCCCTGCCGGGACCATGGAGCGAAAGCACGAGATCCGGATTGACGACATGCGCCTGCGTCACCGGAAGTTGCGCGGGGGATTCCGCCCAGTCTTCCCGGAAGAACAGCCCCGGGCGTTGCCGCTCCTGCGCAGCCGCCGCCACGACCCACAATCCGAGGCATAACCAAATCGCCAACCGTCTCATTCCGTCTCTTGCTCCTTGTGGATATCCTATCCGACCGCGCGCCGGCCGTCCTGCCGCCCTCTCTGGAATGTGTCCTCGCGCGGCAAGGAGCGGGCAAGGTCAGATTTGTACCTCCCGGAGCATATCCAGAGGAGTTCTACCGAAATCGTTATGGATCCGGAGGTCTTCTTCGCAGATTCGACACAAACCTATCTGGCCGTATAGGAACCGCTAAGTGAAGGCCAGAATCGGCCCCGCGAGAGGCCAACTGCGCTTCCGGTGCTTGTTACATTTGTGTCAGAGAGCCCTATTTGTTCCCCACCCGGGCGGGGAATGGAGAAGTTGCGCGATGACCCATGCACCGCTAGATCAACAGGCGATGGCTGCGAACAGGCCGCCTTCCATCGCGGCTTATGTGCCGTTGCAACGATGCCCTTGTTGCTCCAGCCAGCGGGTGCGGCGGATGCGAAGAAACTGGCTCGAACGCGCCATCACCCAGCTAAGCAAGAACTACCCGCACCGGTGCATGGAGTGCGGATCAAAGTTCTTCCGTTCGATCGATTAGCCCTTGA
>JADLCF010000075.1 GCA_020847315.1 Bryobacterales bacterium | reverse complement strand
TTCGCGCCGGAAACGCGGCGGAACCGCCACACGAAAGTGAATCGCAAGCAATGACGGAACAGCAAAGACTCGCAAGACCGCTAGCGGAAGTGGATCCGGAAATCATGGACGCGATCCGCAAGGAGACTGAGCGGCAGAACAACAACATCGAACTGATCGCCAGCGAGAACTTCACTTCGGAAGCGGTAATGGAGGCTACCTCCAGCGTCTTCACGAACAAGTACGCCGAGGGGTACCCCGGACGCCGTTATTACGGCGGATGCGAACACACAGACGTTGTGGAAACGCTTGCCATTGAACGCGCGAAAAAGTTGTTCCGCGCCGAGTTCGCCAATGTGCAGCCGCACTCCGGTTCGCAAGCCAACCAGGCTGCCTACGCGGCGGTGCTGAACCCCGGCGACACGATTTTAGGAATGCGCCTGGACCACGGTGGCCATCTGACCCATGGACACCCGCTCAACTTCTCCGGGAAGCTTTACCAGGTGGTGGGTTACGGCGTGGAGAGGGGGAGCGAGCGCATCGACTACGACGAACTCGCCCGGGCGGCCGAGGAGCACAAGCCGAAACTGATTATCGCGGGCGGAAGCGCCTACTCTCGCATCATCGATTTCGCGCGGTTCCGCGAGATCGCGGACGCGGTGGGAGCAGTGTTTCTGGTGGACATGGCCCATTTCTCCGGATTGGTGGCCGCAGGAGTGTATCCGAACCCATGCGACTACGCCGACATTGTGACCTCAACGACGCACAAGACGCTGCG
This sequence comes from Bryobacterales bacterium, assembly GCA_020847315.1. Classification (GTDB taxonomy): domain Bacteria; phylum Acidobacteriota; class Terriglobia; order Bryobacterales; family Bryobacteraceae; genus JACTMJ01. The sequence goes on along the minus strand of JADLCF010000075.1, from coordinate 2,596 downwards.
CGGCCCGCGCTCCGGCATCATCCTGGCCAGGGAGAACTACGGGAAGGATATCAACCGTTGCGTCTTCCCGGGGGTGCAGGGCGGCCCGCTGGTGCACATCGTCGCGGCGAAGGCCACGTGTTTCCTCGAAGCGATGACGCCGGAATTCGTGGAATACCAGAAGCAGGTGGTGCGCAACGCGCAGGCGCTGGCATCGTCGCTCGCGGAACAAGGCTTCCGGATCGTTTCCGGCGGCACGGATAGCCACGTGATGCTGGTGGACGTGTTCAGCCAACAGATTCGGGGCAAGGAAGCCGAGGCGGTGCTCGACCGGGCGCGCATCACCGCGAACAAAAACGCGATTCCCTTTGACGAGAACCCACCGCTCAACCCGAGCGGCATCCGCCTGGGTTCCCCCGCGGTGACGACGCGCGGTTTCGGGGAGGCGGAAATGCGCGAGGTGGCGGGTTGCATCGCCACGGCCCTGCACGGGCGGGAGAGCGAAAGCGAACTGGAGGCGGTGCGCCGGCGGGTGCAGTCTCTCACGGAGAAGTTCCCGCTTTACTCCTGGCGCATGGCGCATGCATAGGGCCGCGAGGCTGAAGCCGATCCACGATCCCCTAGACGAGGAGAATCCGGATGCGTATTGTCTTTGATGCGAGACATATTCGCGATTTCGGGATCGGCACGTACATTCGCAATTTGCTGCGCGCGCTCGTCGAGGTGGATACCACCAACGAATATGTGTTGATCGGTTACCGGGAGTCTCGCGTGGACTTGCGGGCGATCGCGAAACTTTCGAGCCGGGTGAAGGTCACGTATTTCGAGGGCCGCGACGATTCCTGGCAGGATCACATCGCGTTCCCGTGGTTTTTGCGGCAGCACGAGGGCGACGTCTATCACGTCCCCATCGCCTGGGTGCCTCTTTTCATGCCGAAACCGTATGTGGTGACGGTGCATGACATCGGGTTTCTGCTGTTTCCACAGAAGAAAGATTGGCGGATGCAATGGCGGGAGCGGCTGATCGGCCATGGGCTTCGCCGGGCCGACAAGGTGATCGCGGTTTCCGGCGCCACGCAGCGCGATGTGCAGCAGTTTTTCAACATTGCTCCCGAGCGGCTGCAGCGTATTTACGACGCTCCGGACCCCGATATGTTCCCGATGCGGGCGGAAGACGAACCCTCGCGGCCGAACCGGGTGGCGCACCGCAAACAGTTGCTGGAACGCTTCCAGATCGACTCGCCGTTTCTGCTTTACGCCGGGAGCGTGCGACCGCAGAAGAATCTGCCTCGCCTGATCGAAGCCTTCTCCGTGCTTCGCGCCGAACTGGCCAAACATCCGCACTACGGGCGGCTGAAACTGCTCATCATCGGGGACGAAATCTCGAAGAATCCGGCGGTCCGGCTGGCGGTGCTGCATACGAGGCTGGAGGATTCGGTCCGGTTCCTGGGCTTTGTGCCCGACGACACGCTGCGCGTGTTCTTCGAGGCGGCGGAGGCCTTTGTTTTTCCATCGTTGTACGAAGGGTTCGGCTTGGCTCCGCTCGAAGCGATGCTGGCCGGCACGCCGGTGGTGGCTTCCAATGTGAGCGCGCTTCCCGAAGTACTCGGCGATGCGGCGAAATACGTGAACCCGGAGAATGTCTTCGAGATTTCGCGCGGGATTCACGATGTGCTGCTCGATTCCGAACTGCACACTTCCTTGATCGAAAAAGGGTTTGCGCAGGCCCGAAAATATAGTTGGGGCGAAGCGGCGAAGCAGGTGGCGGAGATCTACCGGCAGACCGCGCAGCGCTAGGGCTCGCAGCGAGGCCGTCCGGGGCGCGCGGTTAGGCTGCATCCTTCTCCGAAGGCCATGCCCGCATCGGTTCATTTCCCACCGGCGGCCGGGGGGAACGCCAACTGTAGCGAATGCATCCTGCGAATCGTCAGAACGATCACCCCGACAAGCGATTCCGCTCCACCGCCAGGCACGAGGGAACTCGGAGCGTCCCCTTCCGCATGCGAACCGGCGCCGGGTATGTGGACGCGCCAGGAGCCCCCGGACTCGATCACTCGCGGCCAATCCAGAACACCGGGATGAACGGGCTCCGGAAGCGTTCCCATTGCAATGACGACCAAATCGTCGCGCAGGAAATGCGGTTCGAGCGTGGGGTCGTGGGCGAGACGCGCCGCCGAGAGGGCACGGTCCGCGGGAATCTCGCGACGGGGCAGGGGCAGGTACTTCGGTGGGTGCATGGCCGTCGGGGATGGAAACCCGGCGCCGATCAATCCCGCGAGCATTGGCGCTAGAACGGTGTGTTCGGCATGCGCGAGAGGGCGCGTGGAGGAATCGGCCGCCTCCTGCGAAGCCTGGGACAGGGGTACCGCCTCCACGAGGTCGGAGACGTCGAGGGCGAGCGCGGCGAGCAGCCGGTCCGTGACAGCCACCTGGAGGCCCCGTTTTCCCATCAGGATATGGTGCATGTGGGGCTGAGAAACCCCGGAAAGCCGGGCCAGCCGGCTCTCCGTGAGCTGGCCGTTCCGGATGCGAAGCCTCGCCTCGTGGAGGAGACGATTCAGTAGTTGGTTGAATCCCAAATCAAGTCCAGTAAGGCCTATTTCACTAAGAAATAGGT